>CAYWOB010000012.1:1964-21871 GCA_964459815.1 uncultured Candidatus Saccharibacteria bacterium
ACAAACCACTGACTCTGAATTACCATTGCTAAAAATAGCCAAATAATCTCCATAAAAAATGGATACAAAAGACTGTTTACAAACTGGGAGTGAATTAACATTGCAGACAGGGCCCCTAACATTCCTAATCCTAAAGAAGAGCCTAAATCACTGCTGCCACAGCGGAAGGCTTGCCAACTCACTCGAAACATTACACCCCAAATCCATAAATAAGCCAAAAATCCAAAAATTCCAGTGGTAACTAGAATTGTTAAAAAAGAAGAATCACTGCCAAAGTCAGAATGGCTTGCCTCGGACCCAATCTTGCCATATTCCAACTGAACATATTTAAAAGTATTAAAACCCACACCCAAGAGAAGATGCTCACGGGCAATCTCCCAAGTGGCCAGCCAAGAGCGGATTCTCGCTTCTGCAGTGACATCAATCTTTGTTGCGCCAGCTAATCTTGTTTGTAAACGATCGGAAACACCAATTAAAATGAGAAGAACAAGAAGACCTGCTAATAATAGTCTTTTAGACTTCAAAATACCTAGAACAAAAAGTAATACTAAAAAAGCAAAAAAGGCACTGCGTGAATAGGTAAGGATTAAAGCGGCAAATAAAACTAGTCCTAAAATTGCTAAGAATAATTTGTATTTGCGGTCTTTGGTATACAAGAAAAAACTCATTACAAAACTCAAAATAAAAACAAAAAATCCGCCTATAAAATTGGGGTCAAACCAAGTAGAAAGCAGGCGCTTTACGTGAGGATCCCAACCCGCACGGGAGGCCATCCCGGAAAAGTCAGGAATAAAAACATATTGTAGAAATCCCAAAACAGCTAAGACAAAAGAGCAAATAAAGACCAAGGTGACATATTTTTTAATACTTTTTGAGCCTCTTATTATGTCCAAAATAACATAGAAGAACAAAATATATTCTAAAAATCGCAGATAATAAAAACTAGAAACTAAAGTCTCACTGCAAGTCAAGTTACGGACACCCCAGATTAAGGAAACCAAAGCTATGCCCAAAAAAATAAGGATGGGGATATTGAGAGGTGTGGATTGGATTTGAAACTTTCGCCCTACTAATTTTCCAAAAATCCAAATTAAGACCATTGCGGGAATAATCACATCATTAGGTAAGAAAAAACTCTCTGTTCCAGGGATGGGAATACGCACTAATTGACCCAAGATCAAAGCAAAAACCACTAAGATTAAGCCCGCTTTCAGATCTAAAAAGATAAGAAGGCCTAAAAGTAGGCCAAGACATACGAGGAGACCCACTAAGAAATTTTGAACAATTAGAAAAGCAATGGCTATGGCCATTAAAAGAATAAATGTAATTTTTAAAAAATGTTTTAACACAGAATAATTTTCAATTTACAATTTTCAATTTTCAACCCGCCTGCCATCGCCTGTCGGCGAAGCCACTGGCGGGCAGGTCAAGTTCCAAATTCCAATTTTCAAACTGCGCAGAAAATATTTTGTTTGGAATTTGGTGCTTGGAATTTCATTGAAAATTGGTGCTTGAAAATTGAAAATTAGAAATTTACCCCCCATATTTGATAGAAGTGATAATTTTTAAAATTTCCCTCGCCGTCTTCTCCCAGCTAAACTTTTTAGCCTGAATAAGTCCTAATCTTGCTAATTTAACCCTTAACATATCATCGGTCAAGAGCGTGTTTAATGCATTGGTAATTTCTGGAATACTCCTTGGATTAATTAGCAGGGCTGCTTTACCCACAACTTCAGGTAGAGAAGATATATTGCTTGTAATTATAGGGGTACCACAAGTCATTGCTTCTAGCGGAGGCAAGCCAAAACCTTCATATAGAGAAGGATAGACGAAAACAGTGGCTAAATGATAAAGGCTAGGGAGATCTTTCTGATCTACATAACCCAAAAAGCGCACGTGTTTCTCAAGATTTAATTGCTGGACCCTCTGGAAAATCCCTTCATAATGCCAGCCCTTTTTACCTACAATCACTAGGTTATATGCCTTTTTTAAAGACAACTTTTGGTAAGCCTCTATCAAACGGATTAGATTCTTTCTTGGTTCTAAGGTGCCCACACAAAAAATGAACTGGCAAGGTAAATTGTATTTTTTCCTCATTGCGGCTAAAAGAGAAGGGGAAATTTTTTGATGATATTGATCTGCGGCTAAATAAATAACTTCTATTTTGGAAGAGGGAAGGGAAAATAATCTTTTTAGATCTCTTTTAGTGGCACGAGAAATTGCAATCACTTTTCTACTTTGTTTTATCGCCCTTTTTAAAAAATATTTCTCCAAAAAAACTGCTTTAGAATTATGCTGCCGAGGGAATAAAAAAACCACTAAATCAGGAATCAACACAATAGAGTTTTTCACCCCTAAAGCAGAAATAATATAGCTAACTGGCGCTAAATAAACATCGGGTTTTAAAATCCATTTTAAATCCAACCAAACAAAAAGGTGCCAGAGAATAGAGGGTAACCTTAGTCTTTTTATGTGGAAATTGGCGCCAAAATGGTAAGGGATTCCTCTTTGGGTGTATAAAAAATATTGATTTTTAGAATCAATTTTAGCTAAATGTCTTAATATTTGATAACTATATTCTCCCTTACCTGTCCGCGCTCCTAAAATGGCACGGCTATCAATCGCAATACGCATAGTTTATAATTGAGGTCACGGGCATCTTGCCCGTGACCCACTAACTTCGGGCAGGATGCCCGAAGTCCTCAGGACGTTAAACATCCTCGGTGGAAAGGTGAATTTTGAATTTGAGATCCTACTACTTCTTACTTATTACTTTTCTATAATGCGCAAAACCCTTAATTTTTCCTCGTATCCGCTGCCAATATTCTCGCTGCACTAAAGCCGCTAGACCATAAATAAAAATTTGCCAGGCTTGATAAATAAAAAAGCCAAGAAAAGTGAAAAGATTCTGAAAAGCAATGTTTTTTAGGCCAAAATAAACCTCATTAGCTCTCGTATTTTGAATTGCATCCTGACGTGTTAGACGGCCTTTTGGGGAGCGATAATGTATAACCTCTGCTCTGCCATTATAAAAAATCCTGCCTCCTTTTTTCTTAATCCGAAAGCAGAGATCTGGCTCTTCTAGACTTGGCCCTGGCAGAAAATTTTCCTCAAATCCTCCTATTCTTTGAAAAATTAATGTGCGCACTGCAAGATTACCCGCGCCACCCCAATCGCAAAAACCTTGGCTGGAAGTATTAAGATGCGCGTCTACACGACCATTAAAATAAATCGTGCCTCCCACCTTTTTGTGAAATAATAAATAAAAAGGGTAAAAAGGTAGATTTAAAATAAAATCGGAGAATGAGCCTTGTTTATCTTGCGGATATTTTTCTACGATTCTGCCTACTACAACTTTTATCTTTTTATCCTGAAAAGACTTCGCAATTTCTGCAAGCCAAAGGCGAGAAGGGACACAATCATCATCCAAAAAAGCTAATACTTGCCCTTGGGCTAACTTTACTCCTTCATTCTTTGCTCGCCCCGAGCCAATCTTTCCCTTGGTTGTAACTACCTTAATATCTTTGAGTTTATCAGATATGTTTTCACCGCTATCATTAACAACAATAATTTCTTTAGGTTTTAAAGTTTGTCGCCTCAAGCCTTCCAAGCATAAAGCAAGTTCAGATATCCTGCCGCAAGTCGGAATAATAACCGAGATTTGCATTATTTTTTAATCGTCAAAAATTCTTTAAGAATATCTTTAGGCAATCCGCCAATTAAATACAGAACTGTTAAATAAAGTGCCATTCCGGCAATAAATCGCAAAATAAAATTTAAACCTGGAAACACAATAAAAAATAAGATAAGAACCACTCCGGCGATGATACTACGTAAAAAGATTCCTTTCTGCCAGGGTAAATAATAAGCACGTCTGACTAGGGAAAAACTCCAAATTAAGATTAAAAGCTCCACTAAAATTGTAGTCACTGCTGCACCAGTATAAGAATAAAAAGGAATCAAAATTAAGTCCAAAGTAACGGCAAAAATTGCGCCTACTAGGTATCCCCAAATCATTTTTTTCTGCTGATCTAATGCCACAATAAGATGGGAAGGTAGGCTAGAGAAAAAGATAATACCAATGGCTATGCTTAAGATACGTAGGACCCCTATTGAGGGATCAAAATTATAACCAGAAACGATATGGATGATTTCGGGGGCAAAGAAAAAAGTACAGATTACGAGCGGTACTGTCCATAAAATCAAGAAGTCAACACTTTTTTGGAAGATGCGGCGAAAGCGATCAGGGTCAGTATTCCGGTATAAAGCAAATTGGGGCAAAACCAAACTGCAGAAAAGGATCGGAAAAGCAATCAAGAGCTCCAAGATTTTGTAAGCGGCGCCATAAATGCCAACATCGGCTTCGGGTTTTAAAAGAGATAAGATAATGGTATCAAATTTAAAATAGATTAAATTTAAAACCATAGAAAGGGTGAGGGGCCAAGAACGGTGGAAAATATATTTCCAAACCTTCCAATTTGTCTGAAAACGAATTTTGGCATAGGGAAGGGTAAATAAATAAACTAAAAGTGACTGCACAAGATTGCCCCAAGCAATCGCCCAAACAGTAGAAAGTAGTCCCTTTGCCCTCCAAACCGCCCATAAAACTAATCCGAGGGTCAAAATGCGACCTAAAATTTCTGCCAAAACTAGCTTCAAAGTTTTGAATTCCCGAAAAAATAAACCATCAAAAACATGGCGAAAAGAAAGGAGAAAAAAAGCAAAACAGTTTACAGCAATGGCTTGTTTCACGAGTGCAGGGTAAGGCATTAAAAAACCAGCCAAGGCTCCCACCCCCAAAATAGCAGCAGAGGTAAATATTCTTAGAGAAAAGGCATTAGAGAGAAATTTGTTCAAATTTAAATTCTTCCTGCCGATTTCATTGGTAACCACTAAAGAAATGCCCATACCAGCAATTGTGGAAAAGAAACTGGAAAAAGCCATAGCAGTGGTATATTGACCAAATCCTGCGCGACCCAAATAACGCGTTGTAGCGGCAATAACCCCAAAACCAATAAAGGCCGAGAGTACCCGACCCACTGATTGGATTAAAGTATTATAAGCAACTTTACGCGTGAGAGACATCAGAGACGATTAAATCTTTAACAAAAGCTCCCAAATATTACCATATTTTAGCCAAAAAAACAAGAGCAATTTAAATTCTACCAATACTAAAAAAGACCTTGATGGGGTCAGTTATAGGACATTTCATAATCTTTACAAAGCTATCCTTCTGCCACGGCTGCAGGAGATGGCAGAATTTCGGCTTTTTTTTGCCAAATTTTTAAACCCTTTTCGGCAGGCAGGATGCTATCTTGCACGACCACGGCCTCTTTTTTTAAGGCAACTACTTGATCTTTGTGAATAACGAGCTGGCCTTTGAAAAGATTAGAAACCAAACCTGTTTTCACATAATATTTAACGATTTGACCATCCAAATGGTCAAATTCAAAATCCTTAATCTCACCCAAAACTTTGCCGCTCTCGGTTATGGCTTGGTTTCCTAAAATGGCGAATTGTTCTTCATCTAAAGTGGCAACGCGGCCGTCATCCTTAATAGATATAACGCTACGAGGAAAGGTGATAATTCCGCCAGTAGTGAAATTTTTAATATTGAAAAATAAAATACACCTCTCTTGATCCACTCGGATGGCATATATTTTGCCTGTTTGCCTGATAATAAAAAAGCCTGTGATTGCTCCTGCGGCCGACCCTGCAGGGTCGCTAATTTTTTGGTGCAAAATTTTTTGGGCAGATAAAAGCATAGTAAAAAATTTCTAATTGTTCTAATTGCTCTAATTATTCTAAATAAATCCCAATATTAATGACTAAGGAGCAAAATAAAGATAAGTCTAAATTAACTAGTAATTGGGTATTGGGTATTGGACATTATTTAGAAATTAGGTTAATTAAACTTTCTACCCTTCTTTCGGCTTAATTACTACTCTTCTTTCCTCTTGTTCGCCTTCGCTCTCTGTAACTACTTCCTCGCTCCCCGCTAGGGCAAGATGAATAATGCGGCGCTCATAAGCAGGCATTGCTTCTAGAATAAGGGGCTGTTTAGTTTTAGTCACTTGTTTGGCAGAAATTGCGGCAAGCTTTTGAAGATAATTTACCCGATTCTCTCTGTATTTGTTTACATCTAAAATAAAATTCGCTACTTGATCCAACTTACGCCTCACAATCAATCTTAGTAAATGTTGCAATGCGCTTAGATTGGAGCCTCGCTGCCCGATTAAAAGATTAGGATTCTCTTTATTTTCAATACTAACCCAAATAATCTCTTCATTATGCTGATCTACAATTTTTGCTCTCACTTTACCAGAAAGAGACATCTTTTGCAGTAATTCTCCTATACATCCACAAATTGTTTCAATAACCTCCGCATGATTCAACTTCTTGGGAGAAAGATTCCCTGATAATTTTTTTTTCATATTTTTAACATTGAAATAAAAATGGTGAAAAAATATTGATCCACTAACCTACCCAAGAGACACAAAAAATATTAGGAGGCGGTAGAGGATAATTCTTTATTCCTATTTTTTCTTATCACTAGCCACTGCTGAAGAATAGAAAATAAGGTGGTTGCTACCCAATAAAGGGAAAGACCAGCGGGAAAGCCGAGGGCAATAAAAATGGTTAAAATAGGCATAATATAAACCATCTGGTTAGACATATTGGCGGCGATAGCACTAAAATCATTGCTTTTTGCTTGCAAGGGTTTATTTTTTTTCATTAACATCCTGGATTGCCAAAACTGGGTTAAGCCTGCTAAAACAGCTAAATAAACATTCCTTGTTCCCAAGTTCAGAAAGTTTAAGAAATCGGGGTTTAATTGACCTGGATTAGGAATAAAAGAATATAAAAACTTGAGTACATCCGAGTTATTAAGACCATCCCTTAAAACCTGGTAGATAGCAATCAAAACTGGAAATTGAATTAAGAGGGGAAGGCAGGAAGAAAGGGGATTAATTTTATTCTTGCGATAAAATTCCAGGGTGACTCGGCTCAATCCTTCACGATCATTTTTATATTGCTTCTTAAGCTTTTCTAGTTCTGGCTGTAGATCTTGTAAGGCCTTTTGCGATTTCACAGATTTAGCAGACAAAGGATAAAGAATAAATCTTAAAACAATGGTCAGGACAATAATTGCAATGCCTAAATCATGACCTGGAATGAAATCATAAAAAAACACCAGTAAATTAAGAATGGGTTCATAAAGAATAATGCGGAATAAACCACCGAGCATAATGTAGCATTAGGAATAAGGAAGAAGGAAAAAAATAAAATAAAATAAATACAGATATTATTGTACAGGATCGTAACCGCCCCTGCTCCAAGGATGGCAACGGAGAATCCTCCTAAAAGTCAACCATAAACCATGAAGAGCACCGAATTTTTCTATGGATTGATGGCCATATTCAGAACAGGTAGGAGTAAAGCGACAAAAACCATAGGGATGGCGAAAAGCCAGGAGACCATGATCTGGGGAAATGGTCATTTGATATAAACGAATGATTTTTAAAAGGATAAAGCGCATAGATTTCATTGTTCCATTGTTCTATTGTGTAAGGCGTGATCGGATTTAGAGTATAAAAGCCGACCCTTACAAAATAAATTTCTTATCTCTTCTTTAATTTCTTCAAATCCCTTACCAACAATGGGGGGTTGCGCGACGATAACTATATCATAGCCATCTTTTAACTTACCTAAAAAAAACTTGACCGCCTCGCTTAGTCTTCTTTTAATTAAGTTGCGGTCGGTTGCCTTCTGGGCTATTTTTTTAGAAACCACAAATCCGAATCTTACTACACCTCGATCATTTTTAGCGATTTTAGCAGTAAAAAAGACAGATCTTAAGAAATAACCTTTTCGGAAAACGTCATTAAACTCTTTTTCAGCCCCAATACGATGCACTTTAGGTAGCATAATTCTATTTACTCAATCTTTTCCTGCCTTTACGGCGTCTACGAGCTAGTACATTGCGGCCGGAGGAGGTTTGCATTCTTCTCCGAAAACCATGAACTCTCTTTCTTCTTTTCTTTTTGGGTTGATAAGTTCTTTTCATAGGAAAAAATAAATTAAAATCTTTTTTAGATCCTCTTGATAGCAGTGTAACCCATATTACCCCCTAAGTCAAACAACAACAGCCTAACTTAATTTAGATGTTTTAATTTAAATAGTCCACAATTTATTCACATTTTATCAACATTTTATACCATCTTATTCTAATTACAAAACAATCTTATGTAATTGGGGGGTAAAATAAGCCTGTTTTAGTCATTAGTTTACTTGTGGATAAATATATTGTATTATTATATAATTAAAGTCTGGAGGTTTTCCGCAAAAACTTGACTCTTTCTTTTGAAAAAGAGGAGGGCTGAAAATAAAAGCCCCAAAATAAAAACATATGGATAATCAACAAATTTGGCAGAATGTTCTTGGCGAGTTAGAAATTTCTATTAGCAAGGCCAATTTTACCACCTGGTTTACTAATACCGCCCTTGTTTCTTATAAAGAACATCAAATAATTATTAGTGTGCCTAATCTCTTTACCAAAGAATGGCTAGAAAATAAATACCAAAAATTAATTTTGCATGCTTTGATTAATGCTGTGGGTGAACGCATTGAGGAAGTAAAATATGAGGTGAGAAGTCTTAAAACACAAGCTCCATCTCTCCAAGAAAAGTTATCTACAACTAGAGAAGTGTTTGAAGACGATGAAACATCCTCTACTTTCAGAGACACGAATGCTGCTCAAACCACAAATCTTAATCCTCGCTATACCTTTAATAATTTTATTGTTGGGTCAAACAATGAATTAGCCCGTGCTGCTTGTCACGCTGTTGCCTGCAACCCAGGCGAAACTTACAACCCTTTGTTTATTTATGGTGGTGTCGGCCTAGGGAAGACCCATCTACTCCAGGCTGTGGGTAATGAAATTACCAAAAAATTCCGCAATAAAAAAGTGAAATATATTGCCAGTGAAAGATTTACTAATGAACTCGTACACTCTATTCAAAAACACGATGTGAATTACTTTAAAGAACGCTACCGTAACATTGATGTAATGATTATAGACGATATTCAATTCATTGCTGGTAAAGAAAAAACTCAAGAAGAATTTTTCCATATCTTCAATGCTCTTTATGGAGAAAATAAACAAATTGTTATCTCTTCTGATCGTCCGCCTAAGGCCATCCCTGCCCTAGAAGAACGTCTCTCCTCACGCTTTGAGGGAGGGATGATTGCCGATATCACGCCACCAGACCTGGAAACTCGGATTGCTATTTTAAAAAACAAAGTGGAGAAAGCGGGCATTAAACTAGATGATGATGTTTGTAATTATATTGCCACCAACATCCAACGCAACATCCGTGAATTGGAAGGGGCTTTAAACTGTGTAATTGCTCATTATCAACTCCATCACCTTACACTTTCCCTAGAAAATGTTCAAAAAATTCTGAAAAACGTGATTAATGTTCCTCGACCCCACCTTGTTTCTGCTAAAGAAATTATTGATTCGGTTATTCAATTTTACAACCTTAATGTTAAAGATCTCTTGAGTGAATCTCGAAGAAAGGAGATTGCCTATCCCCGACAAATATTAATGTACCTTTTAAGATCTGAAGCTAAAATCTCCTATCCTTCCATTGGCCAGGAACTAGGGGGGCGCGACCACACTACTGTAATTCACGCTTACAAAAAAATTAATGAAGAACTGGCAGAAAACGAGGAATTGCGCCAGGAAATCGAACTGATTAAACAAAGAATTTATAATTGATCTAGGGAATCTTATCTCAATAAATTTGATTCATAAATAAAAGGGGATAAGGTGGGAATAACTAAATAGATAAAGGGTTTATAAACTAGTGAAAACTTAATGGTTATACACAACACAGACTCTTTGCAAAAATTGTGGTTCATTAGTAGCACTATTTATTCATAAGTTATCAGTTCTTCATTCATTATCTATCCCCAACCAAAAATTATTTTTTATCTGAATTACTGGTGCATTTTTTAAAGACATTGTTGAAAATATAAATATTGTTCACAGTATAATAATAACAATAATATTAATAAATATTAAATTTATGAAAATACTTTGTACTCAAGAAAATTTAAACAAGGGATTAGCAACAGTAAGTAAATTAGTAACTTCTAATATTAATTTGCCAATTTTGAATAATATTTTATTAGAAACTAAAAATGGCAGATTAAGGTTGGCAAGTACTAATTTAGAGACAGGGATTAATTATTTTGTAAGAGGTAAAATAATAGCACAAGGAAATGTTACAATTGCTTCTTCTTTAATCACGAATTATGTTAATTCACTTCCGGCAAGTAAAATAACATTAAAAGTGGAAAAAGAAAGTTTGAAGGTGGAAACTGCATCTGATAAAGCAACAATGCGGGGGTTACCTGCTTCAGATTTTCCTTTTCAGTATGCGTTGATTAATAAAATGAAAAAAGGAACGATGTTTTCTATTCAAGAAAAGGATTTGAGGCTTGGGCTTTTAGGGGTTAGTTTTGCAGCCACACAGGATGAGTTGCGGCCCGAGATTGCGGGTGTTCTTTTTAATTTTGGTAAGCAAGATTTAACCCTTGTAGCGACCGACAGCTATCGTTTGGCAGAGAAAGGTATTAAATTTGAACAGGGGAATCCGGAAGACGCACGCGCCATTATTCCCCTGAAAGCAATTCAAGAATTGATTCATATTTTAGAGGATAGTGAGGAGACAGTAAAAATTTTTTTTATGGAAAATCAAGTTCTTTTCCAATTCCGGGAAATTGACTTTACAGCTCGTTTGGTAGAGGGGCAGTATCCTGATTACAAACAGATTATTCCCCAGAGACTATCAAGTAGGGTTAAGGTTAAAACGCGTGATTTTGGTCAAGCAATAAAGCGGGCGAGCTTTTTTACCGCTCGAGAAACTAATGACATTAGAATCAAACTGAACCCTAAAAGTAATGAAATACTAATTTCTGCGGAAAGCACGGGCGTAGGCACTAATGAATCTAGAGTGGAAGCCGAGGTGCAGGGAGAACCTCAAGAAATTGTCTATAACCATCGCTATTTCTTGGAGGGTTTAAATAATCTTCCTTCGGAGGAGACTATTTTCGAAACCAATGGTTCGGATGAGCCTGGGATATTAAGGCCTGCTGATTCTGATAGTTCTTTCCTTTATTTAATTATGCCTATTCGGAATTGAATTTAAGGGTTAGAAGGTAATCTGCTTGTTTTGGGCTTATGCGAGAGGGAATTTGAGTGAAGGGATTGGATAATATAACTTATTCCTAATTCATAATTCCTGATTCCTAATTCCATTTTATGCGCTTGAACCATCTAAAATTAGTTAATTTTCGTAATTATGACGTTTTGGATATAGAAACAGAAAGAAGGGCAATTATTTTAGTTGGTGATAATGCGCAAGGCAAAACTAACTTTCTAGAGGCAATTTATCTTTTAGCAATTACTAAATCTTTTCGTTTAAGAAGTGATTTAGACTTAATTGGTGAGAAGGAGGATTTTAGCCGGATTGAAGCAGAAGGTATGGGTAGGAAACAAGGTTTTAAGATAGAGGTTGTATTAAAAAGATCAAGGAAGCGGGGCAATGCCCAGAAAATAATCAAGCTTAATGGTCAGATGGCGCCTGTGCGTACAATTTTGGGCGCTTTTTTAGCAGTTCTGTTTTGCCCAGAGGATATTAATTTAATTAAAGCGGTCCCGAGTGCTCGTCGTCGGTTTTTAGATATCGTTGCTTGCAAGGTAAGCCCCACTTATTGCGAGACCCTGATGGAATATAATAAAATTCTTAAAAATCGTAACCAAGTTCTGCTACGTATTAATAAAGGTGTGGGGAGTCATGAGGAGCTTATATTCTGGAATACAGAACTTACGCGAAAAGGGAGTTTTATTATTAAGTTCCGCCAAGATATGGCACAAAAATTGGATTCTTTAGCTAAAATTTATTATAACAAGATTGCAAAAGGAGGAGGGGAGACTGTTCCTGGAGCAGAGTTAAGTTTACATTATTTACCCTCTTTTCATATTTCCCCCAAATTAGATGAAGAGGCGATCAATTTAAGATTTCGCGGTGAACTTTTGAAAAAAGAAGAGATGGAAATTAGCCGTCAGCAGACTTTATCTGGCCCACATCGAGATGATTTTAGTTTTATCCTGGGTCGGAAGAATATTGTTTTTGAGGGTTCGCGAGGTGAATTTCGGAGTGCCATTCTATCTTTGAAATTATCAGAATTAGATTTTTTAGAAGAAGGTTTAGAAGAAAGGCCAGTTCTGCTTTTGGATGATGTATTTTCTGAATTGGATGGAGACAGAAAAAAACATGTGGCAGCACAAGTGAAAAAACAGCAGACTTTTATTGCGACAACTGATATTAAAGAGATTCCTCCTTCCATCTCAAAAGAAGCATTAATCTTAAAAGTGAAAAGAGGCAAAATCACTAAAGCGTAGGGCGTAAAAGATAAGGTATAAAGTAGGGCAAAATAAAATATACAAAGCGAGAGATAATTTATTTTGCATTTTTCGCTTTACGCTTTAAGTTTTTATTTATGTTTATTCCCTTAAAATCTGTTTTGCCTCAATTCGCTAATAAGGTGGGTTTTAACGCAGTAATTGATGAGAAACAGGTTCCTTTGGTTTATCAAAAGGTAGTAGAGGAGATTATTAATCAAAAAGCCGCGAAAGCTTCGCGGGTTTTATTTTTGCGTCACAAAATTTTAACAATAGAAGTGCCTTCGTCGGCTTGGGCTTGTCAATTGCAGTTTTTTCAGCAGGTAATTATAGAGAGGATTAATAAATTATGTGGTAAAGAATTGATAGAAAGGGTTACCTTTCGCGTAAATAATGAGTAATGGTAACGTGTTTAGGAGCTTTATTCATTCATTTTATTTCCACAATTATCTTCGCGCTTTGGGTAGTCTCATTTTCATTGGAAATTAAGAGAGCATAGATTTCGTACTGGCCAGGTAAGGGTTTTTTCTCCCAAGAGAATTTATATTCTTCTCCTTCTGTTGTTGTGGGTTCAAAACTGGAGCCGATAAGGAAAGGTCTTTTGTCGCGAGTGACATCACGGCCGTAAAAGTTCACCTTACGAACACCATTTGGATGAGAAGCAATGGCCTTTAATTCATAAGGGAATGAATTGTCCTGCAAAACAGTTTGTCCCGCGGGTGTGGTTAAGTAGATTATTTGTTCAGTTTTTAGATTAATGGTTAAAGAGTCTTGGGCTGTGTTGCCCATTTTGTCATAAGCAATGACTTTAATGATGTGGAAACCTGGTTCATCATAACTTGCATAATTGGTTTTAAAAGGAGGATTACCGTTTTGAGTATCAAAGAGTTTGTCGTCAAAATAGAATTCCGCTTTATCAAAATCTAAAGGGGCTTCACCATCGGCTTCAATATTAATTTCATTGTCTTCAATTAAGTCATTATTAGTCGGCGAGGTGATGCTAATTGTGGGTTGATTTTTTTCTTCATGGTAATCGCAAGTCTCTGTAGGCACTTTGCCCGTTTCAATCTTTTCTCGTGTTATCCAGTCCTGAATGGGTTTTTCCCAACGTTCATACATAGGATCATTTTCGGGATGTTCGGGAACAGGACCACGGGGATTGTCTTTATCTACATAATAGAGGATAGTATGAATCTCACGAAACGTTTTTTCCACTACTTGGTCAGGGCGGCAGCAGGTTTCATTAAGGATTTGACCATTTACCTCGCATACTCGTGCTGTAGTTTCATTATATTTGCCGTGGAGTACCATTTTATCTAATTGATATTTATCATAAGGGATGAATTTTTCAGAGGGGGTACCTTCTAAGGCTTTTTTCATAAAAGCTTGCCAGAGCGGGGCAGCCACTTCTGATCCGTCGGCGTGGCGCATTTCACTGTTATCATTATTACCCACCCAAACTCCGGCTACGAGCGATGGCGTATAACCTACTGTCCAAGCATCGCGGTAATCTTGAGTTGTGCCTGTTTTTGCAGCTACTGGTCTTGTACCCAAGTTTAGATAATTACGGCTACCAAAGATCATTGCACGAGCATTGTTGTCAGAAAGAACACTGTTAATTTGTCTAGCTACTTGTTCAGGGAGAACTCTTTTCCCTTCTTCTTGTTGCCATTCCTCAAGGACTTTACCATCTTTGTCTTCTATTTTGAGAATTGCTGTTTTTTCTTGACGGATGCCATCATTTGCAAAAACACCATAGGCAGGCACAAAATCAATTAGTTTTACTTCACCACCACCCAAAACCAGCGAGAGTCCGAACCGTGACCGTTCCTCAAGGGTAGTAATGCCCATTTGATGGGCAAGATCAATGGTTTCATCAATACCGGCTAAATATAGAGTTTTTACAGCTGGGATATTAAGAGAATTAGCAAGAGCCGTCCGCATCGTGACCGGTCCGTGCTCTTTGCCATCATAATTTTTGGGGATATATTCCTTGCCTCCTTGGAGGCCGAAATTAGTTGTGAGGTCAAAAAGCAGAGTGTCAGGGGTATAGCCTTTTTGAAAGGCACGGGCGTAAGCAAAAGGTTTAAAAGAAGAGCCTGGCTGGCGAGGGCGGAGGGTGACATTCACATTACCATCATTTTGAAGATCAAAATAATCGCGTGAGCCGACCATTGCTAAGATCTGTCCTGTCTTAGGGTCAGAGGCGAGAAGAGCGGCATTACGAGCATTAAATTTTTGGGGGTAATCACGGGTCTTTTCATACAGCAGATCTTCAGCTATCTTTTGCTTATCATAATCGAGGGTGGTATATACTTTTAAACCTCCTCTTTCAATGAAATCTTCGCCATATTTATCGGCAAGGATTTCTTTAATATATAATACAAAATGGGGAGCGATCATCCCTTCTCTATTTTCTGCATAGTGTAATTCTTCTTGTTTGGCGTTATTTGCTTCCTCGGGTGTAATATAGCCTAGGGCGGCCATGCGATCCAAAATATAGTCTCGACGGGCAACTAGGGCTTCTGGATGGGAGCCAAAAGGCGAGTAGTAAGTAGTGGCACGGGGGAGGGAGGCGAGGGTGGCAGCTTCGGCCAGTGTTAAATCAGAAGCTTTTTTGTTAAAAAAGGTTTGGCTTGCTGATTCTATGCCGTAAGCGTTAGAACCATAAGGAATTTCATTTAAATACATCTCTAGAATTTGATCTTTAGAGAATCGTCTTTCTAACTCCAGAGATAGGATGAGCTCCTTAAATTTGCGGGAAAAGGTGCGCTCGGGAGTTAAAATAGAGTTTTTTACAAATTGCTGGGTAATAGTCGAGCCACCTTGATGTACTCCGCCACCTTTTAAATCAGACCAGGCAGCCCTTAGGATAGAACGAAAATCTACGCCTTTATGATTATAGAAATCATCATCTTCTGCGGCAACCGTGGCTTTGATTAAATAGTTAGAAATTTGAGAAAGAGGCACCACAGTGCGTTTTTCCTCGCCGTGGATTTCATACAAAAGATGTTCTCCGGTGCGGTCGTAGATTTTAGTGCTTTCGGTCATTTGACGTTCTGCTAGTTTTTCTGGATCAGGTAGATCTTTGGCAAAATAGGCAAAAACCGAGATAGCACTAATAATCAGGGCAAAGATTCCTAATAAAAACAAGGCGAGAACAATTTTTATTACCCTTTTTATTCGTCTTTTTCTTTTCATTTTGAGTTCTTCGCGGCTGATTATTAAATCCCCCTGTTTGTAATGTCTATAACCTATTTTTTTACCTTTAGACAAGGGTTTGCGGTTGTTTTGCGGATTTTTTAACATAGATAGTTTAATTCTATGAGATTTGAGAAGAAGTGTCAAAAGGGAATCAGGAATAAGGAATAAGGAATAAGGAGTTTTTGACTGTTTATAGGGAAGAAGTTATAATAGAGACATATTATTAATAAATTTTTTATTATAATGAGTAAAGATAAATTAGAAAAAATAGTTAATTCCATTAATGAAAAGCTTGCTTTGCATGGCGGGGGAGTGGAGCTTGTTGCTTGGGATGAGGAAAAAAAGATACTGAAGTTAAGATTGCAAGGCGCTTGTAGCCATTGTCCAATGGCACAAATGACTAGCGAGAATTTTATTAAGAAGGAATTATTAAAAGAGGTACCGGAGCTTAAAGAGATTGAGGTGGTGGGGTAATAATTTTTAATTTTTGATTTTTAATTTTTAACTAATTTTTATTGAATTAGCGAATTATTTAGGAACGTAAGTATTAAAAATGTCAGTGAGGTTACCCTGTTTTTAGCAGGGTATTAAGATTTTATGGCTAAAGTTACTATAGATAAGCAAAAAATAAATGAGATCTTGAGCCGGGGCGTTGCCGAGGTTATTGATAACGAACATCTTCGGCTAAAAATGCTGAAAGGTGAGAGATTGCGGGTAAAGTTAGGTATTGATCCGACCAGTCCTAATATTCATTTGGGTCGCACAATTCCACTTTTGAAATTACGTGATTTTCAAGATTTGGGTCATCAAGTTGTTCTTATTATTGGCGACTTTACAGGTTTGATCGGCGATACAAGTGATAAAGCAAGTGAACGGCCAATGCTTTCGCGGGATGAGATTGAAAAGAATATGGAAACTTATTTAGAGCAGGCAGAGAAGATTTTAGATACAAAAAAATTTGAATTGCGTCACAATTCTGAATGGCTTGGCAAATTAAATTATCAGGAAATTGGAGAGCAAGCCGATGTTTTTTCTGTGGCTGAATTTATAGGTCGCGAGAATATTAGAAAACGTTTAGATGAAGGAAAAAGAGTTTCCCTGCGTGAGGTTCTGTATCCTTTAATGCAGGGATATGATTCTGTGGCCATAAAGGCTGATGTGGAATTAGGGGGTACGGATCAACGTTTTAATCTTTTGGCGGGAAGAAAATTGCAAGAACATTTTGGGGAAGCACCACAAGATATTTTAATGAATGATTTAATTGCAGGCTTGGATGGCCGTAAAATGAGTTCTTCTTGGGGCAATGTTATTAACATTACGGATCCGCCAGAAGAGATGTTTGGCAAGGTAATGAGTATGAGTGATGATTTGATTATTCCTTATTTTATCTATTGTACGAGGGTGCCTATCTTGCGGCTCGAAGAGATAAAAAAAGCCCTAAAACAAGGCAAAAACCCGAGAGAGGCAAAGGAAGAATTAGCTTACGAAATTACTCAAATGTATTGGGAGAAAGAAGGGGCAGAGAAAGGTCAAGAGTATTTTGATCTTGTATTCCGTAAAAGTAAAATTCCTAAAAATATTCCTGAAGTTGTGATTTCAGAAAAAAAAATAAATATTTTAAATTTATTGGTAAAAACTAAATCTTGTCCTTCTAAAAGTGGAGCGCGGAAAATGGTGGAGCAGGGGGCAGTAAAGATTAACCAAGAAATTATACTTGACTGGAAATCTGTGATATCAGAATTGAACAATAAAATTGTTCAGGTAGGGAAGAGGAAATTTTGCAGAATAAAAAGTAAATAGAAAACATTTTCAGATTTCGGTTTGCTTGATTATAATTTGTGTTTGGTATATAATATATACAAAATATATATATATTATGAACAATATGGTTATCAAAATATACCCAAGGAAACTCCTACCCGCTATTGAAAAGGCCCTTCCCATTCCAGAAATTATTGTTATTCATGGGGCTAGGCAAACTGGTAAAACCACTTTAATGGGGTTAATCAGCGATAAATTAAAGATGGATAATGACCAAAAAAATATTATCCAATTTGATTTGGAAGATTTTGAATTGACTGAGCTTTGCAACCGCGGCGTGCCGGCGGTAATAGAATATCTCCAAGCAAGGAATTGCGATTTTAAAAGAAAAATTTATTTATTGATTGACGAAATTCAATATTTAGAAAATCCCTCCTCTTTTTTGAAATTTTTTTTTGACCATTGGAGAGGTAAAATTAAATTGATTGTTTCTGGCTCTTCCAGTTTTGCCATCAAATCCAAATTTAAAGAAAGCTTAGTAGGTAGGACTTTGGATTTTGAGTTGTTTGGTTTAGATTTTGATGAGTTTTTAACCTTCAAAGAGGTTTCTCTAGATTTGGATACAAAAGACAAAATTACAATTAAAGAATTAAAAAAGCTATTTCAAGAATTTGTTTTTTATGGCAGCTATCCTCGGATTGTTTTAGAAAAATCCTTTGAAATTAAAGAGCAATTATTAAAACAGATTATTGATACTTATTTAAGAAAGGATATTCGGGATTTAGCTAAAATTAGTGATATCAATAAGTTTAACAAATTATTAAGAATTTTGGCAGGACAGTCAGGATCACTGTTGAATTCTTTAGAATTAGCCAATACTGTGGATTTAGCCAGACCAACCTTAGAAAATTATTTGATGATTTTAGAAAATACTTATGTTATTAAACTGCTTACGCCCTTTGCAGGAAATTTGAGAACCGAGCTAACCAAAATGCCCAAGATTTATTTTGAAGACCTGGGCTTAAAGCATATTTTAGAAAAAGGCATGTTCCCTACGGTTATAAGGGGCAATGATTTGGAAACAGCTTGTTTTTCGTTATTAAGAAAAAATCACAAGGATGAAAATCTTCATTTTTGGCGCACGGTCAATAAAGAGGAGATTGATTTTGTTTTGGAAGAACCCCAGAAGCTTCTAGCTTATGAGGTTAAAATAAATGGCCGTAATAAAGACAGATTACTTTTAAATAAGTTTAAAAAGATTTATCCCCAAGCAAGAACATATTTGGTCGGCTTTGGTTTTATTGACCAGAAGATCATGCGAGGTTTAGATTTTATTTATCCTTGGCAGATATAATTTTTCTTTTAATGCGGTTTTAAAACCTATAAACAGGTGAACTCCATGGGTAATTTGTTGTTGTAGAAAATATTAAAGGTGGTATAATAATGTAGATACAGAAAAAAATTATGCCGCAAAAATTAAAAAAATTACCAAAAAAGCAAGAAAAGCTTTTTAAAGAAAGCGATGTAGTTATATTATTGAAAAATGTGAATGATAATATTTAATATTCTAAACAGCTAATCTTTCTTTATGCAAAAAATAAAAATCAAAAGCGGTGGGGGGGGCAGTATTAGGATCTAATTCATTTCTTAAAAAAAAATTATCATTAAAACGAAAATTGAGGAGATTCTCTTGGGATAATAAGAGGTCTCCTGTTTTTAGTTTTGTTTTTAAAAGACTCTTTTTCGAGTCCCCTAAAGTCGCAGGAGGAGGGTTTTTAGGGAATCCTCAATTAAAACGACTTTTTACTGTATTTCTGTTTTTAGGCGCGAGTATAATTGTACTTTTGATTCTAGGCGCTTCTGTCAAAGCAGGCAGTTTGAATCCTTCAGCTAGCCCGACCGCTTCGGGATATACATTAACAGATATTTACAATCGTTTAACCACTAATGCCACGGCAACCGAAGCGAATCATCTTTTCGCGCCCACAGCCAGTCCAGCAAGCTCGTTATACACTTTAAAGCAAATTTATGATGCGATTCCGACAATAGATGCTAGCAAGGTAAGGTTAAGCACAAGTTATCTTGGCGTGACCGGAACCTTAACTCCTGACGGTGGCACAGCTTCCACAGCTGACCTTTTTAATGGCAAAACAGCGCAATTAACTGCTGACTGGAATTTAGACATCGGCACTCTAAATTTAGCTTGCAATACTGCCACTTTTAATGGCACAGCTAATTTAGTGGCAGATACTTATGATGGCGCGGGCAATGGCACTAACCGTTGGTGTATGACTGATTCCGGAGATGCAAGCGCTACACAAATTCTTTCCGGTAAGATTGCTTGGGTAGGCGGACAGGCTGTAACCGGTACAATGACTGATGTGGAGCAACAGACGATTACACCATCTACAAGCAATCAAACTATTACTCAAGGCTATCATAATGGCACAGGGTATTGCACAGGAGA
>CAYWOB010000013.1:0-4924 GCA_964459815.1 uncultured Candidatus Saccharibacteria bacterium
GTGCCCGGGGAGAGAATCGAACTCTCATGGTGTTGTGCACCACACGATTTTGAGTCGTGCGCGTCTACCAATTCCGCCACCCGGGCGAAACAAACTAAAAACTAAAATCGAAAAACTAAAATTATATCTAAAAAATTGAAAAATTTTTTGTATTCATATAGAATATAACCAACATAAGCCATTTTGTCAATTTTGGTTTTTAATGGTAAAATAGAGTTAATAAAAATTTAAAATGAAAAATGAAAAACCACAATGAAAAATCTAAAAAAGATTGAAATTTATTATGCTTGGTATATAAAAGCGGTTAAAAAGTTCAAAAAAGTTTTTAGATTTTGATTTCTCAATTTTCATTTTCATTTTTTTATGTCCCAAATTATCTCTTTTGTGAATCAAAAAGGCGGCGTGGGAAAAACAACGAGTGCTGTGAATATTGCTTCTTACTTAGGTTTTTTTGGTCAGAAGGTTTTATTGATTGATCTGGATCCTCAAGGTAATGCCACCTCTGGTTTGGGGATTGCAAAGGATAAACTTACTAAGAGTATTTATGATGTTCTTTGCGGTAGGGTGAACTTAAAAGAAATTCTATATCAAGGATTACAGCAAACTCTGCACATTGCGCCGGCTTCGCCAGATTTGGCAGGCGCAGGAGTAGAACTGGTAAACCTGCCAGAGCGAGAATTTTTATTAAAAAAATCTCTTACGCCATTTAAGGGAGATTATGATTATGTGATTATTGATTCGCCACCGTCGTTAGGTATTTTAACTGTGAATGCACTTGCTGCAGCAGACAGTGTAGTTATTCCTGTGCAGTGTGAGTATTATGCTCTAGAAGGGCTTTCCCAACTTTTATATACCATTGACTTAGTGCAGAAGAATTTAAATCCCAATTTAAATATTTTAGGGGTAATGTTAACAATGCGGGATAAAAAAACGCGCATTGCTAATGATGTAGTGCGAGAGGTGCAAAGAAATTTTCCAGGTAAGGTGTTTGAAACGATTGTGCCGAGAAATGTTCGGCTTGCCGAGGCGCCGAGCTTCGGCCAAGCTATTCTAAATTATGAACCTTTATGTAAGGGCGCGCGAGCATATAAACATTTGGCGCAGGAGATTATGCAACTAGACAGATGATTCTTAGAGAACTTTAAAATAATGTAAAATTCAAAAATCAAAAATTAAAATGACATATCAAAATGTTAAAATTGATCTTTGTCAGATTTTCATTCTGAATTTTGCATTGTCATTTTGCATTTTGATTTTTACATTTTGATTTTAAACATATGCCTCATATTGGTCTAGGCAGAGGACTATCTGCCTTAATTCCTCACATCTCTGGCAATGAAAAGACTAAAGATTTACCAACGGACACAGGAGCGGAGGAAGTTTTAATTTCCGAGATAAAGCCCAATCCGAATCAGCCGCGCAAGGAGATGGATACTGATAAGCTTTTGGAACTGGCCAATTCTATTAAGGCTCACGGCATCTTGCAACCTTTAATTATTAACGAGAACTATGAACTTATTGCAGGGCAGCGACGTTTAGAAGCGGCGCGGCTTGCAGGGTTAAAAAAAGTACCAGTAATAATCCGACCGGGTAAGGGAAGCGATAATCTAGAAATGAGTATTATTGAAAATGTGCAGCGTGAGGATTTAAATCCGATTGAAGAGGCGGAGGGTTATCAATCTTTAATTAAAAAATTTGGTTTAACCCAAGATAAAGTGGCAAAAAGATTGGGAAAGAATAGAAGTACGATTACGAATATTCTACGGCTTTTAGATTTGCCAATAGAAATTCAAAAGGGGATTAAGGAAGAAAAGATTTCAGAAGGCCATGCTAAAATTATTTTGGGTCTTGCTAATGCAGAGAAACAGCTCGGGCTGTATAAAAAGATTATTCAGGAAAATTTATCTGTACACAAAACCGCAGAGATATTAAAAAAGATAATGGTGAAAAAACATATTCGCGAGGTTAAGGTCAAAGACCCGAGTTTAATAGAGGGAGAAGAGCTTTTACAAGAGGTTTTGGCTACGCGCGTTAAAATCTCACGCGATGGTAGAGTAGGGAGAATTATGATTGAGTTTTATTCGGATGAGGAATTAGAGGGAATCTTAGGAAAAATAACTAAGTCAAGCTAAACCCCAAAAATTCTCGGAAAGAATTTTTGGGGGACCCCTATATTTAAACCCAAAATTTTTTTTAAAAATTTTGGAGGGCAGAAGGAAATAAATGCCAGAATTAACTTTGGAGCAAAAGCAGGATTTAAAAAAATGGGAGAAAAGATTGCAAATATCCGCGCTTATTATATTACCGTGGATCTTTATATTTGTAATAATCGTCTTGGTAGTGAGTCTGATTTTGCACAATAAAGGTTTGGCGAATATTATAGTTTATATCAACGTGGGAATAATGATAATTTGGTATGTTATTGTAATGTATATTCGTTATTATAATAAAAGATGTCCAAATTGCGGCTATCCAATTGGTGGATGGTGCGGGATTCGGTCTTTACCAGATAGTTGTTATAGATGTGGGGTAAAATTTAAATAAACCCCAAAAATTCTGAAAGAATTTTTGGGAGACCCCTGTATTGATAAATTTTGTTCATTGAGAAAATACAAAAGATTAAACCCTACCACATTAAGAGTGGTAGGGTTATTGGTATTAGAAGGAGGAATACAAATGAGTGATTACTTGTTTACACGTGGCCTTGTTAGAGTAGGGACAAGCATAGCTCAAACGGCTTGGGGACAAAAATTTTTTAGCAGTACAGTAGTGAGCCGGCCGTTTCAGTCGATGCTTCAGAGAGGATTGTTGCATTTTTTGCGCGGTAATGACCCAGTGCGTGCAAAAGCAATGGCAGATGTTGCCAATATCACCGCTCAATTGGTGGCAAATATTTATAGTCAAGATAGGCCGGATAGTGTGAAGAGAACTTTTTCCTTGATGATTCGGACTATGGCGAGCGTTAGTCATCGTGACCAGATGCGGGCAGATTGTGGAGCAGGACCGAGTTTTTTTGTACTTAATCCAACGCAAAGATGCAATTTGTTTTGTTATGGGTGTTATGATGCTTGCGGTCCTAGAGGTCCTAGTTTGTCTTTGGACATAATGGACTATATCGTATCCGAGATGAAGGCGGATTTTGGAATCCACTTTGTTGTAATTAGTGGTGGCGAACCTTTTATGAGCGAAGATTTTTTAAAGCTCGCGGCATTGCATCCTGATCTTGTCTTTATGGCCTACACAAATGGTACGAAGATTGACAGGAATATGATTTCAGAATTAGCGCAGTTGGGTAATGTTAGTCCGGCCATTTCTTTGGAAGGGACAGAGGCATTTACAGATGAACGAAGGGGTAGCGGATATTATAAGAGAATGTTGGAGTTGATTGCTGCCTTGCATAAAGCCGGAATTATTTATGGTTTCTCGGCAACATATACTTGCAAGAATGCCGAGTACCTGGCCAGTGAAGAATTCTTTCGCTGGTGTATTGACCAAGGTTATCTCTACGGTTGGCTCTTCCAATACATTCCGATTGGAAGACATCCGGATCTTAACTTGATGGCCACGCCTGAACAGAGGTTTGTTCTTGGTGAGCTTGGGCGCAAAATACGAGCAGAGCATTGGCCATTATTTGTAGCTGATTTCTGGAATGATGGAGCGCTAGTGGATGGTTGTATTGCTGCAGGACGTCGTTATTTTCATATTAATGGCGCTGGTGATATCAAACCTTGTGTTTTTGCACAGGTAGCGATCCATGACACTGTACAGATGATTAAAGAGGGCAGCGGTATTTATCACACTATTGCCGATGCAGTCAGTAGAGATCCTGTAATGGTTGATTTTCGAAAAAATCAAGACGTATTACATCAAGAAGGACATTATATCTACCGTCCTTGTACGGTGATTGATCATCCTCATTTATTTAGGCAAATATGTCGGAATATACATGCCCGGCCCCTGACACCTGAACAATGTCCTCCATCTATATTGGAGGAGAACGGCGAAATCGCACGTGGGCTTGATGCATATTCCCAAGCTTATGCCGAGTTAATTGCTGAAAAAACAGGCACTGCCGTCATCGCAGCAGTTGTTTGAAAAATTTCAGCAAACCTAGATTATTCCAAAATATTTAATCTAGGTTTTTATTTTTAAAAACAAAAATAATCCCATTAATAATTTAAAGGATTATTTTATAAATGTAGTAGATTTATACCACTTTTTGTGTATTGCCGCACTCTTTATTACTGCATACCTCGGTCCCACCCGCGCCATAGACCATTAAGCTGTCGCATCTTTCGCATTTTTTTCCAGTTGGCTTACTCCAAAGAGCAAATTTGCATTTTGGATATTGGTTGCAAGCATAAAAGGTTCTCCCCCTTTTACTTCTTTTTTCAACGATTTCACCTTGAGTGCATTGGGGACAAGAGACGCCGGTTTTCTTTTCGATGGATTTGATATTTTTGCATTCAGGATAACCTGAACAGGCAAGGAAGGGCCCGAAACGACCCTGGCGTACAACCATTTCCTTGCCACATTTTTCACATTTTTCACCAGAGAGCTCCTTAGCTAAAATTTTTTCTTCACCCAAAGGCTCGGTGTATCTGCATTCTGGATAGCCAGTGCAAGCCAAAAATTTTCCAAAGCGGCCGAGTTTTATTACCATTTCCTTACCGCATTTTGCGCATTTTTTGTTAGTTTTTTGCTCGGTAATTTCTTTTTTAGAAATCTCCATTTCTTTAGTTTTTAAATTTTTAATAAAAGGGTCGTAAACTTCCCGTACTACGGGTACCCACTCTTTTTTCTGATTAGCAATTTCATCTAATTCATTCTCAATTTTGGCGGTAAAGTGAATGTCTACAATTTTGGGGAAATGTTTCACTAGAAGATCATTTACGACAATGCCAATTTGTTGGGGATGAAATTT
>CAYWOB010000013.1:5024-19937 GCA_964459815.1 uncultured Candidatus Saccharibacteria bacterium
AATTCATAAAGTTTATATTGACGTGGGTCTAGATAACTTTTAATTTTTTCTGGGGTGAGGCTAGGAAATGTAGGGCGGATTGCTTCATGCGCTTCTTGGGCCGATTTAGTTTTGGTTTTGTAGAAGCAAGGTTTTTCAGGCAAGTAAGATGCTCCGAGTTTTTTTCTAATGACCTGACGAATTTCTTTTATTGCTTGTGTTGCCAGATTAGTAGAATCTGTGCGCATATAGGTAATTAAGCCGGTTGCTTCTTTTTCTCCGATCTTTATGCCCTCATAAAGGGTTTGGGCGAGTCGCATCGTGAGGCGTACAGGAAAGCCAAAATGTTGAACAGCCGCTTGCTGGAGAGTGGAGGTAGTGAAAGGTGCAAATGGTTTTCTCCTAATTTCTTTTTTAGCGATGCTAGCCACTTTATAGGTAGCATTTTTTAAATCCTGTAGAATTTTATTTGCTTCTTTTTTATTTTGAATGCCTAGTCTTGCTATCGCCTTATTATCTTTTTGGATTAGCATCGCCTTAAATTCTAGTTTTCTTTTAAGAAATGAAGCAATAATTGTCCAATATTCTTGGGGTTTAAATTTTTGAATCTCTTTTTCTCGTTCACATATGAGCCGCACAGCCACTGATTGTACTCTACCAGCAGAAAGGCCGCTCGTTACTTTGCGCCATAGGAAGGGAGAAAGTTTGTAGCCGACGAGTCGGTCTAAAATCCGCCGCGCCTGCTGTGCGTCAACAAGAGAGAGATTAATCTCTCGGGGTTTTTTAATGGCAGAAAGAATTGCTACTTTAGTGATTTCATGAAAGGCAATTCTTTCTGTATTTTTTTCAGCTAGTTTTAAAGCTTTTTTTAAGTGCCAAGCGATTGCTTCACCTTCTCTGTCTTCATCAGTCGCGAGATATACCTTGTTTGCGCCTTTCGCAAGGTCTTTCAGTTTTTTCACTATTTTTTTTGCTTTGGTTGGAATCACATATTCAGGTTCAAAATTTTTACGTGTATTTACACCGAGTTTTTTTTGAGGCAAATCACGGATATGACCATAAGAGGATTCTACTTTATATTGCGAACCTAAAAAACGCGAAATCGTGTTCGCTTTAGTAGGAGATTCAACGATGACGAGATTTTTCATAATATAGGGGATTTTTAATTTTTAATTTTTATTTCTTAATTTTTAGCTGATTTTTATTGAATTATTGTCTTATTTGTAATAACAATAAAAATTAAGCAAATAAAAATTAGTTAAAAATCAAAAATTAAAAATTAAGAATTATCTTGCCAGTACATAATTTGCACTTCCAATATTGCGAACAATACCTTTCATTTCTAGAATTGTCAATGTTGTGGATATCCGAGAGGCGGGGAGTTTTGTTTTTTTGGTTAATTCATCAATGTAGGTAGGTTCAAAAGATAAATATTGTAGGAGCAGGGCTTCTTCAGGATTGTCGGATGTGATTTTTTGTTTTTCTGGAATTTCCTTTAGAACACTTAAATTTAATTCCTCTAAAATATCTTGGATATTCATTACAAGCTTAGCGCCAATTTTGATTAAATAGTTGGTGCCGCGTGAATAAGGGTTATAGATGGAACCGGGCACGGCGAAGACCTCGCGGTTTTGTTCCAGAGCGGCGCGCGCTGTGATTAGGGTGCCGCTTTTTTCGCCCGCTTCAATAATCAAAGTTCCTTGGGAAAGGCCTGAAATAATGCGGTTGCGATGCGGAAAATTTTGTTTCAGAGGTTTTGTGCCGGGCGGGTATTCCGAGATAAGAGCCCCACCTTTTTGGATAATGTTTTGGGCAAGGCCCCAATTGGCCCGCGGATAGATGGATGAGTCGTCCACGCCACCGCCGAGGACTGCGATTGTATAGCCGCCAAAATTCAAGCAGGCTTGATGAGCAAGGGCATCAATACCTAAAGCTAATCCAGAAATAATGTTGATTTGTGCTTGGGTTAAAAGACCAACCAGTTGGAATGTCACTTCTCGGCCATAAGAGGTGGGTTTGCGTGTACCGACAACAGCTAAAGAGGTTTTTTGGAGATGAGCCATTTCACCGCGCAGATACAAAATTGCAGGTGGATCATAAATTTCTTTTAAGAGAGGGGGATAATTTTCATCTTGAATGGTAAGAACTTGGAGCCCTTCGGTTACCAATTTTTGCCATTCTGTTTCAGGGTTGATATTCTGACGTTCTCGGCAGATCCTTTCACTTACTTCTTCAGAGATACCGCTTTTAATGATTTCGGTGTAAGGCGCAAACCATGCTTTTTTTAAATCTTTAAAATAGGCAATGAGTTTTTTAAACTTTAATGGCCCGATGTTTGGGATCAAATTAAAGGCGTGGTAATATTTGCTGTCGGCGGATATATTCATTTTAATTTATTAAAACCATCAAAGTGGACTTTGTGGTCATTAAATATTTCCACTACTTTGTATTTTCCTTTAGTATACACCTCACCATTTTTCAGAAAATGGATGGATTCTAAAATAATAATGCTGGCGCGAGGGCGGGAAAGATTTTGATTACCTTTAGTTTCAACGAGCGGAATTTCGCCAAAAAGCCAATAGTTTCTTTGATCCTTTTTTAAAAAGGGATATATTTTTCCTGCCTTGAGATTTTGAGGAATGCATTCTGCTCTTTGACGTTTTCCCTTAGCAAATTCCAAGATATTTCTTAAAGCAAGGTCAGGATTAAATTCAACTTTAATGCCCATAAGGATAACCTAAAAGTGTAAAGTTAAAAGCTAAAAAGTAAAAATAGTAACCAGTAATTGGTAACTAGCAACTAGGAAAATTTTTTCATCTCCCCAGCATCTTTAAAGTCTTTTTTAATTCGGAAAGCCAGTTTGGGCCTAAATCGGAGAAGTCAATTTTGAGCCGGTTTTCACCGATGATCCAGTGGGGATTGTGTTTTAAAAGTTGGCCTATATTTTCCCAATCCATTTTTTCAGCAAAATCTAGGATGATTCTCCGTTTGGGTTTGCCATCAATGCCAAAAATCTTAACAGTATCAATAGCTCTAATCCTTGCAGCACGAGCAAGGATTTTTATTTTTAATACTTCAAGGAGGTTTTTTACTTCCTTTGGCATAGGGCCATACAACCCTTTGATTTTATTGGCGAGAGCACGCAGGTCAATAAAAGTGTTAATATCGCTTAATTGATAGTAGAGAGCGAGTCGTTTTTTCTCCGACGGGATAAACGAATACAGCAAGCGTGCAGAGAAAGGCAGATTCACAGAAACCTCGAGGATAGGTTCTGGAGTTTTACCGGTCTTTAATTCTTCTATCGCTTGGCGAAGTAGCTTAGTATATAAATATAAGCCGATAGAATTAACATTGCCAGATTGTTCGCGCCCCAGAATATTACCTGCCCCTCGAATTTCTAGATCGCGCATTGCGATATTAAATCCCGAACCAAGTTCCTGCATAGAAAGCAGAGCTTCTAATCGTTTACGGCTAGTTGGCGGAAGTTTTTCTTGGTGATAGAGAAAGTAAGCATAGGCTTGGCGTGATGAGCGGCCAATGCGGCCGCGGATTTGATAGAGTTGGGAGAGGCCAAATTGCGGCGCATTATCTACAATTAGAGTATTTACATTTGGGAGGTCTAGGCCGTTTTCAATGATCGTGGTGGCGATCAAAATTTGAATTTTACCTTCGTCAAATTGGTGCATTACGCCTGTTAAATCACGTTCGCGCATTTGGCCATGAGCAACATCCACTTTGGCTTCGGGAATGAGTTTTTGAATTTTTTTTGCAAAAGGGAGAATGGTTTCTACTTTATTATAAAGATAATACACTTGTCCTCCTCTTTCAAGTTCGCGGCGAATTGCTTTCTGAACCAGTTTATTTTTAGCAACATGAACATAGGTTTTAATGGGTTTGCGGCCAGGGGGTGCTGTTTGAATACTGCTGATATTGCGAAGGCCGGAAAGAGTAAAGTTGAGAGTGCGCGGGATAGGTGTGGCAGAGAGGGTGAGAATGTCAAGATTAGGACGTAATGATTTTAATTTTTCCTTATGGCGCACACCAAAACGTTGTTCCTCGTCGATAATGATTAGACCAAGGTCAAGAAATTTAACATCAGGAGAGAGAAGGCGGTGTGTACCGATAACAATATCTATTTTGCCTTGTTTCAAATCTTTCAAGATTTGTTTTTGATGTGCATAGCTTTGGAAACGTGATAAAAGAGCAATCCTTACTTTAAATCCCTGCAATCTTTTTTTAAAGGTATCAAAATGTTGCTGAACGAGGATGGTGGTGGGCGCGAGGAGGGCGACCTGCTTTTTGTTTTCACAGGCCTTAAAAGTAGCGCGGATTGCTACTTCGGTCTTGCCAAAACCCACATCACCACAGATGAGGCGATCCATAGGTTTAGTACTCTCCATATCGCGTTTCACCTCTTGAATTGCTTTTTCTTGATCTGGTGTTTCAGGATAGGGGAAAGATGCTTCTAACTTTTTTTGAGAAGGCGTATCAGGACTAAAAACAAACCCTTTTTGGGTTTGCCGGGACGCCTGAATTTTTAGAAGTTCTGTAGCCATTTTTTTGGCATCTGCCTGAACTTGTCTTTTAATTTGATACCAAATGCCACCATGGAGACGGTGAACAACGGGATTTTCTCGACCAACATAACGCGTAATCTTGTCGGCTTGATCAATAGGCAGAAAGAGTTTATCGCCATAGGCATATTCTAAACAGAAATATTCCTTAACAAGGTGATCAATTTCTTTCTGGACCATTCCGGTGAAGCGCGCAATGCCGTGGTCAATATGGACAACATACATTCCAGGAGTAAGGCTATTTAGAAATTCCGCATCTATTTGAAAATGACGTTGACGGTGCTTTTGTTTGCGAAGGCCGAAGATTTCAGTGTCTGTAAAGACAACAATTTTATCCTTTTTATTTTGAAAACCAGAAGAAAGAGGAAAGGGAACTGTTGTTATAGAGACAGGTTTTAAACCTGTCTCTACAGAGGGTAATTTTTTGCTCGCAATAAAAATTTGATATTTATTTTTTCTGAATTGTTGGAGAGCGGCATTAAATGTTTGGAGATTACCCAAGGCAAGGGGAGGATTTTGAAGATTGAATTTGATTACATTTTTTGCGGTGGGCGGAAAGGATTCAAAAATAATTAACGAAAATCTTTTTAGTTTTTCTTTCAATTCTGGTTCGGGTTCGTCCAGAACGACGGTAGCTTTTGGGTGGAGCCAATCTAAAATATTACCTTGAGGATTTTTGATCGTTAAGGGGAAGATAATAATATTGTTCAATTGTTCGATTGCCCGATTGTGATTTATTATTTTTATGCTCTCCAATTTATTGCCAAATAATTCTAAGCGGACAGGGTGCGATTGGAATAGAGAGAAGATATCTATAATGCCGCCCCGCAGACTAAAGGTGCCAGGAGAATGAGCAGTCTTTTCTTTTTGATAGTGACTTTTAACAAGAAAACCAATTAGCATCGGTAGATTTAAAGTCTGTCCTATTTTAAGCTTTAGACTTTGAGATTGCAGTTCTAAAGGTGAGGGTAATTTTTGATCAGGAACCTCGGTTTTGGTAATTGTGAATGATGATTGATTATCTTTAAGATAGGAAAGAATTTGATAATTTTTGCTTAAAAGATCGTTATTGAATTCTAAAATGTTTGTAGAGACAGGTTTCAAACCTGTTTCTACAGGATATATTTTTTGCCAAAATTGGATTTGAGTGAGTAGATTTTTTGGATTTTGAGTGAATAGCAAAGTCGCCCCGCAAGGAGTGAGGGGGGAGGTGGCAATGACATAGGGCTTAGCCGTTTGTGGCACGCCTGTCCAATATTCAATTTTGATCATTTTTCTCGTTGACAAAGGTAATACCTTATGCTAAATTTCAATGTTTTCTTGAATAACATTGTTCTATTGCTCAATTGTTGACCATATGAATCGTACCTAACAATCGAACAATTGATTTTCTTTTCCGCTATCCCATTTGCAAGTGGCGAAAGTAGGAGCCAATCCCTCCTTAGGTCTTCTACGAATAGCTGTTAACTTGAAGGTCCAAGACCTTTATGGCTTTTGCGGCCTTAGACTTGCAAGTGGGATAAGGGAGAAGAAGAAATGAAAATTGAAAATGTCATCCCTTCGGGAGATCACCCGTAGGCGTGAAAAAACTAAAATTTTTGATTTTAGTAAATTGTTGTTTAATGCTGTATAATTGGTAGAGGTATAAACTTCTACAACAGCTTTGGTAAAATTTCGACCAAGGCTTTTTTTATTGTTTCGTCAATAATTTTTTTTTCGGCAGCGGGAAATTTTTGCAGAACAAAGGCTTCCGCTGGAATTTTTTCTAGTGCTTCGGTTTTAATGCCGATACGTAGGCGGTTAAATTTTTGTGCGCCAAGAGCTTCAATAACGGATTGTACACCTTTGTGCCCGGCTGAACTTTTGTCTTTTTGGATTTTGTATTCCCCCAAGGTAATATCTATATCATCATGCGCCACCCAAAGATTTTCCAGATTGATTTTGTGGAAATTAACAAGTAAGGAAACAGATTTGCCAGATTCATTCATAAAGGTTTGGGGCTTTGCTAGAATTAAGTTTTTTCCCTTCACAATTTCTACTTGAAATTTTTTTTCCAGATTAAATTCTCCAAGCTTTAGATTCTCACGCAATTTTTCTACGACAAAAAAACCGACGTTATGTCGCGTTTCAGCATATTCTTTGCCAGGATTGCCCAGGCCGACAATTAGAATCATAATAAAATCTCCAATTTTCAAATTCCAATGAAGTTCCAAATTCCAATTTTCAAACCATAAAAGAAATATTCTGTTTGGAATTTGGTTCTTGAAATTTCATTGGAAATTGGTGCTTGAAAATTGAAAATTCTACAGTTTCTGGTCTCTTCCCAGAACAATTACGAAGTCAGCATCACTACCGCGGCCGTCAGGGGATTGATCTAGAAAAAAGCTGCGGCCGGCGGCGACATTTGCGTTAAATTTTGCTCTTAGATCTTCTAATGCTTTTTCTTGTTTGCCTTCAGTGTAATCAAAAATGACAGTCTTATCATAGTCTTGGGAATCGGCATTAAAGATGCCTACAATTTCATAGCCTTCTTCTTGAAGTTCTACGGCTGCTTTGCCGGCGAGACCTTTAGTAGCGGTGCCATTTCTGACCTGTATTTTAATCTTTTCTTCGGTTGGTTTTGTTTCCGCTGTTTGTATTTTAGTATTGCTAGGTTCATTATTAAAAATGTTTTGAGCTAAATTTTGGATTTCAGAGAAATTACCTGTTGTGGGTACTAAAATGGAAGCGCCGCCATCGCTGACAGCAGAAGTTAGTAAACCGTCGCTGGTATTATCTAAAACGCGATTCACAATTTGATTAGGATTTACTTCTCGGGTTATTTGAATAAGTTCGCGCGCTTCAGATAGTTCTAGGTTGGTTAGCATATGATCGCCTATAGAATCAACGAGGCCAGTAATTTTAATAGGATTTAGAATTGTGCTTAGGGAAAAGATTTTATCTTTTGCCGCCACCAATACTTTTTGTTGGCGGCACGCCCTGGCAAAATCTGAACCTTCGCCATTTCCTCCGTGACGACTGCGGACAAATTTAAGTGCTCTATCGCCATTCATATGTTGTTGTCCTGCGGAGAAAGAAACAGTCTGATATTCATAATTCCAAGCAGGATAAAAATAATCTGTGAAGGCTTGATCCACGTTAACATCAACGCCACCTATAATATCAATCGCTTTTTCAAAACCAGCAAAATCAATGACCACATAATAATCCAAAGGAAGGCCTGTAACTTTTTCCACAGTGCTCGTAAGTAAGCGTGCTCCCCCTTCTATCTTGTCATCTCGCAAGCCATAAGCATAAGCCGCATTGATTTTGGCGTTCCCATCGTTTTCTAAATTAACCCATAGATCGCGGGGAATGGACAGCATCGCCACCTCTTTTGTTTGTGGTTTTATACTTAAGACGATAATAGTGTCAGCAAGATAAACACCCCCTCCTTGGTCTTTATTTTGTCCTGTACCGCGGATGCCAATTAAAAGAATATTGATTCTCTCTTTTGTTGCCGTTATTGGCGTATCCTTTTCCGGTAAGATTAATTTTTTGATTTGGGTAATAATGGAATGATCTTTTTTCCCTAAAAAGATTTTTTCTCCAGCAGAAAAAATCTTGTAAGCAAAAAAGATGCCTCCAATTACTACTAATATTCCAAAAATTAAACCTATTTTTTTGCCCCAATATTTAAAAGGCCTCCGTTTCTTTTCTGATATTCCATATGAAGAGGGTAATTCTGATGAAGGATTAAGATTATCATAATTTAGATGGCCAGTAAGGGAGACGCTTTGCTCTTTATTCTGATTTTTCAAATATTTATACATAAAATAGAACTACTACTAAAGTTTGCGATGTTTCAATTATACAAGATAGGGATAAAAAAAGTCAATTGTTGCTTTGGGGGTAAATATTGTGTTATAATCTATCTATATTATTTTTGATTTAAGTTATGACTGATAATCAAGAGACAAATATTTTAGAAAAGACGGGTCGTTTTATTTGGGAGATAGTAAAAGTAGTGGTAATCTCTTTAGCAATTGTAATTCCGATCCGCTATTTTTTGATTCAACCTTTTTTTGTTAAAGGAGCGTCAATGGAGCCGAATTTTGAAGATGGAGAATATATTATTATTGATGAAATTAGCTATAATTTAGGTAACCCTCGGCGAGGAGAGGTGGTGGTGTTTCGTTATCCTCGTGATCCCTCTCAATATTATATCAAAAGAATCATCGGATTGCCGGGAGAGAAGGTGGTGATAAATGATGGGAGGGTAATGATTTTTAATCAACGTTATCCCCAAGGCTTTGTTTTAGATGAGAAGAAATATCTTTATTCTGTGCGTTCTACCCCCGGTGAGGTAAATATGGTTTTGGGGGATAATGAATATTTTGTTTTGGGGGATAATCGTACAGGAAGTTCAGACTCACGCATTTTTGGCCCTGTGCCTGCTAAAAATATTATTGGTCATGCTTGGATTAGGGCTTGGCCTTTTAATCGGATGACGAAGTTTGATATTCCTACATTTGCGCAAGACCTGTAAAAACAGTTCAAGATTCAGATTTCAAAGTTAAAAGTTACGGTTAAAAATTTCAGAGTTTTAATTTTGAATTTTTAGACTCAATTTTGAATTTTGAACTTTTAACTAAATCTAATGCCTACACAAATAAACAATAAGTCATTTAGCAAAAACTATTTTTATTATGCATTCAAGGCATTATTAATAAGTATAGTCATTGCTATTGTTATTTGCCTAATTAATGTTTTCATATATAAATATGTAGCTTTAGAACTACCCGAAAATTTTATTTATTTTTCTGCGGTCTTTACAACAGCTACGGCTACTGTTTATGCTGTTATTGCAGGATTCACTATTTTAATAGCATTTACAAGATATCAAGATTTGAACAACACTGTTGCCCAAGAGATTAATTGTTTGCAGGATTTGTTAGACTTGACCAATTTCATTCAAGGACAAAGCACCATAAAGGAACAAATTATAAAGAATGTTGAAAAGTATGGTTTTTCCGTAGCCGATGACGAGTGGTTGTCTATGGCTAGTGGTCAATCCCATCGAAATGCCTCTGTTTGTTTGGAGAATATAATAGATTCTGTTAATAATATAACCTTGGTTGATAATAAAAACCCAATTGTCTTTGAATTACTGATTGATAGAATAAAAGATCTTACTACATTTAGAGCTGACAGATTAAGCAAAGCCAGCGAACCATTCCCACGTCTGTTAGGATTAATATTGTATGCAATATCTATTATTTTTGTCTTAAGCGTCTTTTTTATCCTAACTCCTAATCTGCTTTTCCAATCAATATTTTTAACTAGCATAACCTTTATAGCTGGTATAGTCATCCAATTGGTAGGTGATATTGGTAATCCTTATAAACCCGGTGTCTGGCATGTGTCTAAAAAAAGTTACGAAACCATAACAGCCACTGTACTTTCTAAACCTTAAATTTAGCATTAAAATTAAAAATTTATTATCTATGCCACGATCCAAGAAACAAAATCTGAATAAAGATAAACCTCCAATATTATCGCGTCGCCGGATATCTTTTCAGGCGGTTAAAGGAACAAAAGATATTCTACCGGAAGAGCAGCCTTATTGGGATTTTGTCCGGGACACAGTGAGAAAAATAGCCTTGGAATATAGTTTCGGTCGTATTGATACACCCATTATTGAGGATACGAATATTTTTGTGCGGGGGGTGGGGAGTAAGACAGACATTGTGGAAAAAGAGATGTTTACTTTTAAGGATAGGGGGGGCAACAGTATCTCTTTGCGGCCGGAAAACACGGCTGGGATTGTCCGTGCCTATATTGAAAATGGATTAGCTAATAAGCCTCAACCCTTGAAGCTTTATTATCTTGGTTCGATGTTTCGCTATGATCAACCCCAGAAGGGACGTTTCCGGGAATTCCATCAGTTTGGTTTTGAAATTTTAGGAGCTGCTTCACCTGCATCAGATGCCCAAATGATTTTGGTTGCTAGTAATATTTTAAAGGCTCTGGGTTTATCTCATTTTAGTATTAAGATTAATAGTGTGGGTTGTGCGCTTTGTCGTCCGGCTTACAAAGAGACTTTGGTGAATTACTATCAAGGGCAAACCTCTCGCCTTTGCACTCATTGTAAAAGAAGATTAAAAACCAATCCCTTGCGACTTTTGGATTGCAAAGAAGAAAAATGTCAAAGATTAGCTAATAATGCCCCAGCTCTTATAGATTCTTTATGTGAAGAATGTCATGATCATCTAAAAGAAGTTTTAGAGCAGCTTGATGAATTACAGATTGTTTATAGTTTATCTGCGAGGTTGGTGAGAGGCTTGGATTATTATACCAAAACAGTTTTCGAAATTTGGCCCGAGAAAACAAAAGGGCAGGAAGAAGGAAGTCAAATCGCTCTTGGCGGTGGTGGACGTTATGATAATTTAGTAAAAGATTTGGGAGGTGAAGCCACGCCAGCAGTAGGTTTTTCCTGCGGTATAGAGCGGGTTATTATGCAGATGACAGAGAGCAAAATTGAGCCTCCTTCCTTGCGCAAAATCCACGTTTTTCTCGCTCAACTCGGAGAGCTAGCTCGCAGGAAGGCTTTAGTGTTGTTTGAAAATTTTCGTCAAAATGGCATTATTGTTTCAGAATCTTTTTCACGGGGAAGTTTAAAATCTCAACTCAAAGTAGCAGATCGCTTGGGTGTTAAACTCACTTTGATTTTAGGTCAGAAAGAAGCTTTAGAAGGGACGATTCTTTTACGCGATATGGAAACCGGAGTACAAGAATTGATTAATCGAGATAAGATCGTTGGTGAGGTGAAGAAGAGATTGGAGAAGATGAGGAGAAAAATATAAAAATTTTCAATTTTCAATTTTCAACCCGCCTGCCATCGCCTGTCGGCCACGCCCGCTTTGCAAGCGAAGCGTTGCGGGCGGGCGAAGCCACTGGCGGGCAGGTCAAGCTCCAAATTCCAAAATTGAAAATTATCTTTATGTGTCTTTTCTGTGATATTGTTGCGGGCAAACAAAAAGCAGAGATTATTTTTCAAGATCAAGATATTGTCGCCTTTTCTGACATTAAGCCTAAAGCGCCAGTGCATATTTTAGTAGTACCTCGGAAACACATAGAATCGCTTCAGGCTTTAGAAAAGGAAGATATTATTTTAGTTGGTAAATTGATTTTTCAAGCCAAAGAATTAGCGCAAAAGAAAGGAATAAGTGAGGCTTATAAACTTGTTTTTAATGGAGGTCGTCTTCAACAGATTTCCCATTTACATCTCCATTTATTAGGGGGTTGGAAGAGAGGAGAAAAAATATCCGAGGTTTGACAATCAGCTTTTATTTGTGCTATGCTTATGGTTGAATTTTTTCTTAACCTAAATTTTTAATCTCACCAAGGAGGTGAATATATTGTGGTTGAAGTTACAAAGAAAGAATCCGAGTCTCTGGCGAGCCTTTTGCGTCGATTTAATCGCAAAGTGCAGCAGAGTGGTGTTTTAGTAGAAGCGAGGAAAGCACGATTTTATGAGCCACCTAGAAGTAAAAAGCAAATCAGAGAAAGTGCAAAGAGGAGAGCGCAGATTGTTAAGGAAAAAGAGTATTTGAGGAAGATTGGTAAGCTTCCCACCTTTGATCGGAATATGTATCAAAAGTAAACCTCCAAAGAAGCTTCGCTTTGGGGACCCCTAAAATAGATCTCCAAAATTCTGAAAGAATTTTGGGGGACCCCTGAAATAAAAAATCTTTATGTCGGTTTTAGAAAAAATTGATTCTGATTTTAAGCAGGCTTTAAAAAATAGAGATCGAGAAACAATCTCTGTATTAAGTATTTTAAGATCTGCCTTAAAGAATGAAGAGATTAAAAAGAGGCGCGAAAATCTTTCCGAAAATGATATTTTGGGGGTTTTGCGCCGAGAGTTAAAACAACGTAAAGAATCTAAAGAAGAATGGCACAGAGCAGGGAGGATAGAGAAGGAAAAAGAAGAACAGAGAGCAATTGAGTTAGTGGAAAGCTATTTGCCGGCCGGGATGACGCCAGACGAGATAGAAAAGATTGCGAGAGGTGTAATAAAGGAGTTAGGAGCAACTTCTTCAGCTGATAGGGGGAAAGTAATGGGTGCATTGATGCCGCGTTTAAAAGAAAGAGGGGATGGAGCATTAGTAAGTAAAATTGTTACAGATTTATTAATGGTTAAGAAATAAATAATTCTTTCACCCTGCGGTCTCTGCCGCAGGGTAGTTTACAAGTAAAATTAAAAACCAATATCATTATTATGCCAGCACCACCACCCAATAACCTGCCTTTTCAGCCAGAAGATGATACTCATTTATTTCCAATAAATAATGGAGATAATTCTCTTGCAGAAATAAAGAGGGAAGACAATAATCCTGGCAATCCTATATCTTATGGATCTCAAAAAGAGGAAGGAATTCCTTTAACAGAAGCAGAAGGATCTCTAGATACTGCTGTGGGGGGGGAGAAGGATTTTTTCACTTCTACCGAACAGACGAGCAAAGTAATGCCTGTGGAGTATCGGGGAACGGGAGGCACGCGGGTTCCTTTAGAGTTGCGCCCTGCTGCTAGCTCGCTGCCAGTAACAGCGCCTTCTAAAAACCCAATTTTTTCTAAGAAGCTTGCTATTATCTTAATTATTTTAGTATTAGGTGGGGGAGCCGTATTTGTATATTTTAATTGGTTTCAGAATCCTTCAGGAAAAGTTAGTACTTCTCCTAGTGTTACTGTGCCAGCTCCTCCGGCAAGTTCAACAACACCAGCAGAAAGTGAGACTGCTCCAGGGGAACAAGTTAATCCTCTACCGCCTTCGCCAAATCAGGATTCTGATAATGACGGCTTGACTGACCAAGAGGAAAAGGCTTTGGGTACTAATTTAAAAGAAGCGGATTCAGATCAAGATGGACTGCCAGATGGTTGGGAAAAACAGAACAATTTAAATCCTTTGGATCCTGGAGATGCCAAGCAAGATCCTGATGGCGATGGTTTAGATAATGCCAGTGAATATTATTATAAAACAGATCCCCATAATCCTGATACAGATGGCGATGGCTATCTTGATGGCGCAGAGGTGAAAAGCGGGTATGATCCTGCGAAAGGAGGCGGGGCAAAGTTAGAAACTACGCGAGAAGAACAGAAGGGAGCGGCGACAACCCCGGCCGAGCGGGATAAAATTCGCAAGAATGATTTGGAAGCTTTAGGGGTAGCTTTAGAATTATATTATGAAGATAACAATTCCTTCCCTGAAAGTTTGAAAGAACTCTCTCCTGATTATGTAGTCAAGATCCCAGAAGATCCCCTTGCACCAAGATATACTTATCAGTATCAAAAATTATCCCCTCGCAGTTATGAGTTTACAGTAACGATTGAAGGAGATCATGACCCTGAAGATTTAGCAGATGGTACAGAGGATCATCTTTACGAGGTAAAAGTGACAGAGTAACAATTTCCAGATATTTTTTTGTTAGAATTTCTGCATTGTTTAAATATAGGGGGATAAAAATATCTTGATGATTTTTGATTTTAGAAATCTGACCCGCTTCGAAGTAGAAAAAAACTTTTTTCAAAAGATTATTCAAAGATTAGTTCTTCTTAAAACCACTTTAAGAAATTTTGAAATTAGTTTAGTTTTAATGGATGATGCTAAAATTCAGCAGCTCAATCGTCAATATCGTTACGAAAATAAATCTACTGATATTTTATCTTTTAATTTGGGCAAGTTTGGCCAGAATCAGATTGCCGAAATTTTTATTTCTATAGAAAAAGCGCGTATACAGGCAAAAGAGATGGGACATTCTTTGAATCAGGAACTAGCTATTCTTTTTGTCCATGGAGTGTTGCATATTTTAGGATATGGGGATGAGACAGAAAGAGAGCGACAAAAGATGTTTCATACCCAAAACAAAATTTTAAAATCTTTGGGGCAGATTTAAAATTGAATATGATTTTATTATCCTAAGTTTATTATTATTCAATTAATAATAAGATCTCGATGCCATTGCTTAATATTAAAAAATTAATTCGTAGCTTTGGTTATGCTTTCAGAGGTATTTATATTACTTTTCGGGAAGAGCAAAATTTTCGTATTGCTATTTTTTTTAGTTTAGTTGTTATTTTTTTTATGATATACTATAAGATAGCTTTGAGTAGCAAGGTGATTTTGACTTTAACTATCGTAGCGGGTTTGATTTTAGAGATTCTCAACACAATTTTAGAAAAAATTGTTGATATTCTAAAACCCCGTGTTCATCCCTATGCCGAGGCGATCAAAGATATGATGTCAGGTGCCTGTTTATTAGCTTTCTTGGGTTGGATTGTAAGTATTTATCTCATTTTTCGTCCGTATATTTTTAAATAA
>CAYWOB010000014.1:0-6972 GCA_964459815.1 uncultured Candidatus Saccharibacteria bacterium
GAAACTTTTCCGAGAAGAGGCAGATACTCCTTGCTAAAAGCCAAGGAGTTTTTTATAAACTATCTTTGATGTATCATCTTGTATCTTGGTTCAGTTTTATGTTATATTATAAAGCTAAATTAAAGAAGAATAATTTAGTAAAATTAGTACCTTGAAAAAAGGAAATAATTACAAAAGAGAGCCTAGGCTTCGGGCAAGATGCCCGAAGCCCTCTTAAGAAAAAGCGAATTTAAAGAAAGGAGTAAGAACGATGATTGAACGGTATGAAGACAAAGACATCAAAATTATCTGGTCTAATGAGCGCAAAGTTGAACTTTGGCAGGGGGTGGAATTAGCAGTTATTGAAGCGATGGAAAATTTAGGACAGATCGCAGGAGGAATCTACAGTAGAGTAGCAGAGATTTTATCAAGTCAGCCAATAGATTTAGATTGGTGGCTTCAAAGGGAAAGGGAAATAAAGCACGATCTTAATGCGTTTATTGATGAACGTTTGCGGTTCTTACCACCTGAACTTGCACAATATCTGCATAAGAAAATTACTTCTTATGACACAGAAGAGCCTGCTTTTAGCCAGATGATTAAACATTCTATTTTTTGGGTTAAGAAGCACTCTGCGAATTTAGAAAAAACCCTGACAGAAATGGCTAAAAAGTACCGTTACACGATTATGAACGCCAGGACGCACGGTCAGGAGGCAGAATTGCAGACATTTGGCAAACGTTGCTTAACTTGGCTGGCCGATCTTAAAAATGATCTTGAGAATCTAAACCGAGCAGAAACAGAACTTAAATATTCTAAGCTTTCGGGTGCGGTTGGAAATTACGGCAGTATTGATCCGGCTGTAGAGAAAGAAGCCTTAAGAATATTGGGTTTTGAACCTTATTATGGAGCAACCCAAATTATGCCTCGGGAGATTCATGCACCAATAGCTCAAGCTTTATGTCAAATTGTGCTTACATTAAACAAAATCGCTCTTGCCATTCGTCTTGGTGCGAGAAGCGGCCGGCCCATTTATCAAGAACCATTTAGTAAGAAGCAAAAAGGCTCTTCTGCAATGCCGCATAAGAAAAACACCATTTCTACCGAACAGATAGGTGGAATGGCTAACGCAGCAGAAAAGTTTTTTATGATGATTATGGGAAATATTCCAACCTGTGAAGAGCGGGATATTAGTCAGTCCTGCGTGGAAAGAATCGCTTGGCCTGATCTTTTCCATGTTGTTATTCATTCCTTAAAAACGATGCAAAGAGTACTTGCTGGCTTGGTGGTTTATCCAGACAATATGCTGCGGGAAATTGTGGACAGCCGCGGCTGTTATGCCTCTAGTGAAGCCAAAGAATTGTTAAAAAAGTATGGCGTGCGTTATGGTTTGGGGGCGGAAGATGCCTATCGTATTATCCAACTCGCCGCCTTCAATGTTTTTGAACCAACAGAAGAGGCCCAATGTTTGCGGGAGAATCCGCCTCAATCATTTGAGGCAGCGAATGAATTACTCTTGCAATTTCAAGAGACGCCACGGATAAAACCCATTTCTATTCAGGAAATCATTCGGGACGCTAGGTTAGAAGCGTCACCTGAATTAGAGGCAAGTGAATTGGATGTGCAAAGATGGAATGAAATTTTACAGAAGATTTTCCAAGATCCGAAAAATCTGGAACACTGGAACGAAATCTTCTTACCAACGTATCTTTTGAAGAACGAGGCAAAACTGTATCAAGAGATTTTGGGTATTTGAAAGGAGTGAAAAGCTATGTCTCAAGTCGTAATTATCCTCGGAAGTGAAAGTGATTTAGGAATAGTGAAAGAATCCAAGATGTTAGAGGTTCTAGACGAGATTGGAGTTTCTTGGGAGCTTTCTATTATTTCAGCGCATCGCAATTCAGAAGAACTGCAGAATTATTGTATGGAGAAATATAAATACCCTTGTAGGGGTAGGGCCGACAAAGACAAAGATGCGGAAGTATTTATCGGAGTGGCAGGAATGGCAGCCGCATTGCCGGGTGTAATCGCTTCTCATGTTCGTTGCTGTCCTGTAATCGGCGTACCGCTTGTATCCTCGGATATACCCAGCGGCTTAGATGCGCTGTATTCAATGGTACGTATGCCTGCTGGCGTGCCGGTCGCTGTTCCGGGTATTGGCAAGCCGGGGTTATATAATGCCGCCTTACTTGCTTGTCAGATTATTGCCCTAAACTCTAAAAAACCAGAGAAAATCTGTGGCGCTTTATTAATGATATGCAGAGTAAACCAGCTCAGTTCGCTATTAAATCATCTAGTGTAAAGGAGGAGTAGAAAATGGGTGCAAAAATTCCGGAAAAGGTTAGAGAAACAGAATTAAGTAATCTTTTATCTGAAAGGGGATTGGAAAGAGCAAACCAAGGCAAGGTGCGAGATATTTACCATGTACCTGAACGTTCAGATCTATTAATGCTTGTGGTCACAGATCGGTTAAGTATCTTTGATTTTGTTTTAAATTGTTTAGTGCTTAGCAAAGGCGAGGTATTAAACGCCATCACCATCTTTTGGATATTAAAACTTAATCTTAGGCATAATATGCTCGCCCATGGCTTCAGAATTGATCAATATTTGCCGCTTGTTTTGTCCGAAGACGTTGAATTACAAAAGCGAGCAGTTATTATAGAAGATTGTAAGGTCTGGCCTGTAGAATTTGTTTACAGATATTGTCTAACTGGTTCGGCTTTCCGACAATATAAAGAAAATGGAAATGTGTATGGCTATGAACTACCTACTGGGCTTTGTGATGGTGCTGAAATTCCAGATGGTCCAATCTTTACGCCTACAAGCAAATCCGAAACAGGTCATGATTTACCTCTTAATCCTGAAGACGTGGAAAAAGATTGGCTGACTGAAAATATGTTGGATATATATAAGCGTGCCTTGGCTTATGCACGGGATAAAGGCATTATCATTGCCGATACGAAACTAGAACGAGCAGATTCGCTATTGGTAGATGAAATCTTTACCCCGGATTCTTCTCGGTTCTGGGATTTATCAGAATGGTATCAGGCAACTGCAAACAACAGAGCTCCAAATGGCTATGATAAAGAGCCAGTGCGCCAATGGGGAATGACGGTTGAGACCCCTTGGGGTAGAGGCATTAACAAGCTTGACCCAGAAAATGAAGACCATATAAATTTTGTGCATTCTGTGGAGGTGCCAGAGAAAGTCATTTCCGCAACCACTGATCGGTATTTGGAAATATTCTGGCGGCTAACAGGAATGGATCTGGAGGATTTCCAGAAGGATGTAATGGGAATTCACATTCATCCTTCGCGAACTTGGACACAATTTTAAAAAAGCTATAGTTCAATCTTGGAGCTGAATAAAATCAGCTCTTTTTTATTAAAAAATAATAGAGACAGGTTTAAAACCTGTCTCTACTAAAGTGGATTTCAAAATAAATTTCCAAATTATTATAGAGACGCAAAATCTTGCGTCTCTACTGTCTTTTTACGATTTTCTGCTATAATGACTTTAGGTTTATCAAAGGGAAATTATCTAAATGACTTTATTATCAAAAATAGAAAAAGAATTATGGAGTCAGGGAAATAAAATTATCATCGGTGTGGATGAAGCGGGCAGGGGTCCTTGGGCTGGGCCAGTAATTGCAGCCGCAGTTTTCCTGCCTTATGTAAAACAAGAAAGTCTTTTCCTTACAGCCCTAGCCGATTCTAAACAAATTAGCCCTCAAAAACGTGAAGAGCTTTTCAATTTAATAAAAGCCGAAGGTCAATATGGCTTGGGTGCAGCAAGCCCTTATTTAATTGATAAGCTAAATATTCTTGGCGCTACTTTTAGGGCAATGAATATGGCTATAGAAAATTTAGTCCTAAAACTCGGTAAAAAAATTGATTGTGTTTTAATAGATGGCAATCTCAAAATTCCTGGCCTGCCTTATATTCAAAAGACGATTGTGAAAGGAGACGGTTCAGAACGTTTAATTGCCGCGGCTTCCATTATCGCTAAGGTTACGCGAGACAGGATTATGATTGCCCTTAACGAAAAATATCCCCAATACGGCTTTGCACAACATAAGGGATATGGTACAATAGAACATAGATTAAATCTTTCCAAGTTTGGTATCTGTCCTATCCATAGAAAAAGCTTTGCCCCTATTCGTGGAATAACTTAAAATTAAAAACTAAAAATGAAAAACCTAAATAAAAATCTAAAATTTTTCATTTTTAGTTGTAATTTTTCGCTTTTAGTTTTTAACTTTTAATTTAAATCCGTGCCTCGCATAGAAGGCTTTATTAAACCCGAAGAAGTTTTAGACCGCATCGGTTTGAAACAAGGAATGAAAACCGCAGATTTGGGCTGCGGTGCAGGTTTTTTTATTCTCTCTGCAGCAAAGATTGTGGGTGAGAAAGGAGTGGCTTATGCTGTTGATATTCAACAATCTGCTCTGTCTGCTGTGGAAGATAAAGCACATATGGAAGGTTTAGATAGTATTGTGAGATTGATCTGGGCAGACTTAGAAGTTTATCAGAGCACAAAATTACCCGATAACACTCTGGATATTTCTATGTTAGTTGATGTGCTGTTCCAGAATGACAAGCCGCAGGAAATCTTTAAAGAAGCGAAACGCATTACTAAAAAGGATGGCAAGATTTTAATTATTGATTGGAAACTCAAGGACTTGCCTTTCGGACCGCTGCCAGATAATAGAATCTCTGAACACGATGTAAAAAAAATGGCCCAAGATTCAGGTCTAAATCTGGTAGATTCTTGGGACCCGAGTCCGTATCATTACGCCTTGGTCTACAAAAAATAATTTATGTTAGAAAAGCAAAGAGTAGGAGGTTTGGGTGAGGATTTGGCTTGTCGTTATCTTAAGAGAAAAGGCTACAAAATTTTGGAACGCAATTTTCAAAAAAGAGAAGGTGAGATTGATATTCTAGCTTGGGATAAAAAGGCGAAGATGTTGGTTTTTGTGGAGGTTAAGACAAGAACTGGAGGAGATTTTGGCGAACCGCAGGAAGCGGTCAATTTTTTTAAGCAAAGAAAATTATTAAGAACTGCTTATGCTTATTTGAACAAAAAGGGTTTAGAAGAAGATTTCCGCATTGATATTGTTGGAATTACTTTGGATTATGTAAAAAGATCAGCGCATTTGGAACATTTTAAGAATGCAATAGAAGAATATTAGGATTGAATAATTAAAATAGAAGCCCATAATTTAACATTACGGGCTCACACTGTTTAACCTTTCAAGTGCCAATCTTGCTATGGCCGCAAACCTTTTCAGCAAGATCAACATTACGAGAAGGTCGTCAAAAAGTGCATTTTCATTATATAGAAAACGATTTTGCTGTCAAGAAGAAGAAAACAATCTGTCTATGGTTGATGTTGCTTTTTTCCAATCCTATGCTATACTTACATTCGTGATATGGTAATGATTAGTTAATCCTGTTTTGGACAGGATATTTTTGTAAAAGTCCTAAAACTAACTTTAAATAATTATTATGCAAAATTTTACCAACAAAGAGTTTGAGGCGGCAATTAATCAAATCTGCGATGAAAAAGGGATTAGTCACGATGTGGTTTTTGAAACCGTGGAAGCTGCACTCGCTGCAGCTTACCGCAAAGATTATGGAAAGCCTGATGAGAATGTGAGAGCTAAATTTAATTCTAAAACTGGCAATTTTGATCTTTTTGATGTGAAAGAGGTAGTTGAGGATGATGCTGAGATTAAAGATCCGCGCAAACAGATTATTCTTTCTGAAGCTAAAAAAAAGAAGAAAAAGATTAAGGTAGGTGAGGAGATTATTACCCCCATAGAACCCCCTGGCGATTATGGCCGTGTTGCCGCTCAGACGGCAAAGCAGGTCATTATTCAAAGAATTCGCGAAGCCGAGCGTGAAGCATTATTTCACGCCTTTAAGGGTCGAGAGGGAGAGCTTGTTAATGGTGTAATTCAGAGAGTAGAAGGGAATACGATTTTTGTAGATTTAGGTCAGGCTACTGGTTTTCTTCCGCCCTCGGAGCAAGTGCGCAATGAGCGTTATCAAGTTAACCAAAGACTTAAAGTTTATGTTACTGAAGTGAGGGAAGGAGCAAAAGGACCAGAGATTATTCTTTCGCGTACCCATCCTGAAATTATTAGAATCCTTTTTGGTCTAGAAGTGCCAGAGGTGAATTCAGGGATAGTAGAAATTAAAACTGTAGCAAGGGAAGCCGGTTCACGTAGTAAAATTGCGGTTGCAAGCAGTGATCCAGAAGTAGATCCTATTGGTGCCTGTGTAGGTCAGCGCGGATCTAGGGTGCAAGCCGTAATCAATGAGATTAACGGCGAAAAGATTGACATTATTGAATGGAGTGAAGATTCAGCACGTTTTGTAACCAATGCCCTTGCCCCAGCTAAGGTATCTCATGTTCAGTTAAATGCAAAAGAAAGGCTAGCCATTGTTTTTGTTCCCCCTGATCAATTGTCTTTGGCTATTGGCAAAGAAGGGCAAAATGTACGTCTCGCCGCCAAACTGACCGATTGGAAGATAGATGTGAAAGCTGCAGAGAAGGAGGAAGTAAAAGAAAAAGGGAAGGGAAAAATAGAAGGAGAAAGACCAGAAGTCCAAGAAGAGGTTAAAGCTGTTCCAGAAGCTCCTCGAGTAAAAGCAAAATTAAAAAAAGAAGATAAGAAGAAAGCTAAGGCAAAGAAGGTGAAGAATAAAAAGGCGAAGGATAAATCATCCGCAAAGAAACAAGGTGAAGAGGCAGATGATAAGAAGAGTAATTGAATTTTCAATTTTCAATTTTCAAATTCCAACCCGCCTGCCATCGCCTGATGGCGAAGCCATTGGCGGGCAGGTGAAGTTCCAAATTCCAATTTTCAAACTATAAAATAAGAGAGGTTTTGTTTGGAATTTGGTGCTTGTGATTTCATTGAAAATTGGTGCTTGAAAATTGGAAATTTTTTGCTTGACTTTTTTTATTAAAAAACTATAATTTTGT
>CAYWOB010000014.1:7072-9140 GCA_964459815.1 uncultured Candidatus Saccharibacteria bacterium
TTGAAAATTGGAAATTTTTTGCTTGACTTTTTTTATTAAAAAACTATAATTTTGTATTAAACTTTAATTAAAATTTACTAGAGTAAACACTATGTTCGCTATTATTTTCTCTGTTATCATTGCTCTTTTAGGCCTTTTATTTGCTGCTTTTCTGGCTATAAAAATTTCGCGTCAGGATGCGGGCACGGCAAAAATGCGCGAGATCGCAACGGCGATTCATGAGGGGGCAATGGCTTTTTTAAATAAAGAGTATAAAATCCTTGCCATTTTTATTTTAATTTTCGGCTTTGTTTTTTATATTATTCTGGGTTATAAAATAGCAGGCGCTTTTCTTTTGGGTGCGGTTTTTTCAGCATTAACTGGCAATATCGGAATGCGGATCGCAACGCGTGCCAATGTGCGGACAGCCCAGGCTTCAGCTCAAAGCGTAAAGAAGGGTCTGTTGCTTGCCTTCTCTTCAGGTTCAGTGATGGGGTTATCCGTGGTTTCTTTAGGGCTTTTAGGCGTCGCTTTACTCTATTATCTTGTGCGTGAACCCAATATTATTTACGGCTTTGGTTTTGGCGCTTCTTCCATTGCCTTATTCGCTAGAGTGGGAGGCGGCATTTACACTAAAGCGGCGGATGTAGGAGCGGATTTAGTTGGTAAGATAGAAAAAGGGATTCCTGAAGATGACCCGCGCAATCCAGCGGTAATTGCCGATAATGTAGGTGACAATGTGGGCGATGTGGCTGGTATGGGTGCTGATCTTTTCGAATCCTATGTTGATTCTATTATTGCGGCAATGGCGATTGGTGTTTTGGCCTTTCCCGCAACCCTGCAGGGTGATGCCGTAGTTTTGCCTTTACTTTTAGCAGCCGTGGGTATCTTATCTTCTCTTCTGGGAAACATTATTGTGCAACTCTCGAGCGGGGCAAAGAAAGTAAATAGTATCCTCAATCGCGGCATTTACGGGGCAGCTTTTCTGATGATTATTGGATCCTATCTAGTAGTAAAGGTTTTTCATATCGTTGATGACATCAAAGTTTTTTATGCCACTTTAGTAGGCGTAGTGGCAGGCGTAATTATTGGTTATATCACCGAATATTATACTTCCGATAGTAATAAACCCACCCAAAGGATCGCCCTAAGTTCAGAGACAGGAGCCGCAACTAATATTATTCAAGGACTCTCTTTAGGGATGTTAAGCACAATTATTCCCGTTTTAGTGATTGCTTTGGGTATCTCCCTAAGTTATGCCTTGTTTGGTCTATATGGCATTGCCATTGCCGCTGTTGGTATGCTTTCTACTTTAGGCATCACCTTGGCAGCAGATACCTATGGTCCTGTGGCGGATAATGCCGCTGGTATCGCCGAAATGGCGGGAATGGGTAGGAAGGTGAGAGAACGCGCCGAGAGCCTAGACGCGGTGGGAAATACTACGGCGGCGATGGGCAAAGGGTTTGCGATTGGCTCTGCCGCTTTGACTGCTTTAGCCCTGTTTGCCAGTTATACTAAAAGCATTGGTCTTAAATTTATTAATATTGGCGATCCCAAAGTGATTGCTGGTATGTTTATTGGTGGTGCTCTGCCCTTTTTATTTTCAGCCCTAACAATGGAATCAGTAGGCCAGGCTGCCTATCAAATGGTAGAAGAGGTCAGGCGTCAATTTCATGAGATTAAAGGTCTAATGGAAGGCAAGGCCAAACCTGATTATGGCCGTTGTGTTTCTATTTCTACGGCTGCAGCTTTGAAGAAAATGATTGTTCCTGGCCTTCTTACTATTGCAACGCCAACAGCAGTGGGTTTTTTGATGGGTCCAGCTGCCCTGGGCGGCCTTTTAGCAGGAGCAACAGTAAGTGGCTTTTTAATGGCTGTAATGATGGCCAATGCCGGAGGTGCTTGGGACAATGCCAAAAAATATATTGAAAAAGGCAATTTTGGTGGCAAAGGCTCCGATGCGCATAAAGCTGCAATAGTTGGCGATACTGTAGGTGACCCCTTTAAAGATACTTCTGGACCATCCCTAAATATTTTAATTAAGATTATCGCCATTGTTTCCTTATTACTAGCACCTTTGATTTATAAG
>CAYWOB010000014.1:9240-19142 GCA_964459815.1 uncultured Candidatus Saccharibacteria bacterium
ATCGAATCCAAAAAATTACCCCAATCCCAATTAGAATTGAACGTAGAAATAGCAGTGGAGGAGATTCATCCTTTTTTAGAATCTGCTCGTCGTGAGATTGCTAAGCAGATTAAAATAAATGGATTTCGGCCAGGTTCCGCCCCTCTGGAATTAGTAGAAAGACAAGTAGGCAGAGCGCAACTTTGGGAGGAAGCCGTAAAATTAGGCCTACCTTCTTTCTTAAAAAAGGTATTCGCTGCAGAGAAAATAGAAGTTTTAGGCAAATCCCAAGTCAGTATTATAAAATTGGCACCCGATAATCCCTTAGTTTTTAAAGTGGTTGTTGCTGTGATGCCAGAGATTATTTTAGGCGATTATCAGAACATCAAAGTGGCAAGACCCAAAGTAAAAAAGGTGACAAAGGAAAATACAGAAGCTTTAATTAAAAAACTGCAGGAGATGCGCGCTACCCACATCACTGTTTCTCGGCCAGCAAAGAAGGGGGACCGTGTAGAAATTAATTTTAAAAGCTATCTTAAAAATAATCTCGTTGAAGGAGGTATTAGTGAAAACCATCCTCTTATTTTAGGGCAAGGACAATTTGTACCCGGTTTTGAGGACGAGCTTGTTGGAATGAAGGCAGGCGAGGAGAAAACCTTTAATTTAAGATTTCCGCGTGATTATTCGCATCAAGATCTTGCTGGTCGCATGCTGCGTTTTCAGGTCAAAATGAATCTAGTACAGAAGGCACAACTTCCTGAAATTAATGATGAATTTGCAAGGAGCCTTGGTCCACGTTTTACTTCTTTAGCGATTTTGAAGAGGAAATTGCAGGAAAATCTACAGACTGAAGTGCAAATGAAGATGCAGGAAAAATATGAGCTCAAGGTTTTAGATAAGGTATGCGCTTCGGTAAAGGTAGACATACCTCCCGTATTATTAGACGCTGAAAAGGGGAGAATGATGGAAGAATTAGAGCAAGACATAGAGAAAAAAGGAGGTAAATTTGAGGATTATTTAAAAAGTATCAAAAAAAGCCGTGCTGATCTGATGCAAGCTTGGGAAAAGGCTGCTACAAAGAGAATAAAAACAAGTCTAGTATTACAAGAGATTGCCCAGAGAGAAAAGATTTGCGTAGGCGAAAAAGAGATGGAAACAGAGATGAATCAAATATTAAAGCTTTATCCAGATAGTAAAGAGGTAAGGGAAAAATTTAGTAATTCGGTTTATAAGGATTATATCCAGACTTTGATTCGGAATAGAAAGGTAATTAAGTTGCTGTGCCACTAATTTCTATTGTTCGATTGTTACCGCTTGTGGATTTTCTATGTTACTTAACAATTGAAAAATAGATTTTAGGGGGTGGGGATAATTCTTTTGACAGGGTTTAGTCCCTATGCTAATCTATATATTATTGGATGTACTTTTCAGGATATTTAATTTGCTAAAGAGGAGTGAATTATATTATCTAAAAATATAATTTCTTTCTTGATGGCAGGCAGGAAGAGAAGAATACGACCTTTACCAGATAATGGAAAATACTCAAAATTTAATCAACAATGCTTAAAATCCCTTTCTCGAGCGCAGGTAGAGATAACGAATAAGGTTCATCTTTCGAGTAGTTTGTTGCAGAAAGCAGAAGGGTCTTTTATTTTTTTTCGGAATTATTTTAAAAAGTTTTTTCCTTTTGTATCCTCTTATGCCGTGCATTTAATGATTATTCTGATTAGTTTATTAGTAGTTTGGAATAATCTAGGAGGTCGTAAGGATCAAATTCAAGGCGAGGAAAGAGAGGGTACTAGTATCTTATTTAGTGGTATTTTAAAGAACGATGGGGAGAGTTTGGTAGAGAGTCGTAGTAATCCCGATAATGTTTCACATGGTATAGGTGGTTTTATTTCAGAAATGTCAGGTACAGTCTTGGCAGCGTCAGATAATAGTTCAGAAACGGATGGGACAACATCTGACCCTGTCACTATGCCGACAGTGCAAGGCAATGCCTTACTTCCTTTACCTCTCCTAGAGCAGGAGGCAAAAATCGGACCAGTAGAGGAGGCACGTACCGAGATAGTGAAACATACTGTTGCTCCGGGAGAATCAGTGAGCTCTATTGCTCTGGAATATGGGGTCAGTGTGGCTACTATTCTCTCGGCAAACAATTTATCTGAAACATCCTATATTCGCCCAGACGATATTTTAAAGATTCCCCCGGTTTCAGGCGTTTTATACACAGTTAAACCAGGAGATACCTTAGGTGAAATTGCTCAAACCTATCAAGGAGATATTAATAAGATTATTGAATATAATAATCTCGGCAGTGCTGCCAATATTCAGATTGGCCAGAGCTTGATGATTCCGGGAGGTACAATTCCGCCACCTTTTTCTGTACCTTCTGAGAAACCACCGTCTAGTATCGTTAGTAGACCAACCAGCGAAGAAGAAGAATCTGCACCTACTCCTACACCTACTCCTTCCATAGGGGGTAAGGGTTGGTTTTGGCCTACTACCTCACATAAAATTAACCAATACTATAGCTATCGCCATCATGCTGTAGATATCGATGGCGATACAGGTTCTCCAATCTACAGTACACAAGATGGCGCGATTGTTTTTGCTGGTTGGCGCAGTGGTTATGGTAAGTGTATTATTATAAGTCATCCCAGTGGTTATCAGAGTCTTTATGGTCATCTTTCTCAATATGTAAGAACAAGTGGACAAGTCAGCAAAGGTGAACTGATTGCTTATATGGGTTCGACAGGTTGGTCAACTGGACCTCATGTGCATTTCGAAATTAGAACTCCTAACGGCGTTATTAACCCTTTAAATTTGATTAGGTAAATTGATTTTTTTCAAAAATTATTGACAAAAAGCACGGAATAATATATAATACGAATCAATAAAGTGAAAGCTTTTTAGGTCGACCTTCACTTTATTTAAATAATAAGTCAAGTAAGTTATAAGAAGTATGGCTAAAGAAAAGGATTTAGAGTTCCTAGAGTATGTAGTGCAATCGCTCGTTGACAATCCTAACAAAGTGAAAACTAACCGTACCGTTGATGAAATGGGTGTGCTAATCACTTTGGAAGTTGACCCGTCTGATATGGGTCAAATCATTGGACGCAACGGTCAAACTGCATCCTCAATCCGAACTCTTTTGAGAGTGGTCGGAGCAAAGAATAATGCCCGCGTAAACCTCAAGATTATTGAACCCGAAGGTTCAACTCGAGGCCGGGGCAGAGGTGAAGCTCCGAAAGATCAATCTACTGACGTAGTTGATGATCTGAAACTGTAAAGACAAGCTTTTTTTGGAAGCTTTCAATACACCAAAACCGCCTTGATTTCCGAGGTGGTTTTTGGTTTAATAGGTTAGTGAAACAGTATTTTATACTCATTATTATTTGAAAATAATAACCATTGTTATTTAATCGTTAGTTCATTATTTAGTTAATGAGTTAACGAGTTTATAATTTATTTAATGCAAAATTTCAGAAACAACCCGTTAACCCGTTAACTCGTTAACCATTTGATTTCCTTATCATAATTAAAAGATATATACAACCGATGATTGCAAAAATTATGACATTTAATATCCTAACCATTTTCCCCGCCATTTTTGACTCCTATTTTAGCGAGAGTATTTTAGGTCGCGCACAAAAAAAAGGAGCGATTCAAATTAAGGTCCATAACCTGCGGGATTACACTTGCGACAAACATAAAACCACAGATGATGTACCTTATGGAGGCGGGCCGGGAATGGTGATGAAAATAGAACCAATTTATCGCGCACTTCAGGATATTATCCCCGAAAGAATTCGGGTTAAGGGCATTAAAAGTCAAGGCTACGATTCATCCTCGCGCGTTATTCTTTTATCTGCAGCTGGAAAAATTTTTAATCAAAAAATGACTCGCGATTATGTAAAATACAAAAAAATTATTTTAATTTGTGGTCATTATGAAGGCGTTGACCAGCGCATTGCCGATTATTTTTGTGATCAAGAATTGTCAATCGGCAAGTTTGTGTTAACCGGCGGTGAGCTTCCTGCGATGGTAATTGTGGATGCAGTGAGCCGGCTTTTGCCCAAAGTTTTGGGCAACAAAGCATCGTTGAATGAGGAATCTTTTAGTGGCAAGGGTAATAAAATTGAATACCCCCATTATACGCGGCCAGAAAATTTTCAAGACTTAAAAGTGCCTAAAGTTTTGCTTTCCGGCGACCACCAAAAGATTCGGGAATGGAGGAGAGAACATCAGAAATAAAAACCCTTAACGGTTATTGTTGATTTTTATTTAATAGATAGCAGGACAGGTGATGTGATTTTACATTTCACTTTTTTTCCGCTAAAATAGAATCAAGGTTTAAATAAAAAAAAATTAAAACAAAATCTATGTCGCGAAAAGCAAAAATCATTTTAGGTGTTGTTTTGGGTTTTGTTGGTTTGATTATTATTGTGATTGTCGGTTGTGTTGTATTAGTTATTACTATGGGTAAGACACAGGACAACACAGAAAGAGCAGCTGCGCCACAAGGTGCAAGTGGGCTTTTTAAATCTGCAAAATTAAATGAAGCTAGTTCAACAGAGAGTGCAATACCTCCAAGCGCTGCTCCTTCCTCGGAAAGTGGTAATGCTGGTAACACAGCTAATCTTACCGAACAAAAAATTATTAAAACAGGTGATCTGGAGATGACGGTTGGCAGTGTAGATGAAACTGTTGCTGATCTAACAAGTATTGCCTCGCGGGCCCAAGGCTTTGTCCAAAGTTCTTACGTATATGAGAGCGAAACCGGCGTAAAAAGTGGCACTGTGGTACTCAAAGTGCCTGTGGCTAAATTTGACACTATCTTTCAAGAGATAAAGGATTTAGCTAAAGTAGTTAGCCGTGAGCAGGTCGCAGGCCAAGATATTACTGAAGAATATGTAGATTTGCAAGCGCAGCTCAAGAACGCCCAAGCCGAAGAACAACAGTATTTAGAAATTATGAAAAAGGCCACCAAAGTAGAGGATATTTTAAAAGTGGCTTCTGCGCTCTCTACAGTGCGGGAAAAAATTGAAACACTTCAAGGTCAACTGCAGTATCTTGCGAGTATGACTGATATGTCTACCTTAACTGTAGAATTATCTGAGGAAACTAGGGTAGTAAGCGGCGTGGAAAAATGGAAACCCTATGAAACTTTAAAACAAGCCTTTAAAAGTTTAATTAGTGTTGGTCAGAAAACTGTTGATCGTCTAATTTGGCTTCTAGTCTTTTTAGTTGGTTTCTTCTTACCCCTTGGCATTATCATTTGGATTATTGTCAAAATTGCTAAAAAAGTCAGGAGGAGAAATAGGCAGAATAATAGTCCTAAACCCCCCCCTCAAGTTCCAATAAGATAAAGCTTGTTGGTGATTTGGGTAAGGGGGGTATTAAACTCGGTATAGCAAGCACTTGACAAAGCATATTCTATAGGTTAATATAAATTATGCTCTTGCTTTAAGAGCAAAAATATTTTTTGAACTTTGACAATTAAATAGTGATAGGAACGTCTATTTATATAATTAGTGATCTAGCATATTTCTGGCTAATTACTAATTATTCTTTTTGAGAGTTTTCACCCCTTCGGGTGACCACCCGTAGGGTGGGATCCTGGCTCACTATACATCTTGTATTGTTGAGTCCAAATTGGTGAAAATTTCTTGAATCTTTTTGAGAGTTTGATCCTAGCTCAGGATGAACGCTGGCGGCGTGGATAAGGCATGCAAGTCAACGATCGCTCCTCACTTTTGTTCGGAGCTAAACTAAAAGGTAAAAACTAAAATTTAAAAACTATTGAGAAAGAAAATTTTTTCTTAAGAATTTTCCTAATATTAGATTTTACATTTTTAGCTTTAAGATTTTAGTTTGAGCGACGAGCGGAAGCGAGGAGCGATAGTGGCAAACGGGTGAGTAACACGTTGGTAACCTACCTTGAAGACGGGCATAATTCGCCGAAAGGCGGACTAATTCCCGATGTGCTATTAGCTTTTTTAGTTAATAGTAAATGATTTATCGCTTCAAGAAGGGCCTGCGGACTATCAGCTAGTTGGTGGGGTAAAGGCCTACCAAGGCGATGACGGTTACGAGGTCTAAGAGGATGCCCTCGCACACGGGGACTGAAACACTGCCCTGACTCCTACGGGAGGCTGCAGTCGAGAATCTTCCTCAATGCCCTAAAATAGGGTGAAGGAGCGACGCCGCGTGCAGGAAGAAGCTCTTTTGAGTGTAAACTGCTTTTACAGGGGAACAAACCGTACCTCACTGTGTTCGGTACGGAATTTTCAATTTACAAATTTACCAATTTTCAATCAATATCAAATGTTTTAATGATTTAATTTTCAAACATTTAATTTTAAAAGTTTGAAAATTGAAAATTAATTTATTGTCTGGCTTTGTCTCGCTATGCGAGATCTAGCAAAGCTATGACCAGATCTCGCGAAGCGAGAAAAACTTATTGGAAATTGGAAATTGGAAATTAGTAAATTCCGCCCGAGCGTAGCGAGGTGCGGTTGAGTGTACCCTGCGAATAAGGACCGACTAAACTCGTGCCAGCAGTCGCGGTAATTCGAGTGGTCCAAGCGTTATCCGGATTTATTGGGCGTAAAGCGTCCCTCGGCGGTCTGAAAAGTCTAACCTTAAAGACCTTGGCTCAACCAAGGGAAAGGGTTGGATACTTTCGAGACTAGAGGTCGGGAGAAGCAAGCGGAACTGCCGGTGTAGTAGTGATATGCGTTAATATCGGCAGGAACACCAATAGCGAAGGCAGCTTGCTAGAACGATTCTGACGCTCATAGGACGAAAGCGTGGGGAGCGAATGGGGTTAGATATCCCAGTAGTCCACGCTGTAAACGATGGGCACTAGGCATTGGAGGCTCGACCCCTTCAGTGCCGTAAGCTAACGCGTTAAGTGCCCCGCCTGGGAAGTACGGCCGCAAGGCTAAAACTCAAAGGAATAGACGGGGACCTGCACAAGCGGTGGAGCATGTGGTTTAATTCGACGGTAAGCGAGAAACCTTACCAGGGCAAGACGCTCAAGGAAGTTTTGGGAAACCAAAATGTGCCCCCACAAGAGATGCAATAAATTTTCAATTTACAAATTTACAAATTTTCAATCAATATCAAATGACTTAATGATCTAATTTCCAAACATTTTGTTTTAAAAGTTTGAAAATTGAGAATTAGTTCATTGAAAATTGTTTGAAAATTGAAAATTGAAAATTGGTAAATTTGAATCTTTTGTGGGGGGAACCTTGGGATCAGGTGCTGCATGGCTGTCGTCAGCTCGTGTCGTGAGATGTTCGGTTAAGTCCGGGAATGAGCGCAACCCCTGTCGCGTGTTACTATGTCACGCGAGACTGCCGGCAGATAGTCGGAGGAAGGTGGGGACGACGTCAAGTCAGCATGGCCTTTGATGCCCTGGGCGACACACGTGCTACAATGGGTGTAACAATGGGACGCGACGCGGTAACGCTATAGCTAATCCCATCAAAAGCACCCCAAGTTCGGATTGAGGTCTGCAACTCGACCTCATGAAGCTGGAATCGCTAGTAACCGCGAATCAGCCATGTCGCGGTGAATACGTTCTCAGGTCTTGTACTCACCGCCCGTCACGTCAGAAGAGTCGGTAATACCCGAAGTCCCCGCTAAGCGGGGCCCACGGTAGGACCGGTGATTAAGACGAAGTCGTAACAAGGCATCGGTAGGGGAACCTGTCGATGGATCACCTCCTTTCTAGGGAGAAAAATTTTGTCGCGATATCCAATCAAAGGGATATTGTTATAAAACGCTAAAATCGCCATACGGTGGTGGTTTATTAAAACACGGCGTTTTAAAAAATGTGTTTTAAAAAATTAAAGACGTTTTCTATCACTGTTTAATTGCCAAAGAAAAATAACCTTCTCTACAAAAAAGAAAAAATAACTTTGTGAAGAAGGTTATTTTTGATCTAGGGAGTTTTATTTCTGCTTTTCCACTATTTACCCTCAATTACGAAACTCACTCTCTCTTTATAGGACTTCGGGCATCTTGCCCGTGGCCCTCAAAATTGAGAAACCACTCTGTTTTGTGATTCGGGGTATTTAGTCTTTTGTTGTGAATAAAAAATGACAGTTATGTTTCGCTGTCATTTTGATATCATTAGATTATTTTATCTTCTTACAAAGACTATACTCGCATCTTTCATAAGCTCTATTATTTCATTTTGGGTCATTTCAGGAAAGATATAGCATACCCTTAGCCGTTGATCCTCAAACTTCTCCTCATTCATATCAATCCATTTTTCGGGATTTTTAATATCCTTATGAAAATAAGGAATTTTTTCGGGAGTAAAAATCACAATAAATTCATCAGGAGGTATACCCCATTTTCCTGACCTAATGCCCACTAAGTCGCCTAAGAGTTCTTCCAAAGTGTCTCCGGATAGGCAAGGTATTTCTTTTTCTATTTCCCCAACATTAAGATTAGAAAATGTGGAACCGATCAGGTAAAGTTTCATTTTGTTCTCCTCATTTCAAGATCATCATTTTTTAATCCAATTGATAAGCGGTTGTAGGGGATTGTCCACAGGAAATTTTACCTTATCAAAACAATCCGCTATACCTTCCACTAAAGGCTGATATTTTTCTATACTACTGCTTACTAAAGCAATTCTAATTGATGGATTGATTTTATGGATTTCCTTGGCTAATTCTGCGCCATTCATAAGTGGCATATCACCATCGGTTATAACAACATCAATATTGCCTTCCTCCCCAAAAATTTCCAGAGCACTCTTACCATTATCAGCAAAAATTACCTCATCCCCTGTTTTGTCCCCCAGAATAATGGCAAGCAACTTGGCATCGGGATGATCATCTACAAATAATATTTTCATAACTTTCTCCTTTTTAAAAAGAACATCCGAAAGTTTACAAGCAGAAATCAACCATTTTGATTTCTTCTACATAGGATATTCCTTTTCTAAAGAGTGGCCAATATGACCCTATGGTGATATATATCACCTTGACAGAAATAAAGCAGCGAGAGTATAATTCAGAATATGACAGAAATTTTACAACAATTAGGGTTATCATTAAACGAAGCCAAAATCTATGAGGCTTTATTAGACCTCAAAGAGGCGGGTGTAGGGGAAATATCTTCGGAAGCCCAAGTTCATCGCCGTAATGTTTATGATACAATTAAGAGACTTATTGATAAGGGTTTGATTTTTCCTATTTTAAGTAAAGGCGAAAATATTTATGCGCCCGTTGATCCGGATAAACTTTTGGAGCTAGTTCGGGAAAAGGAAAATATTTTAAACAAAGCTTTGCCAGAATTAAGAAAGAAATATGCCCAAAGACCAGGTAAACAAGAAGCCTATATTTACCGTGGGGCAGAAGGTTTCAAGAATTATATGCGCGATATTTTAAGGGTAGGCAAAGATGTTTATTTTATTGGGGGCAAACTTATTTGGCAGTCACGTGAAATTAAAGGATTCAGCGAACAATTCTTTCGGGAGGTAAGAAGAAAAAAGATCAAATTTCATTGCGTTTTTGATGCTATTGTTAAAGAAAAAGGGGAAAAAGGGGTAAACCTTTTTCCCCCGCCCCATAGATTTTTACCCCCTGCCTACTCCACCAATTCGGCCATTACTATCTTTGGGGATTATATAGTTACCTATACCGGAATGGAATTTAAGAAATTAGATGAAAATGTCACCATATTTGTTTTGAAGGATGAGAATCTTGCCGAAAGCTATAAAATATGGTTTAAATTTATATTCAGCCATTGTGTTGGTTAAAAATATCGAGGGCCGATAGTTCAGTGGTAGAACGCCACATTTGCAATGTGGAGGTCTGGGGTTCGAATCCCCATCGGTCCACCAAATAAATTATGGACAAAATTAAAACAATCAATATTGATAAAATTAGTGC
>CAYWOB010000015.1:0-1071 GCA_964459815.1 uncultured Candidatus Saccharibacteria bacterium
AATTTGAAACCAAAAAGCCCAAGAGTTCACAAATAGTATGTGAGCCTTGGGCTTATTTTTTTATTCAGAACCCCATCTATTGTTGGTATATTGTTGGTTCAGGTATATTGTTGGTTCAGGTCTCCTGACCTGAACCAAATTTTTCTGCAGAAAATCATGGTTCAAATCAGGAGATTTGAACCAACGAGGAAGAACTTTATGGTTCAGGTTATTGTTGGTTCAATTCTCCCGAATTGAACCTGATAGTTCTATAGAACTTTATTCAGGAAGACTAATTCGTTGATTCGTTGTTCGTTGGCTCCATAGTCCCGACCGCGAGGGAGGGCTGTGGAGCCAGAATGCAAGCCTTGCTAATTAGAGCAGATTATTTAGCACAATAATGCTTTGATCATTCAAGAACCTGTTTCGTGCCGAAGAATAAACCCATTCTTCGGGTTTCAGAACATATTCTTTTTTCACTGGATTTTCGTGAATGTAATTTGCTTTTTGGAGATAAAATTCTTCACTCACGATCATTTCAGGATAATTTTCTCTTTGCCAGATTTGCTTCTGATATCCCTTTTTGCGGGCAAAACTGTTTTTGATTAAGTTGAGAATGTATTTTCTGTTATCTTCTTGAAGTAATTTTAAGATTTCCCGCGTTGTATATTTTTTGAAGTCACTGATGATTTGGGACAAAATGTGTCCTTTTTTAGCTTGGACAATAAGATGAAGATGATTTGTCAGAATAACATATTCGTATAGCAATAATCCTTTATTTTCTTGACAAAATTTCAGGCTGCCAATAATGACCTGAAAATAGGCAGGAGTAGTAAATATATCTATCCATTCAATCACTTTAATGGTCAAAAAGTAGACTTCGTTTTCATTGTCTTTGCTAATACGAACCGAGGGCATATTTAATGAATTAGACCTGCATTATGGCTCCACAGCCCGCCTGCGCTAAAGCTCCGGCGGGACTATGGAGCCAACTTACTGAACCAACGAGGACGAGGAGGTTTTAGAGGGGTCTTCCTCTATTCTCTCCCCATCGCCGAAGTACCAATGAAAAGTTTAGTGTTTTCCAAAAGG
>CAYWOB010000015.1:1171-2609 GCA_964459815.1 uncultured Candidatus Saccharibacteria bacterium
CTATTCTCTCCCCATCGCCGAAGTACCAATGAAAAGTTTAGTGTTTTCCAAAAGGGTTTTTTCGTATCTATCTGTTACCCCATCTCCTAGTTCCTTAGTCCTCTGGGTTATTTCCTTGATTGCTGTGTCTGCATCATTTTGCTCGGGCAGAAAGATTTCGCCGCTTTTTGTGCTTGCTAGATAATGCTCTAAAATACCTTTGACTGTATTTAATTTGGGATTTTTTTGAATTAAGGGTAAAGTAGTTTTAGCAATCTTTTCTGGTGTCCAATCAGGAATTTCCTGAATTATTGTTTCAGATATTTCTGGGGCAGGAGCAGTTTCTGGGGAAGGCGCTTTTGTGCCTGGACTTGGGGCTTCTTCTGCTTGGGGCATTTCCACTTCTTCCGGATGTTCTGCGCCAGTTTGAGAGGGAATTTCACTTCCTACTTCTTTTGATGTAATTTCTGGGGCACCAATGTCTGCTCGCGGTGCTGCATGTTCTGCTCCGAGGAGCGCGTCTCCCTTGCCCGCTAAAATTTGATCTACATTTTCACTATCCAAGCGAACCCCTGGATGGAGACGGCGAAATTCACGCAAGGTTTCATTATTATTTAAAATATTTTCAGCCTGTTCGCGTGTCAGATGGCCTGCTCGGCCAAAGATTTGCTCCATTAAACTATTATTTTTAATTAAACTAGCAAAATTTATTTTCTGGCCAATCTTTACTCTGTCTATATCGGTCAAACCAAAGTGAGCAGGGTTTTTAGCAATCTTATCTTTAATCGCGTCAATTACATAAGTCTGATGCGCTTCATCAAGATTTGTAAAGCGGCTGCCATATTTTTCAGCTAAAGCGCGCTTTGCCATCTTCCAAACCGAATCGCCGCGGCCAGCCACGATTTCAAAATGGCCTGCTATTCCCTCTGGCACTGGTTCTTTATGAATCGCTGCACCCCCTGCTATTTTTCCCTTAGCCGTGATTTCTCCTAACCTGTGAAATCCCCACCAGGCAGTAAGGCCAGCAGTGATTGCTCCTGCACTTGTGGCAAAGACCCATCTCTTAATTGCTTTTTTTCTCTCTATGTCTCCTGCCTCTTCCACATTTTTGTCCATTTCCCTAGCCTCTTTTTCTAAACCCGAGTCAATCGCTTCCGAGATTAAATCTTCTTTACTTTTTTCTCCCTTTTCCACTGCTTCTCTAATTCGTTGTTTTAATAACTCTTGCTCCTGTGCTCTTAAGGCCAAGAGAACCTCACCATAAGGCCCTGCCTGCTCTAATTTCACTCCCTTTTTCTCCTGCAGCGCTCTTGCCTGCGCCATTTTATGGGCTAAATCCTCGGCCGAGAGGTTTACAATTTTATTATTTATTATTGTTCGTCTTGCTCTTTCCCTTTCTTCTTTGTCCCTAATCTTTTTTAGCTCTTTCTTTTCCTCTTTAGTCAATTTTACAAATTCA
>CAYWOB010000015.1:2709-18613 GCA_964459815.1 uncultured Candidatus Saccharibacteria bacterium
TTTTCCTTTTCCATATTTTGTGCCATATATTTTTGTTTTTAGGAGGCTAACTTCTCTTGAATAAATTTTGCGTCTTCATTTAAATCCTGCTTGAAGTGCAAAATTTCTGCCATCCGAATTTCATCCAAATTTTTGATTTTGCTTTTTAGGAACTGATCTATTTCTGTGGCCGAAGTTTTTTTCTTCAATAGGGCGTCAAATTTTTTTTGATCAACATCAGAAAGGCTATCCAAAATGCGTAGACTAATACGGTTCAAAACAGTCTCGGCCATCTTTGCGACCAAAGTGGTTTTTTGGTCTTCGGGTAAATTTTCCAAACCTAAAAGCGTAATAATATCTTTTTCCAAGATTTGAGAATTCATAGTTTTTGTTTTTATTAGGTTATTATAATTTAGCCATTCTCTATCTCTTGAGGGATTTTATTCCCCTTTAAGTTTTTCTGTAGGCAAAGGCTCAATCTTTGCGGTCTCTACTTTTTTAACTTCTTCAGGTTTTCCCTCTTTATCTTTAGTAGTTTTTTCTGGAGCTTCCTCTTTAATCTCGGCTGGTTTTTCGTCGCTTTCCGCTGGTTTTGTTTCTGCCCCAGTTTCAGCTTTTATTTCTTCCTTGTGCGTCTCCTCTCCTTTTTTCTTCTTATAGCCAAATTTTTTAATTTTCGGGCCAACAATAATTTTATGTTCCACTAAAAGATTGTGCACTGTGTCTGAAGGTTTAGCGCCATGCCCAAGCCAATATTTAATCCTTTCTTCTTTTAAAGATGCCTTTTTTTCAACGGGGTCTAAAAAACCCACAATTTCAATAAAGCGACCTTTAATTAGCGCGGCCGCTTCGGCAACCACGATTCTGAAAAAGGCACGATTCTTTTTTCCCCGGCGGGTGAGACGAATTTTCAGCATAAAATAGATATTTAAAAAAGTTAATAAAAATAGGATGTGGTTATTCTAGCGCAAAATGATCAAAAAAGCAAGACAGTATTAATTTTTTAATTTTTAACTAATTTTTATTTGCTTAATTTTTATTGTTATTATAAATAAGACAATAATTCAATAACTCAACAAAAATTAGCTAAAAATTAAGAAATAAAAATCAAAAATTCCCTGTTATTTCTCCAGCTTCATAGACAGTAATCTTGATACCCCATCTTCGTTCATCGTGACCCCATACAATACCTTTGCTGCTTTCATTGTTTCGCGGTTATGGGTAACGCAGATAAATTGAGTGCCGCGGGCCAATATCTTTAAGATGCGGGAAAAGCGATGAGAATTGGTTTCGTCCAGAGCCGCATCTACTTCATCAAGGATGCAAAAAGGAGGCCGCGAGAGCTCAATAATGCCGAAAATTAAAGAAAGACCTGCTAGAGCCTTTTCTCCACCTGATAATACACTAAGGCTTCTTAATTTTTTCCCTGGGGGGCAAGCCTCAATTACGATTCCTCCTTCTTCATCTATTTTAATTTGAGCTTGTCCGCCGCGACCAAAAATTAGTCGGAAATACTTTTTAAAAGCAAGATTAATGGTTTTAAAAGCCGCGTTGAATTTTCCCTGCATAATCCGGCTCAAACGTTGAATGAGCTTATTTAAACTTGCCGAGGCTTTTTCCAAATCCTCGGTTTGTTTAGTTAAAAAATCATAACGGTTGTGTGTTTGTTCGTATTCCGCAATAATCCCAGGATCAATACTTGCTGCAAGAAGTAATTTTTTCTTTAATTTATTAATTTGCGTTTCATAGTCCAGATTAGAACTAAGCTTGGTTTGAGGAATAATATCAATATGCCCCCATTTGTCTCCTAATTCTTTTTTAATCTCGCGAGAAAGCTCTTGTTTTTTGAAAGCAAGTTTTGCCTCTTCTAGTTCTAGATAAGTTTTTTCTTTGCGCCGTTGTTCTATTATATCCTCTTTTTGATGTAATTCGCGCTCCAGAGCAAAAAGCTTATTCTTCCGTATTGTGTCTAGTTTTAGAAGTTGAGCAATTTTAGCTTCCAAAATTTTCATCTCCTCTTCCTTTTTCTGCATCTCTTGGGCAAGATGAGTAATTTCTTGTTGGAGCTTAACAATATTTAGAGTATCTGCGCTAGGTTTTTCTTTGTGCTTTCCCTGCCCAAGATCAATTTTATGTTGCCAGGTCTTTTTTTGAAAATTTAAGAAAAGAATTTTTTCTTCCTCGGTCCGTAATTTTAAAAGGATGGAATTTACTTCTTCTTGTTTTTTATTTTTGTTCTCCTTTAATATTTTGAGCCTTCGCTCTCCTTTTTGTTTTTTTGATGGTATTGCCGCAGTTTTTAACCATTGGATTAAGTGTTGAATGAGCCCTAAAATTTCCTGCGCTTGGGATTTCAGAGAATTAATATCTAAACTATGTTTAAAATTGTCTAGAAAGCGATTCTGTTTATTTTGCAGATCCTCCAAGGCATTTTGCAATGCCATTGGGGTTGGCTGTACTGCTCCTTCAGCTTCCAATTTTTTTTCTTCCCTCTCCAATTTTTCAATCTCTTTTTGAACCTTTTCTAAATCATTTTTTAGAATTACGTTTTGTTTTTGTAAAGAATTAATTTTTGCATCAATCCTTTTAATTTCAAGATGCGCACGAATATCGTCTTTTTGTTCAATAGATTGCGGCCAAATTTTTTTTCGAACAGAGAGGGTGCCACGCAGAGTAGCAATCCTTTCAGCCAGGCTTGCTTTTTGGGCCATCAGCGCCATTTGGTCTTGATGGAAGAGATGCCAGTTCTTTTGATCTTTCCTTTGCTTATCTTCTATAGTGCGCACCATTTTTTGCAGATTTTGGATTTGAGTTTCCAGATTTTTTATCACTTCTTCTATTTTTGCTTTTTCCCTCCCGAAGTTTTGCCCCTCTTTCTCCTGGCTTTGTCGGATTGTAGTGTACCAGGTTTTTTGTAATTCCTGGAGCTTTTGAGTTATTTTTTCTTTATTTCTAGCTTCTCGCGCTTGTTTAGCTAGTCTCTTTAGGTGTGGTTCAATTTCTGCTACAAGGGCACGCACGCGCAAGAGATTATTCTGTGTATTCTCAAGTTTCTTTTTAGCTTCAATCCTTTTTATTTCCAAAGGTTTAATCCCCGAAACCTCTTCTAGAAGCCCTCTTTTTTCTTGAGGGCTTAAGGTAATAACCCGATCAATCATCCCTTGGCTAATAATGTATCCCTTCTGGCTGATATTACTTTGCGCCAGCAGTTCCTCAATATCTTTGAGGCGCACAGGGCTATTGTTTAAGAAATATTCTCCCTCACCATTGCGATAGAATTTCCTTTTAATTGTGATTTCAGAAAAATTTACCTTTTTTTTAAAAGAGCCAATGGCAACTTTTTGAGTTGTGTTCTCTAAAGTTAGAGCTACTTGGGCCAACCCTAGGGAAGATTTAGTTCTAGACCCAGCGAAAATAATATCATCTCCCTTCTTACCGCGCAGAGATTTTTTAGATTGTTCGCCTAAAACCCATCGAATAGCATCTACAATATTGGATTTACCCGAGCCATTCGGACCTACAATTGCAGTGATCCCGCGATCAAAGGAAAGGCTAGTGCGGCTTGCAAAAGACTTAAAACCGCTGATGTTAAGTTTTCGTAGGGTCATAAAGATAAAACCTAGATAAGTTCTTTAAACCTAGTATGTGCGGCTAATAATTTTCAATTTTTCATCCTACGGGTGACCACCCATAGGGTGGCAAATCCCAATTTTCAATGAAATTCCCCACCTACGCCCTGCGGGCTTCCTACTCCGCTAAAAGCTACGAAGGACAGGTCGGTGGGCAGGCAATTTTGAAATTTTCAAACTTTTAAAATATAAAGACTGTCTTTTCTAAAAAATGTTTGAAAATTAAATCATTGAAAATTTAATGAAAATTGTAAATTGTAAATTGAAAATTAATCAAGTATTTCTTCCACTTTTACTCTTGCCAAGCCTGCACCAAGGGGAGCAATTTTTTCAAATGCTGGTATGTTTAAATCTACAATCCGGCCCGGAACAAAAGGACCATAATCATTGACTGTTACGATAACCTTTCGGCCGTTTTCCGTATTTGTAACTTTAAGAGGTGTTCCTATGGGAAAATGAGTAGAGGCGCAAGTTAGTTGGTCGCCGTAACGATAGAAACTAGCAATACCATAATTTGCCTCTCCTAGCACTATTTTTGTACCCTCTAGGATAATTTTATCTTGAGGTTTTTGGAGAATAGTTTCTGTTTCTAAAACTCTTTTTGTTTCCTCACCATTTTCATAAACTACTTTGTAGACCTGTTCTTTGAGCCCATTCTTACCTTCTTGGATAACTTTAAATTTTCCCCACAGCAGAGTGTCATCTTTTTTATTCACAGTTTGAAAAGGCATAGACACATCTTTTGTTATAGTACCTAGCTTAATCCTAGTCACCACAATTTCCATATTAGAAAAAAGAAGCGTGTCTTGAGAATAATTCAGCTCATCATTAGGATCCAAGCTTACTTGGGCCTCTGCTAGAGCCTCTCCCGCAGTTTTAGCAAAGGTAGTAAGGGATTTTACTCCCCCATCAACCAGGATCGTTATAGAGGTTGCCCTTTCAATAATAATGCGCCCGAGTGCTTCCTCGCCGAGGCTAGGATAAATTCTATCTTCAGGCTTTAAAGACAGGCCTAAATCCACTAATATTTCTGAAACCAGTTTTTTATTGGTTTGGATTTGAAAATAAAGGCCGTTGTCAACAATTATAACATTCCGTTCTGGAGTTGAGTCTTCGGCATAGGAAGAAAAAGAAGGTAAAAAAATAGCGGTGAAAAACACGCTTAATGTCACTATTTTAATTATCAACTTTTTAGCTCTCAAAGTTTTTGATGTAAATATAAAGATAAAAATCCAAAATCATAAAATTCTTTTATTTTTTGGATTCGAATCGACATTTGTTATTAGGATTTAGAAATTTGAATCTTTCTTTTTATATCTCTCCAATGCATCTTTTGCCGCTTCCACTTGTGCTGCTTGTTTAGAAGTACCCTCGCCTTCGCCCATCATTTTTTTCCCCACATAAACCCCTACCTTAAAGTGTTTCGCATGATCCGGGCCTTTCTCTTCCAAAACTTTATATATAGGGGTAATGCCTTCCTCTTCTTGAGTGAGTTCTTGAAAATGGGATTTGGGATCAATATATAATTTTTCAGCTAAGATTTTGGGTAGATATACCAATAATTTATCCTTAATAAATCTTTTAGCGATATCATAACCTTGATCTAAATAAATCGCACCTGTAATCGCTTCAAAAGCATTGCCTAGGATATATTCCCGCGCCTTGCCTGTATCGCGCGTTTCACCCTTAGATAAATAAAGAAAATCCTCTACGCAAAGCTTACGGGAAACCATTGCTAGCATTTTACTATTCACAAGGCTAGAGCGCCAATTGGTCATTTCTCCTTCAGGATTATCATAATGATTAAAAAGGTCTTCTGTAACTATTAATTCCAAAACCGCATCACCTAGGAATTCCAATCTTTCATTATGCTGAAGGTGAAAGCCAGGATTCTCATTGATATAGGAGCGGTGCACCAAAGCCTGCTTTAATAAGTCCTGATTTTTAAATTGGACTCCTAGATTCTTTTCCAGAACAGAAAAATTTTTCATAAGTAGATAATGCAAAAATCAAAATTCAAAAATCGCTCCGTCGCTAAAGCTTTGAAATGTCGGCGACAAAATTACCTACCTGCCTATGCTAGCGCAGGCATGCAATGTAAAATTCAAAAATTTTTACATTTTGATTTTTACACTTTAAATTATTTTATTATTTTTCTTCCTTCACCTCTCCTTTTTCAATCATTTTTCGATAAATTGTGCCCAAAACTCCGTTAATAAATTTACCTGAAGAAGGCCCACCGTAAGTTTTGCCAAGCTCAATTGCTTCATTGATTGCTACTTTTGGGGGAACATCATTATCAAATTTGAGTTCAAAAATACCGATACGTAGGATGTTACGATCCACAGTAGTAATTTGATCCAAAGGCCATTCGGGCGCGTGTTTTTCAATCAATGTGTCAATTTTCTCTTGATTTCTAATTACCCCCGTAACAAGTTTTTTCACAAAATCAAAATCACTAATACCTGGTGCAAATTCTTTAGTATTATGTTTAATGATCAGCTGGATTCTTTTTTCATCTCGACCCGAAAAATCCCATTCATAAAGACATTGCATTGCAATTGTGCGCAGAAGATGTCTGTTAGCCATAAAGTTTCATTGTTTCATTGTTGATTTTTTGATCTTTAACAATGAGACTATGAAGCAATGGAACAATGTTTTTTATTTACTTTATTTCTTTTTTCTCCTTTGCTTTCTTCTTTTTTGCCTTTGCTTCTAAATCCACCACAATCCGCTCCCTGTAGGTACCACAATAAGGGCACATCCTATGTGGCAAGATCATTTTGCGGCATTTGCTGCATGAGATTAAAAGAGGGCTTTTAATCCTGCATTGGCTGCGGCGATGATGCCTGCGAGCCCGGCTCATTTTCTTTTTGGGTAAAGCCATAATAAATTAAAAATTCCAAATTAACTTTCTGTTGGAAGGCTAGATAATTCAAAAATCAAAACAGTAGAAATTTCTATTCCCCTTGCTTCTATATTATCTTAATCCTACGAAAGTGTCAAAAACAAACCCAAACAAAATTTGCTCCCAGGCAAAATTTGTGTTAGACTTAAATTTATCTAAGAAATAATAAGAAACAATACGATAACTTTTAATAGCATTGAAATTAATCCTCATTTCACGTCAAACCGAAAAAAGTGAATAATCTATTTATTTCAAGCTATTTTTAGATTATCAATGTCTAAAAACAATGTTCAATATTATTATCTTCCTTCTTTTTGCTATTTTTGGCGTAGCAGCAGGTTATTTTTTGCGCAAATTTTTAGCCCAAAAACACCAAGATTCTAGTGAAGCGCGCACCCAAAAAGCGTTAGAAGAAGCCAAAACCAAGGCTAAAGAAATCCTTTTAACCGCTAAAGACAAAGCCCTAAAATATACCGAAGAGGCGAAGCAAGAAGATGAGGGACGTAAACAAAGCATTCTGGCTCTTGAAAAGAGGCTTACCCAAAGAGAAGAACTTTTAGACCAAAGGTTGGGTAATTTAGATAAAAATCAAAAATACCTAGAAAAAGAGAAGAATCAAATCCGAGAAACAAAGCGGGAAATTATTCAGCTTAAAAGAAAACAGCTTACTACCTTAGAAAAGGTAGCCAATCTTTCGCTTGAAGAAGCCAAGAAGGTGCTTTTAGAAATGACCGAGGAGGGAATGAAGGAACGTTTGCTTCAAAGAATTAAAAAGTTAGAGCAAACAGAGCAAGAAGAGGTAAACCGTAAAGCAAAGGAGATTTTATCCCTTGCAATTCAAAGGTGCGCCTCCTCGCACGCCGCCGAGTCCACAGCCACTACTCTTTCTCTCCCCTCTGATGAAATGAAAGGTCGGATTATTGGGCGTGAAGGTCGCAATATTAACACCATTGAGAAATTGATCGGGGTGGAAATTATTGTAGATGATACGCCTGAAACAATTGTTATTTCTGGCTTTTCCCCTATCCGCCGCCAGGTCGCAAAGCGTGCTCTAGAAAAATTAATTGCCGATGGCCGCATTCATCCGGCTCGGATTGAGGAAACAATCACTGAAGCCAAGAAAGAAATTGCCCAAGATATGAAAGAAGCAGGTGAAGCAGCTTGTTACGATGCGGGTATAGCAGGCCTACCTCCTCAATTAGTCCAGCTTTTAGGCCGTTTAAAATATAGGACAAGTTATGGGCAGAATGTTTTACAACATTCTTTAGAGGTTTCGCACCTTGCCCGTTTATTGGCAGAGGAATTAGGTGCAGATTCTGCTCTCGCAAAGAAAGCCGGGCTCCTGCACGATATTGGCAAGGCAGTGGATCATGAAATTAAAGGCACTCATATTGAAATTGGCAAAAATATTTTGAAAAAGTTTAGTATTGATGAAAAGATTATTCAGGCAATGGAATCGCATCATGAAGACGTACCCCACGGCTCCACCGAAGCCCTTATTGTTACTACTGCAGATGCCATTTCAGGGGCAAGAGTGGGTGCCCGTAAGGATACCTATGAAGACTACTTGAATCGTTTGGAAGATTTAGAAGCAGTGGCTAATAGTTTTGAAGGAGTAGAAAAAAGTTATGCTATTCAAGCAGGGCGTGAGATTCGTGTCTTTGTCACTCCCGAAGTCATTGATGATTTAGAAGCAGTAAAATTATCTCAACAAATTGCTGCCAGGATTGAAGAGGAGTTGAAATATCCAGGAGAAATCAAGGTTTCCGTAATTCGTGAAACGAGATCGGTAGAGTACGCTAGATAAAAATTCAAAGATTAAATATCAAAAATCAAAATGACCCGCCCGCCTTGACTTCGCCCTTAGTTAAATGTTAAATCTTACCAAACACGACTAAACTTTTATCAAAGAATTAGCTAAAACCTAGTCAAGGCGAAGTCGGGCGCGGCAATTTAAAGTGTTAAAATGATAAAAAATTTTAAAATTTTGCACTGTCATTTTACTTTTTGATTTTTACATTTTGATTTTAGATATGACTATTTTATTCTTCGGTGATATTGTCGGCCGACCGGGCCGCCTCGCTGTTAAAAAAATCCTCCCCGAATTAAAAGAAGCTTATGAGCCTGATTTGATTTTAGCTAATTGCGAAAATCTGGCGCATGGTAAAGGAGTTACGCGAGATACTTTGGGCGCGTTACGTGAAGCCGGTATAGAGGTTTTTACCTCGGGTAACCATATTTTTAATCAAAAACAGGCCATAGAGATTCTCAAAGAAAAGGATAGTGATGTTTTAAGGCCTGCCAATTATCCCCCAAATGTGCCAGGGCAGGGTTTTAAAGTAATGGAAATTGGTAGTAAAAAAGTAGCCGTTGTGAACCTTGTGGGCCGCGTTTTTTTTGATGAGGATTTTGATTGTCCTTTCCGCTGTGCCGATGCAATTTTAGAGGAGTTAAAAGAGAAAAAGGTCAAGATTATTCTCGTTGATTTTCATGCTGAAGCAACTAGTGAAGCAATGGCCCTAGCTTGGTATTTAGATGGTCGAGTGTCACTTATTGCAGGTACGCATACCCACGTCCAAACTGCAGATGAACGAATCCTGCCGCAGGGTACAGCTTATATCAGCGACATTGGTATGGTCGGTGTGCGCGATTCTGTTATTGGCGTGGGTAAGGATTTAGTCATTACTAATTTCCTTACCCAAATGCCTGTTTGCTTTGAGGTTGCCGAAGGCGATGTATTAGTGAATGCAATTCTTTGTGAAATTAATGTTCAAACTGGTAGATCAGGCAGAATTGAGCGGATTCAAAAAATTGTGAAGATGTAAGGTCACCTTAATATTTTTCGTTTTTTGTTTCTTATTAAATAAATAATTCAATTAAGAAATCAGAAATGAACAAGAAATAAAAAATAAGAAACAAAAATATTTTGATTCTGAAATCGTGTAATTTTATTCTTTCATTTCTGTTCCTTCCCTTAAGAGCCTTGACAAACTATTTGCCCTATGCATAGTTTATGCTATAATAAGCCATAAGAGACTAAATAAAAAATATTAACCACCTCAAAATTAAACTTTGGGGTATCAAAAAAATGAAAAAACAAGAACTCGTGGAAAAGATGGCAGCAAAGACGGAAATTCCCAAAGCGCGGGTGCAAGAAGTGGTGGATGCTTTTGAAGAGATTGTGACCAAAACTTTGGCTGATGGCGGAGAGGTTACTCTGACTGGTTTCGGCACTTTCACAGTGTCCCATCGCAAAGCCAGAACGGGTGTGAACCCCCAGAGACCGTCAGAGAAGATCTCCATTCCGGCCGTAACCGTACCAAAGTTCAAAGCAGGCAAGAGCCTGAAGGATGCCGTGAAGAAATAGAAGAAGTATCTTATCTATAGTAAAACCTCATCTTTTTATATTTTCTGATGAGGTTTTATTATTTCTGGGGTTCCCCGCAAAATCAAAAGATTTTGCGGAGCTTTTATTGTTTGACGAAAAGGAGTAAAATTTGGTAAATTGACAGTATATTGCGGGGATTGGCGAGAGTGGCTAGCGCGCCTGCTTTGCCTGCCCGCCATGGCCTTAAGCCGGGGTGTAGCGCAGTGGCTAGCGCACCTGCTTTGGGAGCAGGGGGTCGGAGGTTCAAATCCTCTCACCCCGACCAGAAATTCTGTTGTACAGAATAATTGTAAAAAAATAGCCAGGGAGAATAATTTATTATACCCTGGCAAATTATTTTACATTTTTATTTATTTTTTCATATGGGTTTGGATAAACTCCTCTTCTCGTTTTTTAGCAGCAGCTTTCTCATCTAAGGCTTCCGCGATCTTCTCATTTACCTGAATCTTCACTTTCAGTCCAGAATGTATGTGAACTTATTCATTTTGGGGGGATCAAAAATACGTTGTTATATAATTGATACTTTATCAAACATTATGTCCCGCATCATTAGCTTTGCCCTAGGCAATCTTTGGACCTGGCGAATCTCTCAAAATCGTAATGATTTATTATCATATGTCAAAAATCTTGATATTGATGGCATTGAGATTACTTTTTCTTCTAAAGAAGAATTATATGCCTTTAATCTTTCCCCTGCCAATGAAAAATGGTTAAAAAAGTTTTCTTATGTCACTATTCACGCGCCCTTTCATTTAAGCCGTGATGTAGGATATAATGAACAAGAAGTAATTCGGCAATTAAAAATTATTTCTGCACTCTACACAAAGCTTAATGCTAAAAATGTGATTATTCATCCTCAAGATTTGCCCGTACCTCGCGTCTTGAACAAGTTTTCCTTTAAAGTCTCTACTGAAAACTTAGCCCCCAAGAGAAATATCACCATTGCTGATTTTCAAAAGATTTTTCAAAAATATCCCAAGATAAATTTTTGCCTTGATGTTAGCCATGCTTATCTTTGGGGCAAGGAGGAAACTGGCAAATTAGTTCAAGCCTTTAAAAACAAAATCTCTCAAATCCATTTCAGCGGCACCTATAGAAATCGCGACCATCAATCCATTAGAGTTGTCACTAAAAATTTTTTATCTTCTATAGAACCAATATTTTCCTTAAAATGCCCGATTGTGATTGAAGGCGACATTAAGCCCAAAAGTCCAAAATTCTTACGCGAGGAAGTGGAATTTATTAAAAATATGTTTAAGGGATAAAAACACTTATCATATTATTTATGCGGGTATAGTATAAAGGCTATTATGCGACCCTTCCCCGCCTGCCATCGCTTTATGCGGGTGTAGCACAATGGTTAGTGCGCTTGCCTTCCAAGCAAGATACGGCGGTTCGATTCCGCTCACCCGCTCTGGTGTTAGCGGGCAGGCAAGGTCGAGATACGGGTTCAATTCCCGTTACCCGCTCAAAATTTTTGCTCATGTTTTACGTTTATATCATCAAAAGTTTAGTTGATAATAAGCTATATATTGGATACAGTAAAGATCTAAAAAACCGACTCAAAGAACATAATAGTGGTCAAAACCTTTCTACTAAAACCAGAAGGCCATTCAAGTTAATCTATTATGAAGCTCACTTGTCAAAAGAAGATGCTGAGGCCAGAGAAGAATTCTTTAAAACCGGCTGGGGTAGAAATTATATTAAACGAAATCTGTCGGGAAGTCTGAAAATGTGAGCAAAAATTTAGGCGGGTTACCCACTCCAGAATTTTCTACTTACATTTTTATTTTAAGTTTAATCAAAAACACCACTTTATAAAGATGGGTGTTTTTGGTTATTTTAAACAATCTAAAACCGCTTACAATTCCATTTTATTTCTTCTTCTCTTTAGTTCCTGAAATCGCCTTCCTAATTTTATCGATGATTTCTTCAGTAGTTGAATTGGCTTTAACAATATAATCTTCTGCACCTAGAGATTGCCCCTTTTTAATATCATTTTCCTGACCTAAATTAGTTAGTAAAATAACTGGTATTTTGGCCACAATCTTATCTTGCGAAGCACGTATCCTTCTAAGAACTTCAAAGCCATCCATACCCGGCAAGATGATGTCTAAAAGAACAATATCTGGCTTTTCCTGCTCAATCTTATGTAAGCCATCCTGCCCTTCAATAGCAGTAATAACAGTAAAATTTTCTTTTTGCAGTTTGGTTAAACATAAATCCCTTAAGATTTCGTCATCCTCAATTAAAACAATTTTACGCGCTCCCCCTTTATGTTTTGATGTAGAGGCAATATCCTTTTGTCCTCTTTCTTTATTAAGATAAGTCTCTACTTTTTTGAGGATATCTTCAGGAGTGAGATCTGCTTTAATCAGATAGTCGCATGCCCCAAGGGCAAATATTTTTTCCTCATCAGGTTCTGAATTAGAAATAATAATCACTGGGATTTTGGAAAGTGATGGATCACTGTGCATTTCTTCTAACACTTCGTAGCCATTTTTATCTGGGATTACAATATCTAAAAGGATTAAATCAGGTTGAGATTCCCTGATTTTTTGTAAACCCTCTGTACCCGTAGGAGCGGTAATAGGCAGATATCCTTCCTTTCTTAATTTTTTTTCCATAAGGACTAAAAGGGCTTTTTCATCCTCAATAATCATTATTTTTTTTGTTTTTGCAGGATGGTTATTATATGGCATATTTTATTCTTTAAATAATAAATATAATTTATGTATAGTAGGGACAGGTTTAAAACCTGTCCCTCCTTTGATAATTTATTGGACTACTGTGCAATAGGTAGGGTGAAATAGAAAATAGAGCCTTTATTCTCTTCACTGTCCGCCCAAATCCGACCTTTATGGTTTTGAATAATGTTTTGAGCGATGAAGAGTCCTAATCCAGAACCTTCAGTTTGCATTCGGACTGCATTATCTGCCCGAAAGAATCTTTGAAAAAGAGAAGCCTTTTGGCTTTCCGGAATGCCCATTCCATTATCCTTGACACTCACCTCAATAAACGAATCTTGCACTTTAAGATTAATCCTAATTTTTCCGCCCGGGGGAGTATAATTAATAGCATTACTTAAGAGATTTTGTAAAACTACATGGATTTTTGCCTGGTCCATCCGCACAAGAGGTAAGGGCTTGGTACCCCTCTGGAATTCCAAAGACATCTGTTTTTCCTCTAAAGAATAAGTAAATTCTTTAGTAGTAGTTTCAATTAAATCCTCAATAGAGCTTGTTATAAACTTATATTGGAATCGTCCTTCTTCGATGCGGGAAACATTCAGTAAATCATTAACTAGATGAATCATCCGTTCATTAGAGCGATATCCTTTGGCTAGGATATCCTTTTGTTCTTTATTAACCTCTCCCGCATCTCCGTCCAAGAGCATTTTAATCCCCCACTTTACTGCGGAGAGGGGCGTACGCAATTGATGGGAAACAATAGAGATTAACTCTGATTTCATTTGATCTACCTCTCGATCATGAGTAATATCGCGAATCATTTTCAATACCCCCCGTTGCTTTTTATCTTGAATAATGGGTGTGGTAATGATTTGCAAAACCATTTTACGCGGTGCTTCTAACATTATCTCTTCTTGTGAAAAAGAATCCGACTCTTTACCAATAGTTAAGATTTTGTAGAGATTCTGGTAAGAGGGACGGGTAAAACTTCCAATATTTTTCGTTCTTAAAATCTCATTTTCTTTAATCTCTAGAATTTTTTCCGCCTGATGATTAACTAGAATAATTTGTCGCTTATGATTTAAAAGAATCGCTCCGTATGGAAGGCTATTAAGGAGAGTGCGTGTTTTATCTTGGGCTTCGAAAGAAGGAGCAGCAACTGGTAATCTTTGTAGTTTAAAGACTAACCAAGAAATAATTGCCGTCACCGATAGAAAATAGGTAAGTTGGGTCAGAAGTTCAGGGGACGAAATAGAAACAAGATGTTTTTGAATGAAATAACCAATAATCAAACCATAACTTAAAATACTGCAAGCAGCAGTCGTAATGCAGACTTTATAGTTGTAAAAAAGACTAGTTAGTGCAATGAGTACGAAATACCCTACAATTATGGGGATGTCTGGCCCATTAAAATAAGCCACTATAGCAATTAAGAAAGCAACCGCTCCGTTAATTAAATAAATAGCAAAGGAGGTTTCCCTTTTTTGATTTTTAGGCATTTTTATTTCTCAAATTCCATAATCCAATTTTTTTCATTATAACATATTTTATTTTTTGAGAACAGAAAATTTTGTGATATAATTTAAATAATCTTATTTCAAAAAGTTATCTTATAGAATTCAATCCCACATCGGATTAATATTTTATAACCCACTGGTGTTTTTAATAAAATATTTTACATATGAGTAAGGATCAAAAGTCTTATTCTCCGCGGCCATTTATTCTAATAATTCTAGATGGCTGGGGTTTATCTCGGAATGAAAAGGGCAATGCTGTGCGCCAAGCTCGGCTTCGCGAGTTTAATCATTTATGGGCCGCAAATCCCCATACTATTCTTAGCGCTGCTGGCCTTGCCGTGGGCCTTCCCAGGGGGCAAATCGGTAACTCCGAAGCAGGACATATGAATATTGGTGCAGGGCGAATCGTGAAGCAGGATGCAGTGGTGGTTAATGATTCTATTAGCCAAGGTACTTTTTTCAAAAACCCCGCTTTTCTTCAAGCCATTCGTAATGCCAAAGCTAAAAAGAGACGGCTCCATTTGCTTGGCCTTTTGACTGGGATGCAAAGTGCCCATGCAGATCGGCGCCACCTTTATGCTCTTCTAGATTTAGCCAGAAAAGAAGGGTTGCGCCAAGTATATCTTCATTTATTTACAGATGGCCGCGATTCACCTCCTATATCTGCCCTGGACTATTTAAGGGATTTAGAAATAAAAATAAAAAAAGTGGGAATTGGTAAAATCGTAAGTATCGCAGGCCGTTATTATGCAATGGATCGGATTCGCGAATGGGAAAGAGTTGAGATGGCCTATGACAATTTAACCATAGGTTCAGGGGAAAGAGTGAACAATGTTGTGCAGGCAGTACAGAATTATTACAGCCAGGGAATTACAGATGAATTTATTCCCCCTACATTAATTATAGACTCCCCCCCAGTTTTAATTGAGGATGATGATAGTGTTATATTTTTTAATTTAAGAACCGACCGCGCCAAACAAATTACCGAAGCATTCATTAAAAAAGGATTTAAAGGATTCAACCGTAAAAAGGTTTTAAAGGATTTATGTTTTGTAACGATGACAGAATTCGGTCCGGCCTTAGGGGAAGCCTTAATTGCTTATCCCGGCAGACTATTTTATAAAACCTTACCAAACCTTATTGGCCAAAATCCTAAATATCATCAGCTCTATATTGCCGAGTCGGAAAAATTTCCTCATATTACTTATTTTTTGAATGGGGGTTTTGCTAAAATCGTAGATAAAGAAAAGTGGTTTAAAATTCCTTCCCTTAATGTTAAAACCTATATTGAAAAACCAGAAATGAGGGCTCATGAGGTAACAGATAAAGTCATTGCCTCTCTAAAGGATTCAAGTGCGAATTTTGTAGCATTGAATTATGCAAATCCAGATATGCTAGGACATACAGGTAACTTAAAAGCAGCTATTTTTGCCCTGGAATTCCTAGACCAAGAATTATTAAGGTTGGCCAATGTAGTAAAAAAACTTAAAGGGGTAATGTTGATTACTGCTGATCACGGCAATGTAGAAGAAATGATTGATCTGAAAACAGGCGGCATTTCAACTGCCCATACCTCTAATCCTGTACCCTTAATTTGGGTTGATTTCGGCAGGGGCAGAAAAGTGAGGTTCAAGAAAAAAGGCAAATTAGCTAATATTGCTCCGACTATTTTAGATTATTTAGGCTTCTGTAAACCAAAGGAAATGGCGGAAGAAAGCCTAATCATTAAATAAAAATGCAAAATGCAAAAATCAAAATGTAAAATGATCATCGCTTCGCGAGATCTCGCGAAG
>CAYWOB010000016.1:0-15807 GCA_964459815.1 uncultured Candidatus Saccharibacteria bacterium
AAAAATGCCAGTTATAGAGGCGGGTAATGACAATGGCGAAGAGTTAATAAAAAACAGTTATGATGGGGAGGAGGACCCGTCAATACCAATATCAGATAGTTTTTTGGATCTTACCAAAGAAATGATTGCTGAAGCAAAGACGAATGCACTATCGCGTCGTACTGCCCAGCATGCCAGGCTTTGGTTAGAAGGAAAAACAGGACGGACAGGAGAAGAGGATAAGGCGTTGTTTCTTTTGAGACAAACGCCTTACAGAGTTCTTATATAACGTTAAAAAACAAACTTTTGGGGTATATAATTCATTTATACCCCTATTTTTATTTTCTCTCCTTCTGATATGCGGAGGGGTTGGCCTGCCCTCCGAAGCCCGCAGGGCGTAGGTAGGGGTGGGTTACTCGATTTGTAATTTGATCTATAACCCCTCTTTTATCTCCCCCTGCCTACTGGCAGGCAGGCTTATTAGGGGAGAATTTTTTTTATTTCTAAAAATTCTTTTATCAATTTTTCTGCTTCTCTTTTATTTTTCACCCAATGAATCCGGTTATCCCTTTTAAACCACGTCATTTGGCGCCGGGCATAATGCCGTGTTTCAATTTTAATAAGCTTAATCGCTTTTTCTAAATTGATTTCGCCATGCAAATACATTCTAATTTGTTTATACCCAAGAGAAGACATTGCAGGAAGATTGTCACTAACTACATATTTTTTTAAAATCTTCTTCACTTCACGAACTAATCCTTCTTTGACCATTTTATCCACGCGCTTATCAATGCGCTTATATAATTCTTCTCTAGGTACAAGAATTCCAATTTGCAGAACATCATAATGCGGTTTTTTCTTTTTCTGCAAACTAGAAAATGATTTGCCAGTCATAATGCACACCTCTAACGCACGGATTAAGCGCCGTTTATTTTGGGGATCAATTTTAGCAGCGCAAACCGGATCTAATTTTTTTAATCTTTTATACAATTGTTCCTTACTTTGTTTTTCTAGTTTTTCACGCAAAATAGAATCAGGTGGTACGGAGGGAATAGAGAGGCCATCAATAATGGCGCTGATATAAAGCCCTGTACCGCCTACTAAAAACGGAATTTTGCCATGGGAATCAAGGACAATCTTTTTGACAGCTCTTTGATATTGTGCTACTGTATATTTCTCATTTGGTTCTACAATATCAATCATATAATGAGGGATGTTGTGGAAATGAAGCACCTTTTGCCCTTTGAACAATTTATATTGCCCGCCAATCAGCTTTCCCGTGCCAATATCTAGACCTTTATAGATTTGGCGCGAGTCAGCTGATATGATGTAGGAATGTGGAATTTCCTTGGCTAATGTTAAAGACATCTCGGTTTTCCCCGAAGCAGTAGGACCAAGGATGACAATGAGTTTTTGGGTCATATCTTTTAATAACCCCTCTCTCTTATCTCCCCTTGTCAGGGGAGAAACGCACCCCCTCCCTGATAAGGGAGGGTTGGGGTGGGTTATTATTCTGAAAAAGGAGAATAAAAATGGACATTGAAGAAATAAAGCAGTTTTTAGTAGAAGCGGAAAGTAAAACCTATGTGGCGGGAAAAGAAGGCGATGTTTTTAAGACTGAACTTTCCCTTTCCTTGCCTCGGGAAATAGTTTATGAATATCCGAAAGTAGGTTTTTCCAAGCCGGATTTGCGATATATTGACAGATATTTTGGCGGATTAAAGTTCGCCGGTCAAGAGGTCATATTTAAAAATTATGACGTTCCAGTGTGGGGGCGCAGTTATTATGGTGTGATTTCGCCGACTAGCGATTACACCAAAGAAATGATTTTAAGTTTAGTCAAACAGGGACGCAGCAGATTTATATCCAATCTTTGGGGTGGTGCCGCAGAGTGGCAAAGTCTTGTAGGGAATAATTTTATTTTCGTAATTCGTTTTCCAAATCCAAACAATGCATCTCTTGGTAACTTTATTTACCATGAATGGATATTTCCTCTTTGTGAATATCAAGATATGGATGATGAATGTGAAGAAAAGGTTTTATTTCATCGTGTCTGCACCGGCGGCATAATTGAATAAAAGGATCTAATATCTTTTCCGCAAAATTTTTAAAAAAGATTTTGCGGATTTTTTATTTCTACGCCACCTTGGTGGCGGTTAAAAAAATAACCGCTGTCAAGACAGCGTAGAAGTTCCCTCTAACCCCCAGGCTCCAGCTTTAACAATTTTCACCTTCACAAATATCCCTCCCTGATAAGGGGAGATAGGGGGGTTATTAAACCTCACATTCTTAAATTTTCTAGTTTTCCCAAAACAATAACTTTTTGTACATCTTTCTGCTAATACATCTAATTCTTCACCGACTAATTTTTTATTCTTTTCTTCTATAATTTTTTCCAATAGTTTATTCAAAATAGTATAGCGGCGTTTTTTTTCTTGGCTAGGGATGTCATCTTTGAACTTTGCTGCAGCCGTGCCCGGACGAGGGGAGTATTGGGCAATGTAAGCCATATCAAATTTCACCTTTTTCATAACCCTCACCGTGTTTTCAAATTGTTTTTTAGTTTCACCAGGAAAGCCAACAATCACATCTGTAGAAATTGCTACGTTAGGAATTTTCGCCTGAATTTTTTTAACTAAATTTAAGTAGTGCTTCACAGTATATTTACGATTCATCTTTTTTAAAATTTCATCATCACCTGATTGTATTGGTAAATGAATATACTCACAAACCTTTTTGCATTGAGCAATAGTATTGATTAATTTATCCGACATATCTTTTGGATGCGATGTAATAAACCGAATCCAAAAATTTCCAGAAACTGCGTCTATTATTTTTAAAAGCCTCGGAAAATCAATCGATTTTAAATTTTTAGTTGTAGTTTTTAGTTTTTCATTTTTAAATTTTAGTTTAAAGCGATAACTGTTCACATTTTGTCCCAACAAAATAATTTCCTTATACCCATTTTTCACTAAATCTTGAACTTCCCGAATAATTTTTCCCGCTGGTCTGGAAATTTCGCATCCGCGGGCGTAGGGGACAACACAATAAGCGCAAAAATTATTACAACCCGTCATAATCGGCACATAAGCCGAAAATGAATTCTGATGCTTGGGTCTTATTTCTAAATAAGATTTTTCAAGGAGGCACAATTTTCTCTCCTCACTTTTCCGAATAACGTTAGCCAAACTGCCGATTTTGTTAATGGGAATAATATCGTGCACTTTATTTCTTAACATCTTTTTGTCTTTTTCTAAGATGCAACCTGTGAGAACAATTTTTACTCCTTTTTGTTTGTGCCATTTATCAACTAAAGCATAAACCCGATCCATTGCCCTTTGGCGTACACTACAGACATTGGCAATTAAAATGCCTGCCTCTTTTTCAGAGGATAAAGTAAGCCCTGCTTTTTCTAAAATTGCAATAATTCGCTCTGAATCAGATTGATTCATTTGGCAGCCAAAGGTTTTAATAAAATATTGTGTCATAGTTAATAATAAAATTGAGGTTTTCTACCTCAATTTTATTCTGCCTTAATTTTCAATCCCTGTCTACTTTTAAGGTGAATCTTAAGGTTAATAATTTTAGCCTTTGGTTTTAATTTTTTCCAAGATGGTTTCAAGGAAAACATCTAATCTCATCTTTTCAATCTTCTGTGATCCGCGAGTGCGTACGGCAACCATTTTGTCTTTCTCCTCTGTATCACCAATTACTAAAATATAAGGAATTCTTTGTTTTTCAGCATCATGAACTTTGCGATTCACCGAATCTTTATTCTTATTAATCACCGCGCGAATATGATGGAGAAGTAGGGAGCGGGCAATATCTTTGGCATAACCGCGATGTTTTTCTTCAGAAACAGGTAGGATCGCGACTTGGGTAGGAGCAAGCCATAAGGGTAACATTCCTCCATAATGTTCTATTAAAATCCCGATGAAACGTTCAATAGATCCTAAGACAGTACGGTGAATCATTACTGGGGTTCTTTTCGTGCCATCGCGGTCTATATAGAATAAGTGAAAAGCTTCAGGCATTGCAAAATCTACTTGAATTGTACCGCATTGCCAAGTGCGGCCTAAGGCATCTTTGATATGAAAATCAATTTTTGGTCCATAAAATGCTCCCTCACCCGGATTTACTTTATAATCAATCTTTTTCTCTTCCAGGATCTCGCTCAAAGTGCCTTCTGCCTTGCGCCACATTTCTTCTGTGCCAATAGAATTTTTAGGGCGGGTGGAGAGCTCAATATGGTAATCCTTAAAACCAAAGACATCATAAATATGAGTAATTAAATCAATTACTGTACCCACTGCTTCTTTTACCTGTTTTTCTGTACAAAAAATATGGGCATCATCTTGAGCAAACTGGCGCACTCGAAAGAGGCCATTAAGGACTCCTCCTTTTTCATAGCGGTGCACCACTCCCAATTCTGCCATTTTCAAAGGTAGATCGCGATAAGAATGCATTGTTTCGTTGTAAATCAAGAGACCTCCTGGACAATTCATTGGTTTAACTGCAAATTCTCTTTTGTCTATCTTGGTAAAATACATATTTTCCTTATAATGATCCCAATGGCCAGAGGTAAGCCAAAGTTTTTTAGAAAGAATAAGTGGGGTGCTCACTTCTTGATATCCAACTTTTCTGTGTTCCTCACGCCAATATTTAAGAATTTCTTGAAATATTACCCATCCTTTTGAGTGCCAAAAAACCATACCCGGCGCTTCGGGGTGGAAACTAAATAAATCTAACTTTTGCCCCAATTTACGATGGTCTCGTTTTTTTGCCTCCTCAAGATTAACAAGAAATTTTTTAAAGTTTTCTGGTTTATTAAAAGCCGTACCATAGATTCGCTGTAGCATTTTATTTTTTTCATTACCCTTCCAATATGCCCCTGCAATTTTAAGTAGCCCAAAGGCCTTGGATTTTAGTTTTCCTGTTGATTTTAGATGAGGGCCTCGGCATAAATCAACAAAATCACCAATTTTATAAAGAGAAACTTTTTCCTCACCCTTCTTTTTTAGATCTCGAATTAGTTCTACTTTATAGTCTTGTTTCAGCTTTTGAAACATCTTTAGAGCGGCCTCAATATTCATCTCTTTTCTTTCAAATTTTAGATTGGCTTTAATTATTTTTTTCATCCCTTCTTTTATTTTAGGTAGATCTTCAGGGGATAGAGGCTGCAGGAGCTCAAAATCATAATAAAAACCATCATGTATTGCCGGGCCAATACCAAGGCGCGCTTCCGGAAATAATTTTAAAACTGCAGCCGCTAAAATATGGCTTGCTGAATGGCGCAAGGTGGAGAGTTTGAAAATTTCTTCTTGTTCTTTACCTTGATTTTTGTTTTTCAAAGGCATATTTGTTTGAAATTATTATTTAACTTGAATCTCAAAATGGTCTAGCATTGATGGTACCTTATGCACCCAGAATGGTTTAAAATAAACTTCAGCCTCTCCTACGTCATCAAAACGTTCAAAATATTTTTTCACTTCATAACGATCCAAGCCAACTAACTCTTGTTTTTTGAAGAGATCCGCTGATATCTTGGCACGTGATTCGCCTTCAAGGTGGGTCGCAACCAGGGCAGTCTTTTTCTCTAAATCATAGGATTTAAGCTTGTAATTAAAAGTATCCCATTTAATTCCTAAGAATTCCTTATCGCGAGGAGCGTCATTCTTTAAGTGTCTTTGAGCTAGATCTTTTAATTTTTCTTCATTACAAACAAGGACGACAGTCCTTACCTTTGCTTTTATAGTGAATTTATCCGTTTGCGTTTCTGGGTTCACTGAAGAAGAAAATTCCAACAACTCATTTTTTATTGCTCCCTCTAGGATCGTTTCACTAGAAGATATTTTCTGGTGAAGGGTAACAAGGTTTTTAGCATAAAGATCATCAGCCAGCATATCCAAAGATTTATCAATAGTTGAACCATAAACATAAGGAACTTCGGTGTAGCCACCGGTCATTGGGGTATAAGATTCTGCATAAAGTTTATCCCGCCAGCCCTTCCAAACATTTACTAGAGTAAAATGCTCTGGTCCAATATTACCTTCTTTTCCTTCTTTGTCCGCCGTAACCTCAATGTTCACCTGGCCACCAGCAGGAACCACAATTCTTTTATCTGTACGGAAAAGGATTCCCGAATCAGAAAGTAGACGAGTTTTAGGGAGAAGGGGCTGATCCTTGTCCCGCTTATTAAAAACAGTTACAAGGCCATGACTGTGCCCATCCACCCCCTTTGTATCATTAGTAGTCACCAACCTTGATTCCTCTGTTTCTAGAGAAAGAACTTTACCCGGTATGACGTTTTCCATACCAGGATTTTCCTGCATCTCCGCGTCAAAATTAGTTTCAAAAGTTACCTTTTTTGGCGCAATTGTAATCGTGGCTCGTGAAAGGGTAATATAAATAATCGCTCCTACTAATCCCGCGCTTAAGAGAATAAAAAAAAGATAAAGTTTCTTGTATGATTTTCCTGATTCAATTTTCCCGAGGTACATAAATACAATCTTGAATGTTAAACAAAGTTATAATATTTCTTATTTTTTATTTTTGTTTGATTCTTTCGTCTGTTTTCAATGAGAAACAAGAAATAAAAATGGAAGAGATAAATTTGAAATTTATTTAGGACTTGAAATAGAAGATCTATTCAAGTAATCTATCCAATTTTTCTTAAGCCATTTTTTTGATGCTTTTTCCAGGATACCTAAATTTCTTTGGAAAAGTTCACGCCGGACAATTCCGCCCTCGTGGGGATAGTGATATAGCTGATTTCGTGGTGAAGAAAAGCCATGGACGTAATGCGCTATTTCGTGGGCAAGGGTTGCGATTATTACATAGAGCGGAATCATCTCATCTCGAAAATGGCCATTTAAACGGATAAAAGTAGTCCGGCTTCGGCGATCATATTTAATCGAACCTAAAACACGTTTGTTACGGCGTGAAAAAAATACTAGAATTTTGCTTTGGATTGGAACATCGGAAAAATATTTTTGCCATAAAATCCGTGTCATTTTAAGAAGAGATCTATTGTCGCGCATGGGGATCGTCTCTTATTATAGAGAAAAATGATGTTTTTAGCAATAATTTAATAGTAACTAGTAATTGGTTGCTAGTTACTAATTCCCAGTTACTTTTATATTTTCTTCCCCTAAAAATTTTTTTAATTCCTCTGTCAAATTTTGTTGCAGATCCACTTTAAATTCAGTTTTGATTTGTTCTGAAGTGGCTGGACTACCGTTCTTGATAGAGAGATAGACCGGGCAGGAGCCGGGGTGAGAAGAGAGGAATTGTTTTAGCTTTAATAAAAAGTCGCGGTTGGCTGCTTGGGGCAATTGAATTTGGATTTTTGAGCATTCTTCTCTTGTTACGAACACAGAATCCGGATGTATCTTTTGCTCTTTAATTTTCTGTTGAAATTGTACCAGCATTTCCTCTGTAATTGGTGAACCGCTCTCTGCTAGCAATTTCAGCTCACCGTCTTTATCAGAAATTTTACCTGAAAGGAGAATTACTTTATTTTCCTGCCAGAGGGTAGGGCTTTGAGCTAGAAGGCGGGGAAAAACAAGAATTTCTATTTTAGCAGATAAATCCTCTAAAGTTACGAAAAGCATAGGGTCACCTTTGCGGGTAATAATTTTTTTGATTTTTGTGATTATGCCTCCCAGCATCACCAGATCATTTCTCTGTAAAGGATCTAAAGTCCGAATAGGTGTAGTTTTGTAAGCAAGATATTCGCGATAATCCTCAAGAGGATGATGGGAGACATAAAGACCTAAAAGATCCTTTTCCCATTTTAATTTTTCTGTTTTAGATGCAGCAGCGGCTTCCCCAAGGCGCAAGCCTGAAAGATTAGCGCGGATGGTAGGGGAGAGATTTCCAAATAAATCACGTTGGCCAATAGCATTCGTGCGACGATACTCGCGAGCATAATGCAAAATTTTGTCCACATTGGCAAGCATTTGATTACGTTCGCCAAATTTGTCTAGCGCTCCACATTTCACCAAACTTTCTAATGATTTCTTATTTAAATCTTTATCCTGCACTCTTTTTACAAAATCATCAAGATTTTGGTAGTGGCCATTTTCTTTTCTTTCTTTGATTATTTCTGCAACAATGTTAGCTCCTACATTTTTGATTGCAGAAAGCCCGAAGCGGATTACTTCTTGTTGATCCTTTTGTCGAACAACAGTAAAGTTGGCAAAACTTTCGTTAATATCCGGTGGCAGAACCTTAATCCCCAAACTTAAACATTCATCTACTTCAATGGCGATCCGGTCAGTATCCCCCTGATCAGAAGTTAGCAGAGCGGCCATAAACTCGGCAGGATAATGAGCTTTTAAATAGGCAGTTTGGTAGCCAATCAAGGCATAACAGGCTGCATGGGCGCGATTAAAACCATAACCTGCAAAAGGTTCAATAAAGGAGAAGATTTTTTCTGCCAGGGCCTGGGTTAGTCCATTTTGCTTGCATCCTTGAATAAATTTTTCTTTTTGTTCAGCAAGTAGTTTTGGGATTTTTTTACCCACCGCTTTGCGTAAAATGTCAGCTTCTCCCAGTGAAAAACCAGCGAGATCTCGAGCGATTTGCAGGACTTGTTCTTGGTAGACGGCTACGCCATATGTTTTTTCCAAAATCGGTTTGAGTTTGGGATGTAAATAAGTAATTTCTCTCTTTTTATGTTTTCCCGCAATATAATTAGGGATCCATTCCATGGGACCAGGACGGTAGAGAGCAACCATCGCTATTATATCTTCAAATGTTGTAGGTTTAAGCTCTTTTAAATATCGTTTCATTCCCGAGGATTCTAATTGAAATACACCAGTAGTTTTGCCTTGGGCAAGTAGTTCAAAAGCCCGCAGATCATCCATCGGGATTGTTTTTAAGTCTATCTTCTCCCCGCGGATTTTTTCAATAATCTTTAATGTATTTTCTAAAATAGTTAAGTTTTTTAAACCTAGGAAGTCCATTTTTAGAAGACCTGTGGATTCGATTGCATGCATTTCATATTGGCTTACAATAGTTTGGTCAGAAGCAGAAGCATACTGACGGGGTGCAACTTCGTCAATGGGATCTTTAGTAATTAAAACACCGCAAGCATGGGTAGAAGCATGCCTCGCTACCCCTTCTAATTTCTTTGCAGTGTCAATTAATTTTTTAACCTTCTCGTCTTGCATATAAGCAGCCTTTAATTCTGGGATGGTATTAAGGGCCCGATCTAATGAAAAAAACATTGGGATCATCTTGGCAATCTGATCGCAGAAGCTGTATGGATAACTCAAGACCCGGCCCACATCCCTAATTGCTGCTCGTGCTGCCATTGTACCAAAAGTAATAATCTGGGTTACGTGATTTTGGCCATATTTTTGACGCACATAGGAAATCACTTCATCACGTCTCGTATCTGCAAAGTCAAGGTCAATATCGGGCATAGAAATTCTTTCGGGATTAAGAAAACGTTCAAATAGCAATTCATGCTTGATCGGATCAATGTCAGTAATATTAAGAAGATAAGAAACAAGGGAACCTGCTGCTGAACCTCGTCCAGGCCCAACGACAATATTGTGGTTCTTGGCCCAATTTACAAAATCTTGAACGATCAAAAAATAAGTAGCAAAGCCAGTTTTGTGAATTACAGATAGTTCGTATTTTAGACGTTCAGTAACGGCAGCCGGTATCTTTTGATAATCTGTTTGGTAATGTTTTTGTAAACCTGTAAGACAAAGTTTTCTAAGATACGAAATGGGTGTGGTCCCGGCTGGGACTTCATAATGGGGAAGCTTGGTTTGACCTAACGTAATATCCAAATTACACATCTGTGCTACTTTGTCCGTATTTTCAATAGCTTCGGGGACATCATGAAAATATTCCTCCATTAGTTTAGAAGGAGTAAAGGAAAAATCTTCACCTGCCATAGAAAGAGGACGATTTTGATCCAGAAGAGTATTCTTGCTTTGCAAACAAAGAAGTATTTCTTGAGCCTCTGCATCGCTTTTTTCTAGATAATGAACATCATTAGTAGCTACTAGTGGTATATTATTTTTTCTAGCAATTTTAATGATCTCTGCATTCACGCGAGCTTGTTCAGGAATATTAGGATGGTGTTGGAGTTCAAGGTAAAAATTGCCTGTGCCAAAAGTATCTTGGTAAAAAAGAGCATTCTCCTCTGCTTTTTTAAGATCACCGTTTAGGATAGTGGTAGGCACTTCTCCTTTTAGGCAAGCTGAAAGTGCAATGAGACCTCCCTTGTGTTTTTTTAAAAGATCACGGTCAATTCGCGGTTTGTAATAGAATCCTTCTAGATGTGCATGGGTTGTGAGTTTAATCAGGTTTTGATAACCCTGTTTATTTTTGGCAATTAAAACCAAATGATATTGTTTGTTATCAATATTAGGTCGTTTATCTATCATTCTATTATTTGCCAGATAAACTTCTACGCCAATTAAAGGTTTCAAACCTTGCGCTCGTGCTTTTTCATAAAACTCAATTACGCCATACATTACGCCATGGTCAGTTAAAGCTAGAGCCTTCATTCCATTTTTAGAAGCCGTCTGTATAAGATCATCAATTTTCACTAAACCATCTAAAAGGCTATAGTGAGAATGGGTATGAAGATGAGTAAACATAATTAAAACAAAAAAGTGAAAATTTTACGTTGCATTATTTATTAATATTAATATCCATATCTATTTTATGGCGCGTTCTAAAATACCAAAGACTACCTAGAGACAGCGCCAAAATTCCCCCTGCTAGAAAGATCAAGATAATCAGCCAGGAAAAAATAAAATCGTTGATGACAAGTATTGTATTTACTATCTTATTACCAATTTTAGTTTTATCTAGAAAGAGAGCGGTAAGCAAAAGAAGGGGCAGAAATATGCCTATCCCTTTTAGTATTTTTTTAGTTTTCAAAACTTTTTTCTTGAAATAAAAAACAATTTTCTTCAAAAAGTTAAAGCGGGGATTATTATGTTCTTTGATATCTAGGAGAGCCTGGTAATAAACAGCAAGAATTTCTTCTGTGGTTTGTGGTGTAAGAGAGAAGCCAATTTCTCTTCTGATTCTTTTAGCAAATTGGTGGGCTTTTTTAACTCGACCAAAATCAGAGAATAATTTTTGGGATAACATTAACCTTTCTTCGCCATTTCTGCCAGGGTAATTTAAATCGCGAATTACAGAAATTAAAATTTTGTCCGCTTCTAAAATTGCTAATTGCAATCCTGCCTGCGTATTTTCCCGCAGATAATCAGAAACTGTATCCCAATTATAAACTTTTTGAGACATTGAGATTTTATGATTGATGTGGCTTATTCATTCTCACTTGTTTATTATACTAAATATAGTCATTTGCGACAAATCACTTTTTATGATAAATTAGAAGACAGGAATCACCCATTGCTTTTTATTTTTTCATAAGAAAAATAAAGCTGGGACGTGGGTTTTAGAGAAAAAAGAAACAAAAATATGCGAGAATTCAATATTAGCTTCGCATTATGGTATATCAAACATCGCCGTTTAATCGATTTGACCGCAGTTTTGTTTTTAATCGGTGTAAATATCGTCATTGTAATTTATATCTGCACTGCGGCGGTCAATTATTTTGGCAGCCCCCCGCCGTCAGAACCTAGTATCCTTGTCAATATTCCACCGAGGACTGCAGTGGCCAAAGATTTGGAAATTGTTCGCTGTGAAGTATTACCTTCAGCTAACAAATACGATTTAGTCGCCATTATTAGAAATCCTAATACCACTTTAGGTTTGCAAAGTTTGGATTATAAATTTTCTCTTTTGGATGCAGAGGACAAAGTCATCAAAGAAGTTACAGGGACAAGCTATATTTTGCCTAGTGAAACTCAATATATTATTCGCCCTGATATAACCGTAGAGGATGTAAAGGTGGAGAGGGCAACATTGAAACTCATGCCTGCAGAACGCTGGTCTTCTCGCGATGATCTCTCGGCCCCTTCCCTTTCTGTTCTGGAAGATAAAAAAGAACTTTCTTTGAATCCTTCGGACCAGCTAGAGCTTTTTGCAATTGTGCAAAACCAGGGTTACTATAGTTTCAAAGATGTTGAAGTGAAGGTAGTGTGTTGGGGTCAAAATGATACAATCGTAGCTGTAAATTATACTACCTTAAATAATTTTTATGCTAATACCCAGAGAGAAATTAGAATGCGTTGGCCACAAGATTTCCGAGATAAGATGCAACGGATAGATATTTTCATAGAAACTAATATTTATAACCCCGACAATTTTTTAGAACCTTTACCAGAAGGTGGTAATGGAGGGGAAAAATATAGAAATATATAGTTTTAAGGTTGATATTTGGATGCTATTTTAACTTTTTATGAAAATTTTGCAATTTTTTAAATATTTTGATTGGTGGTTATTTATTCCTTTATTTTTATTGATTTCTATTGGGGTAGTGGTAATTTATAGTGCTACCTGGGGAGAAGAAGGGGCAACTCTGGCCAAGATCAAAGTCCAAATGATTGCTGCCGGCATTGGTCTTTTTTTATTTATAGTACTGGCTTTGATTGATTATCGGTTTTTAAAGAATTATCGTTTGATTATTTATATTTTAATGCTTCTTCTTCTTATTGCTGTTCTCTTTTGGGGATCAACAATTCGGGGAAGCAGGAGTTGGTTTTCTTTAGGGCCATTTCAATTTCAGCCATCAGAGATAGCCAAGATTTGCTTAATTATTATCCTCGCTTCGTTTCTTGCTGACCATCAAGAACATATCAATAAGTTGAGAGTTTTATTATTCTCGGGATTTCTGACCCTCCTTCCTGTTAGCTTAATTATTCTAGAACATGATTTAGGAGCAGCCGTTATCTTAGTTATTGTCTGGCTAGGAATGCTCATTGCGGCAGGATTGAAATTAAAGTATATTTTGATTGCCTTATCCGTTTTTATTCTAATAGGTTTAATCTCTTGGTTCTTGCTGCTTGCTCCCTATCAGAAATCAAGAATTATTTCTTTCTTTAATCCTCGTGCAGACCCTTTAGGTGTAAATTATAATTTGATTCAATCAATGATTGCAGTTGGTTCAGGCGGAATTTGGGGGAAGGGATTGGGGCATGGTTCCCAGAGTCAACTAAAGTTTCTACCCGAAGCGCATACCGATTTTATTTTTGCAGTTACAGCCGAAGAGTTTGGTTTCTTGGGAGGATTGATTGTACTAGTCCTTTTTGCAATTTTAATTTTAAGAATTTTGAAAATAGGTCGTCTCTCCTTAGATAAATTTGGAGTTTTTTTGGCTTCGGGAGTAGCCATTTTAATTTTAATTCAGGTAATGATTAATATTGGGATGAACATTGGTCTAGTTCCTGTTGCGGGTATTGCGCTGCCTCTTATTAGTTATGGCGGTTCGGCATTAATTAGTTCTTTAATTAGCCTGGGGCTTGTAGAAAGTATCTATATGAATTACCGTAAGATTGCGTTTGGGAGAGAAAAATAACATTTATTGACTAACCGTAATTTTGCGCTATAATAAATTTCAGGAGGGAAAATATTATGCCACAAACTGAATCCGATTTAATTCAGGGAATGGGAGTGAAGCCACGTTGTCCTATTTGCCAGGCAGTATACCGTGGAGAAAACATAAGATTAATTCGGGAAAGAAGAGGGCGTTACCTTTTTTATATCCTTTGCCCTTCTTGCCTTTCCTCAATTATCAATATTGTTTTAAATAATCCTTTGGGTACCAGTTCTCTTTATATGGTTACTGACTTTACGGGGAACGATTTAGAAAGATTTGTTGATGGTTCGGCAGTAAATTGTGATGATGTGATTGAGGTCTATGAAAAATTATCAGCCCCAGGCGGATTATTATCTGGTAGAAGAAAGGGAAATTGGAATGGCGAAATAGCAAAATAAGTTATTTTATCTATCCCATATTAAAAATATTATTCTGCCTCATTCAAGGGGTAAATTTTAAATTTAATTCTTTTATAGAGCTAAAAATATGGCCGATTTAGTTTTACAAGCTAAATTAAGAAATCTTCAAAATAAACCTAAGAAACTACGACGAGAAGAAATGGTACCAGCAGTGCTTTACGGACACAAGGTGAAAAATATTTTTTTAATGGTTAATTACAAGCAGTTTCAAAAGATTTTTCAAGAAGCAGGAGAGAGTTCTTTAATTGATCTTGTAATTGAAAAAGAAAAAAAACCGCAGAAGGTTTTGATTAAAGAGGTGCAGCGCGATCCCGTATCTGAAGAATTTTTGCATGTAGATTTTTATAAGGTGAAGATGACAGAAAAGATTATAGCTACTGTACCCTTAGAATTTAAGGGGGTGTCACGTGCAGTGAAAGATATGGATGGTGTTTTGGTAAAGAATTTAGATGAAGTTGAAGTTTCCTGTTTGCCCCAGGATCTACCTCATTCTATTCCTGTTTCTATATCCTCTCTTAAGACATTTGATGATGTTATTTATGTTAAAGATTTAGATATTCCGGAGAATGTAGAACTGTTAGCTCACCCGGAAGATGTAATCGTTTCTGTGACGCCACCGCGTTCCGAAAAAGAACTAGAAGAATTAGAAGAAAAGGTGGAAGAAAAGGTGGAAGAGGTAGAGGGTATGAAGAAAGAAGAGGGAGGGGTTAGTGAAGGTGAAAAAGAAGGTGAACCTGCAGCTCCTGAAGCGGGAGAAAAACCAGGGGAGATAAAATAAAAACATAATATTTAATTTCTATTAATGAATAAAAAAAATTTTTTCCGTCAATTTATTGTTGTATTAAAAAAAAGCCGCAAACATCAAATTATCTTTGGTGCGGCCACTTTTTTACTGATAGGACTCATTTTCTTGAGTATTTTTTATTTTCGGGGATTCTTGATAGGAGCTCGAGGGCAGGGAGGAGCGATAACAGGAAAGTCTGAAAAAGAAAATACCCAGCAAGATCAAAAATATGTTTTACCTAAAGGTACGCGTTTAATTGATGGTATGCCAGTACCAGAAGAAGAGGCAAATAGATTACCCATAGGAGTAATGATTGAAAATTTGGCCACAGTGAGACCACAATCCGGCCTCTCGGAAGCTAATTTAGTGTATGAAGCGCTTGCTGAAGGTGGGATCACCCGCTTCCTAGCTTTTTTCGCTGACGATAAGGATATTCCTGAAATCGGTCCTGTCCGTAGTGCACGGGTTTATTATTTAGATTGGGCAAGTGAACTTAGTGCAGTCTATATACATTGCGGGGGAGATCCTTATGCCCTAAAACTTGCCCGGGAATATGGAATGAAGGGTTTAGACCAGATGTATAATGGTAATTTTTTCTGGCGCAGCTCCACAGCCCTAGCTCCTCATAACCTTTTTACTAAAACAACACTCCTTAAACAAGCCTTGCAGGCAAAAGGATGGAAGAATGAGGGTGATTTTCAGCCTTGGCTTTTTAAAAAAGAAAAAAAGCTTAATGCGCGGCCCACAGATGTGCAAGATATTGTCATTAATTTTTCCACTTCTAGCTATCAAGTGATTTGGAAATACGATCGTGAAAATAACCAATATTTGCGTTATAATGGCGGATTCAAACATCTAGATAAAAATTCTGATGCCGAGATTACAGCAAAAAATGTTATTGTTCAATATATGGTAGCTAAAATCAAAGATCCTGGTGATATCAAAGGCCGTTTAGGTATGCATACAATTGGTGGAGATAAGGCTTTAATTTTCCACGATGGCGAAGTAATCCAAGGTATTTGGAAAAAGGCTTCACGGCAAGAACGAACAAGATTTTATGATAATGAAGGCAAAGAAATAGAATTTAACCCCGGTACTACCTGGATAGAAGTCGTGCCACCAGAGAAGACAGTAAGTTATTA
>CAYWOB010000016.1:15907-18400 GCA_964459815.1 uncultured Candidatus Saccharibacteria bacterium
TGGCCACGCCCGCTTCGCAAGCGAAGCGTTGCGGGCGGGCGAAGCCAATGGCGGGCAGGCAAGCCGAAGCTTGCGAAGCGTTGCGGGCGGATTGATTCTTTCCTGCAATTCCTGAAAAAATTGACGATAGTATTTCAATCCATCCTTTCCCCCAAAAAGCGCTTGTTGCGGTTCATATTTCAAGCCTTGATTTTCAGGTAAATCTAGTTTTTTTTGATATTCTTCTTCTAGGTATGGCAGATTGGCAATAATTAGTTTATTCATTCTTGATTTCCAGATTTTCCTAGGCAGAGGAATAAGTAGGCTTCCTTTTAAAAATTTGATTTTTACCCTATGTGTTTTCGCGTTTCTTCGTACTACTTGTAGCGCTTTCTCTGAAATATCCGTTGCCCATATTTTTGCTCCTGGAAATTTTTGGGCAAGAATAATCGCTAGACAGCCACAACCAGTGCCAACATCAATAATAATCAGCCTTTTCTTTTTAGCTATTTTTGCTGCCTCCTCAACTATTAATTCTGTTTCTGGCCGAGGGATTAAAACGTCTTTATTAACATAAAAATCCAAACCAAAAAATTGTTTTTTGCCAGTTAGATAAGCAACGGGTTCATATTTTACGCGGCGTCTGATTAAGGCATTGTATTTCTTTCTCTGCCCTGGTGTTAATTTCTGTTTCGGGTGGCTAAATAAATATTCCCGTTCTTTTTTTAAAATAAAAGATAATAAAATCTCCGCATCAAAGGCGGGAGTAGGGATCTTACAACTTTTTAGTTTTAGAGTAGCTTGGGATAAAATATAGGCGATTGTTATCAAGATTATTTTAGTTCAAAATTTAAAGTTCAAAATCCAAAGTTGAGTATCAAATTCAAAGTTTTCGGATCATTAACTTTAAATTTTTAATTCAACTTTGCACTTTACATTTTACACTTTTAACTTTTTGCCATTTTATTACTCGAGACTATTTTTAGTTGTTTGGATAATATTATCAAGGTCGCCATCCAAAATTGACTCTATGTCGTGCCAGGATTTTTTGATTCTATGATCTGTAATCCGATCTTGGGGAAAATTATAGGTGCGGATTTTTTCTGCCCGTTTAGCTCCACCAATTTGAGCACGCCTTGCCTCTCCCTGCACCTTTCTTTCTTCTTCTTGCTTTTGAGCAAGTAGGCGGGAGCGAAGAATTTGAAGTGCTTTTTCTTTATTTTTTAACTGTGATTTTTGATCTTGACAGGAGACTACCAAACCAGTAGGGAGGTGAGTGATACGTACAGCAGAATCAGTGGTATTCACACTTTGGCCGCCGGGCCCGGATGAACGATAAACATCAATACGCAAATCTTCCGGCGCAATCTTGATTTCCGTTTCTTCGGCTTGGGGCAGGACTGCAATTGAGGCTGTTGAAGTATGAATCCGTCCTAATTTTTCCGTCGTTGGGATCCGTTGCACCCTGTGCACACCACTTTCGTATTTTAAATCACGAAAAACATTCTCGCCATTTACTTCAAAAATAATTTCTTTGAAGCCGCCAATACCTGTACGGCTAGAATTGAAAAGATTGACTTGCCATCCTTTTTGTTCTGCATAACGGGAATACATCCGAAAAAGATCAGCCGCAAAAAGCCCGGCTTCATCACCACCAGCACCAGCACGGATTTCCATAATTACACCTTTCATATCATTAAGATTTTGAGGGTTTAATTTTTCTTCTAAATCTTTTCTAACTTGAACCAGTTCGTTTTTTAAACTTTGCAGCTCTTGTTTTGCTTCTTTTTCGAGTTCAGGGTCGCGCACCAACTCCTCTGTTTCCATGACTTCCTTTTGAATCTTTTGGTACTCTTCGTATTTTGTCAAAATAATTTCCAGATGCGATTTTCTTTGGGCAAGAGAGGTTCGTTTTTCGAGATCAGAAATAACAGCAGGCTCGGAAAGTGTCCTTAGAATTGTTTCATATTCATTTTGAATTTTTTGAATTTTTTCTTGCATAAGAATTGTAAGGGCAGACCTATGTGTCTGCCTCTAACGCGGTTTGCGGACGAACCCACGGGTCCGAAATCGGGCGGACACCCTGGTCCGCCCCTACAGCAAAATATTTCATAGCTTAAAAAATATAACAAAATTTGGCTTATATAAGTTATAGCCAAATTAGACAAAATAAAATATTTATTTTTTGCCTTTTTTTATTTTCTCCAATTTTCTTGTTTTTTTATTTTTTTTAAGACTTTTTGTTTTAGCCAAAATCTTCTCAAAGCGCTCCACTCTTCCCGCTTCGTCCACAAGTTTCTTTTTTCCTGTATAAAAGGGATGACACGCCGAACAAATCTCCACATGGATTTCAGGAACCACGGAGCCAGTCTCAAAAGTATTGCCGCAAGAGCAAATCACAATTGATTTGCCATATTTAGGATGAATTTTTTCTTTCATATAATTTAATTACTATAGGGTTAGTATAGTATAAAAGGTAGTTTTAGGCAAGAATTTTGATTTCTCTCATTTTCT
>CAYWOB010000017.1:0-18201 GCA_964459815.1 uncultured Candidatus Saccharibacteria bacterium
GTATAAAATGTTTTTTTGAAGATTGGGCATTAAGATTAATTTTTAATTTTTAATTTTTAGCGAATTTTTATTTGCTTAATTTTTATTGCAATAGAACAATAATTCAATAATTCAATAAAAATTAGCTAAAAATTAAAAAATAAAAATTAAAAATTTATTTAAAATATTTCTTCAAAAATTGTCCTGTATAACTCTTTTTCACTCTTGCTACCTGGCGGGGGTTACCACAAGCAATAAGGTGACCCCCTGCTTCCCCTCCATCTGGTCCTAAATCAACAATCCAATCTGCAGATTTAATTACATCCAGATTATGCTCAATTACCAAAACTGTATTCCCTTTATCCACAAGTTGATTCAAAACCTTCAAAAGCCTCCGAACATCATCAAAATGCAAACCCGTGGTTGGCTCATCTAAAATATATAAAGTTTTTCCTGTGGCGCGACGCGCAAGTTCGCTCGCAAGCTTCACTCTTTGCGCTTCGCCGCCAGAAAGAGTAGGTGCTGGCTGACCTAACTGGATATAGCCCAATCCCACATCACCTAAAACCCCCAATTTCTGGTGCACCGCTGGAATGTTGCGAAAAAACTGCAAAGCCTCTGTCACGGTCATTTTTAAAACATCAGCAATATTTTTATTCTTGTAATAGATTTCCAATGCTTCCTTGTTATAACGGGTGCCATTACACTCTTCACATTCTACATAGACATCTGGTAAAAATTGCATTTCAATTCGTACCAAACCCTCACCCCGACAAGCTTCACACCGCCCCCCTTTTACATTAAAGCTAAAACGACCTGCTCGATAGCCCCGGATTTTAGCCTCTTGGGTTTCTGCATAAAGATCACGGATGTGGGTAAATACGCCGGTATAAGTTGCCGGATTAGAACGGGGAGTACGACCAATTGGTGACTGATCAATACTAATCACTTTATCTAAATATGAAAAGCCAGTAATCTTTTTATGTTGGGCTGGTAAAGAGCGACTGTGATAAAAGTATTGGGCAAGAGACCGGGCAAGGATATCTCCTATTAAAGTGGATTTGCCCGAACCCGAAACACCAGTCACGCAAACGAGCTTCCCCAAAGGGATCTCCACATCAATCTCTTTTAAGTTATGAGCCGAAGCGCCATAAATAGTAAGTTTTTTATGACTTCCAGGGCGATATTTATCGGGCAAAGGAATCTCTAAACGATGACTCAAATATTGACCGGTTAAAGAATGTTTATTCTTCTTAATCTCTGCCGGTGTACCGCAAGCCACAATTTCCCCTCCTTCTTTTCCCGCCCCTGGTCCGATATCCACAATAACATCAGCATTTAAAATCATTTCCTCATCGTGCTCCACGACAATCACAGTATTACCCTGCTCCTTTAATTTTTTTAAGGTTTCAATCAAACGCACATTATCTTTTTGATGCAATCCAATAGAAGGCTCATCTAAAATATAAAGTACGCCGACGAGGGCAGAACCGATCTGGGTCGCAAGCCTAATCCTTTGGGATTCACCACCTGCTAGCGATGCGGCTGCGCGATCCAGGGTCAAATAAGAAAGTCCAACATTTTTTAAAAAAGAAAGCCGGCTGCGGATTTCTTTTAAAATCTGCTTGGCAATAGTTTTTTCACGAGAACTGAAATGATTCTCCAAATCTTGAAAAAAAATGAGAGCCTGATCGATATCCTTTTGTACGACATCAACAATAGATTGCCCTACAATTTTTACCCCTAAAATTTCTTTTTTAAGACGCATACCCTTACAAGTCGGACAAGGATAGGTGCGCATATATTTTTCAATCTCACGGCGCACATAATCAGATTCTGTTTCCTGATATCGTCGTGCTAAATTAGGAATTACACCTTCAAAAGGAATTTCTGCCTGCAGATAACGATAATCTCTTTTAAACGCTGTAGGAATACGAGTATCAGCAGTCCCATAAAGAATAATCTCTAAATCTTTTTTGGAAAGCTTAGCCACTGGTGTATTCAAAGAAAAACCATAATAAGAAGCCACTGCTTCCAACATTTGAATATACCAACCATTACGCGAAGCGCTCCTTGCCCACGGCCGAATTGCTCCCTCATAAATAGAAAGTTTTTTATTGGGGATCACCAAAGTAGGATCAACCTCTAATTTTGTGCCAAGGCCAGTACATTCTGGGCAAGCGCCATGCGGTGAGTTAAAAGAAAAATCGCGTGGCTCCAAAACAGGCAGGCTTACACCGCACTCGGGGCAGGCAAAATGTTCTGAAAAAAATAAATCCTCACCCGTATCGAGATTATGCACAATAATTAAACCATTGCCTAAATCCAAGGCTGTTTCCAGAGAATCAGCAAGGCGCTCTCTATTTCCTTTATTCTTACTAATCTCTAGCCGATCCACTACAATTTCTAGGGTGTGTTTCTTTTTCGAGTTAATATTACTCGCTAATGCTTCTTCTAATTCTAACACTGTACCATCTAAACGTACCCGCACAAATCCGGCTCTCTGAATCTCTAACATCTCTCGTTTGTGTTCGCCTTTGCGATCCCGCACAATGGGAGCTAAAATAATCACCCGCGAATTATGTGGCAGGTTTAAGATTTTATCTGTAATCTGGCTTACTGTTTGAGCAGCGATTGGTTTGCCACAAGAAAGGCAATGGGGTTTACCAAGACGGCTAAAAAGCAAACGTAAATAATCATAAATTTCTGTAATCGTGCCCACTGTAGACCGCGGATTAGAGGAAGCAGATCTCTGATCAATAGAAATTGCTGGTGATAACCCTTCAATCTGGTCCACATCCGGCTTATCCATTAAACCCAAAAACTGCCGCGCATAAGCGGATAAACTTTCCACATAGCGACGCTGACCTTCGGCATAGATCGTATCAAAAGCGAGCGAAGATTTTCCCGAGCCAGACAAACCTGTAAAAACCACTAACTTGTCCCGCGGAATTTCCAGATTGATATTTTTGAGATTATGTACCCGCGCCCCGCGGATTACAATTTTTTTAGGCATTTTTATTTTAATAATCTTTAGGACTTTCGCGATTCATGCTGTTTTATGTCATTCCCGACCTGATCGGGAATCTAGGTTTTGTTTAGATAAGCCAATTTCTGGATTCCCGCTTTCGCGGGAATGACAAACGCGAAAGTCCTAAATCTTGAAAATTAAACTTTATAATTATACACCAAAAAAACACCCAGGTCAAAAATTCCCCCCCCTGACAAGGGGGTAGGGGGGTTCTACGCCTCCTTGCCTGCCCACCGAAGCTTGCGAAGGAGGGGGGCGGTCTCAAAATAAAAAAACTGCATTTTTATTCTGCAGTTTGTTCTTCTTATAAATAATCCTTTATAGTTTCTTCAATTGAATCATAAAAAGCTTGTGCCCTGCCACCTTCCCTCCATTGAATATTTATTTCACCCTCTGGGCGAACCCCAACAGTTTCCATAAACTTAATGAGAAAATCTGCCACTACTTTATTAACCTTTACTCCCACTTCTTTCAAAAGACCTAACTCAAAAGCTTCGTTTATTTCTGTTTTTATAGTAATTTCCCCGCGCAGAAAAGATGCAATTTCATTAGCGAAATTGCCCCAAAAACTCGTCCCTTCCCCTCTGAAGAAACGAGAGATTCCTAAAATAGAACTCAATTCCTCTGTAATTTCATCTTCAAACCCAAGAATTTGTGAGATTACACTTTCAATCATAGCCTCTCTTCTTTCTTTTTTCATTATTGACCTCCTTAATAAACGCCCGTACTTCCCCTAAAACCCTAAAAAAATTATAATACAAATAAAGAGCCACTTCAATTTATCCTCGTTTTATACCATAATGTTTAAGCTAAGTCAAAAAAATTTACCCCAGAAACCTGGCGTCTATCTCTTCCGCGACCGCAAGGATCACGTGCTTTATGTTGGCAAAGCGAAAAATCTCAAAAAACGTGTCGCCTCTTATTTTCAGCCTCAAAAAAATCTGACCCCGGACAAATATTTAATGATGCATCATGCAACAAATTTAGAACATATGATCGTGGATAATGAAACCGAAGCACTTCTACTAGAACATACCTTAATTCAAAAATACCGTCCACCTTACAATGTAGTTTTAAAAGATGATAAATCCTATGTTTATATTCAAATTATAGATGAAAAATTTCCACGCATCTTTCTAACGCGTGCCAACCAAAGGAAGAATTACCAAAAAGGCAAACTTTTTGGGCCTTACACTTCGTCAGAGGATGCGCGCGAAACCTTGAAAACCCTGCGCCAGATTTTCCCTTTTCGCTCTTGCAAGACTCTAGCGCGCCACACCTGTCTCTTTTACCATTTAAAACTTTGTCCCGGCCCTTGCGAACAAAAAATCTCTCCTACCGAATACCAGGAAGTAATTCATGAAATCATCCGCTTTTTACGTGGCCAACATCGTGAAATTACCCAAAGAATTACTAAAGAAATGCAGGCAGCGAGCAAGCATCAAAATTTTGAACGTGCCGCCATCCTACGCGACCGCCTCCTTGCCCTCCAAAAAATTCAGGAAAAACAAAAGGTTATTACTCGCGACCAAAAAAGCCAAGATGTAATCAGTTTCGCCCGCCGCAAAAAAATTGCTGCCATCAATCTCTTTATCATTCGTAATGGCCGACTCCTTGGTAAAGAAAATTTTATCCTGCTCCATACCCAAGGCAAAAAGGATAATGAAATTCTGCAAAGCTTTGTGGAAGAATATTATCTAAAAAAAGAACCGCTGCCCCAAGAAATTATTTTGCCCGCGGATATTTCCAAACCGCATTTCTTAAAAAGTGATATTCTCATTCCCCAAAAGGGACTAAAGAAAAAGCTGATAGAAATGGGTGAAAAAAATGCCGAGGAACACCTTGCTCGCCATCTAACAAGCATTAAAGAGTCAAAGGTAAAAAATCAAAAAATCCTTGGTGAATTGGCTAGTTATCTTAAATTAAAAAAAATTCCGGCCAGAATTGAAGCCTATGATATCTCTAATATCCAAGGCCAAGAAGCAACCGGCAGTATGATTGTTTTTAAAAACGGTGTAAAAGAAACATCATCCTACCGCCGCTTTAAAATTAAAACCTTAAAAACCCCCAATGATGTGGCTATGTTGCGCGAAGTCTTCTCACGCCGTTTTGCCCGCGCTAAAAATAAAACCTCCTGGCCTCTCCCTGACTTAATCCTGGTTGATGGCGGCAAAGGCCAGCTGAATGCTACCCTTTCTATCTTGCAAGAAAAAAATATTCCAATTCCCATTCGTGCCTTAGCAAAAAAGTTAGAACAAATCTATATCCCTCATCAAAAAGGACCTCTTAATATCCCTCCGGCTTCTGCTAGTTTAATGCTCTTAAAACGTATTCGCGATGAAGCGCACCGCTTTGCAGTCAGCTATCATCATAAACTACGTAGCAAAAAATTACTAAATAAAAAAGCCAACTGAATGTTGGCAAAGCTTAATTTTCCCCCTTGGTCACTTCATTAGCGCCAAACCCGAGTAGCTCTTTAAGTTCATTTATCTCTAATTTTAAAGCTCTGATCTCCAGTTTCATTGCCTCTACTTCCTTCTCTAGCCCCGACTTGGCATTTATATTAGTCTTGATCCGACAAGACCTAGGCCATTCATCTTCAGTACTTTTTCTTGCCGCAATAGCATCCATAGAACATGCCTCCTTAACAATAACAAATATGCATCCACTCAGAAAATTACAACAAAAAGTGAAAAACCGAAACAAAAAAATCCTACCCAAAAGGATGAAAATTTCCGGTAGAAGTGTTTTTGTTCTTAAAAGAACGTTGGATAGAAAGAACCAAAAATGAATTAGGAATCATGAATTAAGGAATAAGGAATTTTATTCCTGATTCCTGCCTGCCCACCGAAGCCCGAAGGGCGTAGGTGGGATTCCCTATTCCTGATTCCCCTTTATTGACTTCTGCACCCAGGAATGGTATCCTAAAATCACCTGTTAAAAACGAGACTTTATTTTAATATGTCACAAATATTAAAAATCGTCCAGATTATCCTTGCTATCTTACTTACAGCAGCGATTTTAGTTCAAGCCCGTGGTACAGGTTTGAGTAGTGCTTTTGGCGGTGAAGGAGGATTCTATCGAACCAAAAGAGGTATAGAAAAAACTATCTTTCGCGCCACTATATTTTTAGCTATTGCCTTGGGCGCAATAGCGTTAGTGAATGTCTTAATCTAAAAACAATGTCCAAAATCGGGGAAAAAGAGAAAGAAGCATCTCCCAATCTTTCTTCCTCCTCTCTCTTCAAAAAATCCCTGGATGGCTTAAAACAAATCCGCCCCCTGCGGACTTCCTTTTTTTCTAAAGAAGAATCAAAAAAAATTCGCATCCCTCGCTTAAAACAGATTGCTAACATTCCTCGCACTTTGAAATCTTGGGAACGAATTTTGATCTTTATACTAATTGGTATTATTCTTTTAAGTCTTGGCTTGTGGATTGATATTTATTATCTCAAACATTCGCGCCTCGTGCCTGCGAAAGGTGGGCAATATACCGAAGGGCTAGTCGGTCAACCTAAATATGTGAACCCTATTTTAGCCCAAACCAATGACATTGATATGGATCTTAGCTATCTTGTCTTCTCTGGCCTAATGACTTATAACGAAAAACAAGAATTGGTACCTGACTTAGCCGAAAATTATCAAATTTCAGAGGATAAAAAGACCTATATCTTTACTCTAAAACCTAATCTCTTCTGGCAGGATGGGGAACCATTAACTTGTGATGATATAATTTTTACCATTCACAGAATTCAGGATCCTGATTTCAAAAGTCCTCTACGTTCAAGCTTTCTTAACATAGATATAGAAAAAATTGATGCCTCGAATCTCAAATTTATTCTCAAAGAACCCTATGCTCCTTTTCTTTCTAGCCTTACCTTTGGCATTCTACCGATGCATATCTGGGAAGCCATTCCAGCAGCTAATGCTTCTCTATCTGAATACAATTTAAAACCAATCGGTTCAGGGCCATGGCAATTCTACAAACTCCAAAAAAATAAAGAAGGTAATATTGAGCTCTATTCCTTAAAACCAAATCCTCGTTATTATGGTTCTAAACCTTACCTCGATAGAATCAATTTCCAATTTTATTCCCAATTTGATGCCTTACTTTCGGATCTCCAGAGCCGCCAGATTGATGGGGTAGGCTATATACCTAAGGAATATAAAAATAAACTGACGGATCAAGATTTCCTGAATCTCTATTCTTTAGAACTACCTCATATCTATTCTATCTTTCTAAATCCCAACCGCAGTAAATTATTTAAAGAAAAATATATCCGCGAAGCCTTAGAATATGCAACTCCTAAAGAAAAAATTATTAAAGAAGCAATCGCAGAGGCAGGTCAAATAACTTATTCTCCCCTCCTCTTATCCAATACAGATAATCTCACTAAACGAGAATTTGATCCCCAAAAAGCAGAACAAATTCTAGAACAAGAAGGTTGGACAAAAGGGGCAGATGGGATATATACTAAAGGTAAGGATCGTTTTAGTTTTACTCTTACGACTACAGATTGGCCCGAATATGTTCAAACCGCAGAAATTTTGAAAGCTGCCTATAAGCAAATAGGTATCGAACTAATTACTGAATCCTATAACACGGCTAAAATTCAACAAGAATATATCCGACCGCGTAATTTCGATGCCCTTCTTTATGGAGAGGTATTAGTTCACAACCCCGATCTCTATATCTTTTGGCATTCTTCACAAATCCCTGACCCTGGTCTAAATTTAGCCTCTTTTACTAACAAAGAAGCCGATAAAATCTTAGAAGAAACCAGAACCATTGATGACCCGGCCCTGCAACAAGAGAATTACAATAAATTAGAACAAATATTAAACCAGGAAATACCAGTTATCCCTCTCTACAGATCCATTTATCTTTGCAGCATAAGTAAACAAATTAAAGGCATTGAAAATGAAAAGATTGTTTTTCCTTATGAGCGTTTTACAGGGCTCTCACACTGGTATATACAGCAGAAGAGACAACTCTTAAAACAAGAGGAGTAAAAAAAATTATTGTCTTCCTTCTATTTAAATAAAAAACAAAAAATTATCAGTCAAAAATTACAAGGGTTTATTTCATAAAACCCCCTTTCTTAGATTGGCCGGGATGGTGAAATTGGCAAACACGCAGCGTTCAGGGCGCTGTGGAGATAACTCTTTGTGGGTTCAAATCCCACTCCCGGCACAGATTAAATGCAAAATGCAAAAATCAAAATGTAAAATGACAATGCAAAATTTTAAAAATTCTTTTCATTTTAACATTTTAAACTGTCATTTTGATTTTTGATATTTACATTTTTAACTATCATTATGTCTCACCATAAAAAACCAAAATTTACTACCAAACCTCTACCAACACCTCCACCTGCTGTTAAATCTATTCCTCCTCCTCCCCCAAAGCTCCAAGATTCTAACCTGAAAATTATTCCTCTAGGAGGCTTAGAAGAAGTGGGTAAGAATATGACAGTTTTTGAATATGGTAATGATATTCTTATTATTGATATGGGATTAATGTTCCCAAATGAGGAAATGCTTGGTATTGATTATGTTATTCCTGATGTCTCCTATCTCATTAAGAATAAACATAAGATTCGCGGCGTGGTCTTTACCCATGGCCATTTGGATCATATCGGAGCTATTCCCTACCTTTTGGAAAAATTAGGCAATCCCTATCTCTATGGCACACCACTTACGATTGAACTCATCCGCGATCGCCTGGCAGAATTTAGAATGGACAAAAAAGCACGTCTCAATACCTTTACGGTCAATGATAATATTCGGGTCGGTAATTTTGAATTGGAATTCTTTCGCGTCAATCATAATATTCCGGATGGCGTAGGTATTGCTATTTATACCCCTGTTGGGGTATGTGTCACCACTGGTGATTTTAAATTTGATTATACGCCCGTAGATGAAAAACCCAGTGATTTTTCACGCATTGCACTTCTAGGAGGACGGGGAGTTCTCGTTGCAATGTGCGATTCTACCAGTGCTGAAAAAGAAGGCCATTCTATCTCTGAAAAAAAGATTGGCCGCACATTACGTCGTATCTTTGAAACCGCTAAAGGACGCGTGATAATGGCAACTTTTTCTACCCTCGTGAGCCGCATTCAGCAAGCAGTAAACTCTGCTTATCAAACTGGCCGCAAGGTTGCCTTCTCAGGAATGTCGTTAGAAAAAGCAGTAGAGATTGCTGTGCGTCTTAATTATTTAAAAATTCCTCCTGATACTGTGATTAGTTTAAAACAAGCCAAAAACCTGGACGATCAAAAGGTGGCCATTGTGGCCACAGGAAGTCAAGGTCAGGAATCATCTGCTCTTGCTAGGATGAGCCGCCAAGAACATCGGGAAATCAAGATTCGTCAAGGAGATACTATTATTCTTTCCTCTTCTCCTATCCCCGGTAATGAACGTTCCATTTATAATATGATGGACAATCTCTTTCGCCTTGGGGCACGTGTTTTTTATGAAAAAATTATGGATATTCACACTGGCGGACATGCTCATAAAGAAGATATGAAGCTAATGCTTTCACTTCTGAAGCCTAAATATTTTATTCCCATTCACGGAGAACATCATATGCTCGTGAATAATGCTTGGATTGCCCATGAACTCGGTATCCCAAATGAAAATATTTTTATTATGGAGAATGGTCAAATTCTTAAAATAGATCAGGAACAAAAAGCGCAAATTTTAAAAGATAAAGTACCCGCGGGCTATGTTTTAGTAGATGGCCTCGGTGTTGGTGATGTCGGTCATGTGGTCCTGCGTGACCGTCAACAAATGGCTAAAGATGGAATGTTTGTGGTAATCATTACTGTTGGCAAAGATAATGGCGCTTTAATTGGCGAACCCGACATTGTCTCTCGCGGCTTTATCTATATGAAAGAATCTGATAAACTACTCAAAGAAGTTAAAAATCAAATTAGAAAGATTGTAGATATTAAAGGTAAAGAAAACTTAAGCGCGAATGAAGTTTATATCAAATCACGGATTCGAGAGGAAATTGGAGAATATCTATTTAAACGTACAGAACGCCGGCCAATGATTTTACCAGTCATTATTGAAGCATAAATAAAAGCCCTCTCAAATCTCTGATTTGATGGGGACCCCAAAGAAAAAGCCTCACAAAATAAAAATTATGGGCATTATCAGCATTGTTATTCTTTTAGCTGCAGTTTGCAACTTTTTACTAGGTTTTCTAATTTTAATTAGAGAAAAAAACAAAACCAGGCTTAATTTGATTTTCGGTATTTTCTGCTTTGCTTTTTCTGTCTGGGTTCTTTCCAATTTTCTCCTCATTATTTCACCCAATGTGTTTTTGCTGCAAAGCACCTATGCGCTAGGAGCTCTGGCTTCTTGTATTTCATCTTTTTGGGCCTTAGAAATAGCCGGTAAAAAAATCACTCGGCCAAAATTTATCATTCTTTCAGCTCTAGGATTATTTTTTACAATTACATCCTATTTCAAATTTCAAATACCTAATTTAACCACTCAAGAAATTAGCCAACTTTATGCCATTGCCCCTGAAATTCAGGCCAACACTTTATTCTTCACCCTATACACCCTCTATTTTGCCGGCATAATATTATATATAATCTCCACCTTAATTAGCGGATATTTAAAAGCTCAGGACATCCAAAAAAAACAAATCTGGTATGTCTTAATTGGAATTATCATTAATGCTAGTTTTATCCTAGTGGCATCTTTTATTCTTCCTCTTTTAGGACACCCCCGATATTCCTCTTTACTAGACAGCCCTAGTTCACTTTTTTTTGTGTTCTTCTCTGCTATAGCTATCGGCTATTATCGCCTTTTTGAACTAAAATTAATTTTAACAGAAATTCTGGTAGTAGCGATGGGCATTATTTTATTTCTCTTGCCTTTTGCAGTGCATGAATGGCAACTCACTATTCTCACCAGTATCCTCTTTATACTTTTTTGTTTTTTTGGCTATCTTTTGATCAAAAGCAGTCAAAAAGAATTAAAACAAAAAGAAATTTTAGAACAAACTGTCAAAGAACGAACAAAAAGTTTGGAAACATCCAGGCAAACTTTGATCCAAACTCTAGAAGATGTAGACCAAGCCAAAGCCAAAGCCGAGTTAGAAAGGGATAAAACAATGGCGATTATTAATAATCTCGCCGATGGCTTAATTTTAGTTGAAGAAGATCAATTTACCTTAATAAATCCCCAAGCACAAAGATTACTCAATATAACCGAGAATAATATTGTAGGTAAAAAAGTCAATGATATCTCCACTAATGAAAATATGAAGTTATTAATCAAGATGATTCAAGAAACCCCGGGTTTGCTTTATAGAAAAAACTTGTTATGAGAAAATTAGTCTTGGAAGTATCTTCAGTGCCTATTCTCGGAATTAGGAAAGAACCGATTGAAATGATTATCTTGCGCGATATTAGTTTAAAAAAAGAATAATTATTTCATTCTTCATAAAATTTATTCAAAAAATATTATGGACAAAAGATTATTTTCAGGCATCAGACCTTCAGGCACTCTGCATTTAGGCAACTATTTTGGCGCCATTAAAAATTGGGTAGAATTGCAGGATCAATACCAATGCATTTTTGAAATTGTAGATTATCATGGCTTAACCACCCCTTTTGAACCAGAAACTTTACATAAAGAGACTTTAGAAATGGCAACTGGGCTCCTCGCTTGTGGCATTGATCCCCAAAAATCTATTCTGACTGTTCAGTCTTATGTCTCAGAGCAGACCGAACTTGCCTGGATTCTGGGGGCGCTTACTCCTTTAGGTATGTTGGAAAGAATGCCTACTTACAAAGAAAAAAAAGAACAGTTTCCTGATAATCTAAATTTAGCCCTGCTCTCTTACCCAGTTTTAATGGCAGCAGATATTTTAGCTTACAAAAGCGATGCTGTGCCCGTAGGCGAAGACCAGGATCCTCATTTAGAATTTTCGCGCTTTATTGCCGACCGCTTTAATAAACGTTTTGGTAATACCTTTCCCCTGCCCCAAACCCTAAAAACCGAAGCACCACGAATTCTGGGCCTTGATGGTAAAAACAAGATGAGTAAAAGTATGCATAATTATATTGGCCTATTTGAAACCCCAGAAATGATTGAAGAAAAGTTAAAAGGTGCCTTCACTGATCCTAAAAAAATTAAAAAAGGTTCTAAAGGACATCCGGAAAAATGCAATATCTTTGCCTTGCACAAATTATTTTCCCTTCCCGATTTAGTAAAAACTATTGAGAAGGATTGCGAGAGGGGAAATTTAGGCTGTGTGGAATGCAAAAAAATTCTCGCTCAAAACATCGCCGCCTATTTTGGTGAAATCCGTACAAAATACGAAGAATTAAAACGAAAACCCGAAGAGGTGAAAAATATTTTATTAGATGGAGCGGAAAAAGCGCGCGAGATCGCAGGAGTAAATTTAGAAGAAATAAGAAAAAAAATTGGAGTGCGCTAATTTTCTTTCCTTTTAAAGTAAAATTTCCTCCCCTTCTCTAAGGGGAGGTTAGGAGGGGTTCTGAAAAAATAGACCGTGAAAAATTATTTTACACGGTCTTTATAAGATTTACTCACAGAAACCACCCACAAACTTTTGTAAGTAAGATTCATGATCAAAGATGGCTATTTTATCCGCCTGTTCTTTTCCCACTGCACCCTCAAGTATTTGTCTGGCTTCTGAAAGTTTTTCATAAGCTGCTTCTACATTCTCTTGTGGAGAAGGGCCCCACTGTAAGTATAAAGTCGCTTCCTCAAGAGACATTCTCTTCCCCATTCTCTTCTCCTATTACAGCCAACAAGGCCTCTATGTTATACCCCATATATGTTTTTATTCCGGCATTTAACATTTCCATCAATGCCATCTTAACCTCCTCGAAACTAAAATCTTTAAGTAAAACTTCGAAAATTTCCTCCTCCACTCTCAATCCTCCTCAAAAAGTTAAGTTAAGTAAAGAACCATTTAGTTCATTGAAACTAATCTAATCTAAGATCAAGGAACTTTTTAATTCAATTTCGCAAGCAACTTTTAATCTTCTAATGGTTTAAAAATTAAAACATTAAAAATTGTCTGAAAATTGAAAATTAGTAAATTGAAAATTTACTTTATTCCCTTCCACTCCTTAATCACCCTGGCATAAATTTCAGGTGTACCAATATCAAACCATTGACCTTCAAAGGGATAACCATAAAGCTCGTCGCTCTGCGCAAGCTTAGGGAAAATATCTTCTTCTAAACGGAAGATATTTTTGCGCGGGAAATAATCAAAAATCTTCGGCTCCACAACATAGATGCCAGCGTTAATCAACCTAGATAATCTCTGGCTCGCTTTGGGCTTTTCTACAAAATCCCGGATTTGGGTACCATGAAGCTGCACTACTCCCCAAATAGAAGAATCTTCCACGCTCGTTAAAGCCATTGTCATCGCTTTGCCATGGCTCTTATGAAAATCAATCAAATCATTAAGATTAATATCTGCCAAAACATCCCCATATAAAAGCAAAAAAGGATGTCCTGCTAAACTTCTCGCTACCTTTAAGGCACCACCAGTCCCTCGAAAGGTTTCCCCTTGATCCGCATAAGTAATTTTCACTCCAAAGCGCGAGCCATCACCAAAATGATCCCGCACCTTCGTACCAAGATGTCCGATTGTAATAATAATGTCACGGATATCGTATCTTTTTAATAAATCTAAAGTGTGCTCTAAAAGCGGTTTGCCACGCACTGGGATCAAACATTTCGGCATTTCATAAGTAAAAGGCCGCATTTTTAAGCCTTGGCCACCAGCTAAAATAATTGCACGCGAAACCTTAGGCACTAAAACTTTACCTAAAAGATATTCAATTGCATGCGAACGATTACGAATGCGGGCGCCATCAATTACCTCATCTAAAAGCTCTATTAATCTTTTACTAATTGTAATAGTAAGACGTTCACGGGACATAATTTTACTTCTACGCTGGTTTACCAGCGGTTTTTCCAATTACTTCTTCAAAAAGATATTGGGAAAACAAAAAGAGTATGAATATATATGATGCTATCATACTTTATCATACTCTGTAATAAAATCAAGAAACTTATCCACAACTTTATATCTATAACTCTTCCTTTACTAGTTACCAGTTACCAGTTACTATTTACTAGTTACTAATTTTTACTTCAAACTCTCCACATTTACCCCAAAAGACCAGTCCACTTCAGGATAACTGTGAAGAAGTTTGTTAATATATTTTTTCAAGTCATTATATTCTTGTTTTGTGCGCGCTTCAAATTTTACAGTTAAATAAGGTCCATTTTGGGAGTAACGGATTACAAACATAGCATCTTCTGTTTCCAGCCTCACACCATCTCCAGCCCGTCCAGGATCATCAATCACCTCTGCATCTTTGAAATCTTTCTTGAGTACACGACTTATTTTATCCATCAATTTCACCTTTTTGTTGTCTGGGCAGCCGATCTTGATCTCGGGGCTAGAAATATATTTTGGAAAAGATGCCACTGCTTGAGACAAACTCTGATGAGTACGCGATAAATAATCTAGTATGCGCAAGGTAGCATAGGCCCCATCATCGTGACCATAAAACTTATCTAAGAAAAAGAAATGGCCCGAGAGTTCACCTGCAAACTTGGCTTTGACCTGCTTTGCTTTTGCTTTAATGAAGGAATGTCCAGTTCGCCACATTATTGGCCTACCACCTTTTGCCTTAATGGTATCCTCAACCACTTTAGAGCATAAAGTATTAAATACAATTTTAGCACCAGGATTTTGATCAATTACATCTGCTGCGAAAAGAGCAACTAAAATATCATTCCAAAGAATATTTCCCTTCTCATCCACAATACCCATTCGGTCGCCGTCCGCATCATAAGAAAAGCCCAAATCCGCTTTCCTTTTCAATACTTCTTTGGCAATACGCTTTGCTACTATTTTCTCTGTGGGATCAGGTGTGCCCACTGGAAATAAACCATCAAGCTTGCAATTACTCTCAATAACTGTGCAACCCATACGTCGCAAAAGCTCTGGAATAAAAACACCGGGCGTAGAACAACTGGGATCTACTACGATCCTAAATTTTCTGATTTTCTTAAAGCGACGCTTGAGATCACGAAAATAAACATTGGTAATATCCTGCTTCTTAACCCGGCCCATTTTCTTCGCTTGGATAAACAGACCCTTTTCTGCTAATCGCCGTAAATCTTGAATTTCATCTGTAACCATTGTTTCAGAATAGCCTAAAGCAAATTTAAACCCATTATATTCTGATGGATTATGAGAAGCAGTAACCATCACCCCACCTTTAGCCTTAAAATAATACTGAGCCCAGTAAAAAGTGCCTGCTAGAGTTAAACCAATATCAATAACGTCTACTCCCGTAGAAATAAGACCACGGATTATTGCTTCTTTATAGGCAGGACTAGTCAATCGGCAGTCGTAACCTACTATGACTTTCTTAACCCGCCTTTTTCTGATATAAGTACCATAAGCCTTGCCTAAATGTTCAACAATTTCAGGGGTGAGATCCTTATCTACTACCCCGCGTAAATCATAGCCACGGAAAATTTCTGGGTTAATTTTTAGCATAAATTTCAATTTAATTTTAATTATTTAAACAGAAAATACTATACCCCCTTTTTAACATTTTAGCAAGAAAAACTTCTGGAACCTACACCCACTAGATAATTAAAAGACTTGCCTTTTCTTATACTCTTTGCTAGTATGTAATAGCAATAATTAAACTATTTTATGCCCAAATACGAAATAATGTATCTTTTTTCGCCCCAGATTCCTGAAAAAGAAGCACAAGAAGAAATCGTTAAAGCCAACGATGTTATAAAAGAATTGGGCGGCAAAATTGAGAAAGAAGAATATTGGGGACTTAAAGATTTAGCTTACGAAATTAAAAAATATAAACAAGGCTATTATCATATCAACTGGTTTACATTAAATAAAGAAGAGGTGGATTCCTTAAAGAAAAAGTTAAAATCCATTCCCCCTCTCTTAAGATTTTTAATCACTACTTTTGTAGAAGGTCAAGAAATCATTATTCCTCAAGAAAAGACGGAAGGATCTCTAGAACAAGTGTCAGCCACTCTCCAACCGCAGATAGGCACAAAGAAGGCAATCTCTCGTCCTCCAAAAGAAACACCTTCCCAAAAGAAAAAGAGTTCCAAAACCTCTAAAAAACCGAAGGCAGAGATGGAAGATTTGGATAAAAAATTAGAAGAAATCCTAAAAGAAGAAGTACTCTAAAATAAACCCCCAAAGAACCCCCATCCCAACTCCATTAATTAATTTCTTATTAAAACAATAAGGAGGTAGTCTAAATAAATGGATCTCAATAAAGTAATGATTATCGGGCGCTTAACCCGCGACCCAGAAATCCGCACTATTCCTTCAGGAGATACAGTGGCTAATTTTGGTGTGGCTACCAACCGCATCTGGACCAATGCACAGGGCCAAAAGCAAGAGGCTGTGGAATACCATAATATCGTCGCTTGGCGCAAGTTAGCTGATATCTGCGGTCAGTATTTAAAAAAAGGTGATCGGGTTTACATTGAAGGCTCACTCCAGACTCGGGATTGGGAAGGCCAAGATGGTATCAAACGTTATCGCACCGAAATTGTAGCACGCGATATGATTATGTTATCCCCACCGCGCACGCAAGGAGGGAGTACCTATCCTGCTACACCCCGCACCACATCTGCTCCCGCCCCTGTAATCACTCCTTCCGCCCCTCCTTCGGAAATTCCTACCATCAATGTAGAAGAAGATCTGACATCTGTACAAGAAGACATAAAAGTAGCATCCGAACCAGAAGCAAAACCGCGTACTCAAGAAAAAAAGGGAGAGGAAGACGAAGGCATTAGTATTGAAGATATACCATTCTAGTTCAAAATTCAAAGTTAAAAGTTAAAGGTTAAATTTAAAGTTTTTTCAGACCCTAACTTTGAATTTTGAACTTTTAACTATTAACTATTACATATGCAACCTAAAAAATATTGTCGTTTTTGTGTTGATCCTAAAAAAATTATTGATTACAAAAATGTAGAACTGATTAGACGATGTCTATCCAGTTATGGTAAAATCAGACCCAAAAAAAGAACAGGCACTTGTTCTTTTCATCAACGCAAACTAGCGCATGCAATTAAGAACGCTCGCTTTATGGCTCTTCTGCCCTATATTATTAGGTAAAAATGGCAGTAAATCCTCCCAAAGTCTGAAGTCTAAGGAGAACAAATTTATGCCCCGTAGAGAAATTTTGAAATATTTTATGTGTTATTATCAAAATTATCGTATAGAGGAGGAATATTTTTAAGAAAATACTCAAAATAATTATTTACCACAATATTTAATTTTAATTGAAGAATTAGTTTATAATAATTAAAATTATTATTTAAAATTCTTCTACGGGGTATGCTAGGTATTAATGACCTTAAAATTGGCACTAATATTGAGTATAATAATGAACCCTACACAGTCATTGCCTCTCAACATGTTAAGTTGGGCCGCGGCGGTGCGGTGCAACAAACCAAACTGAAAAACCTTATCAACGGTAATGTCATTAGTAAAAATTTTAAAGGAAACGATAAGTTTCAAGAGCCAGATCTCACTAAGAATAAAGCCCAGTTTTTATATCAAGATAGTGGTGTCTTCTATTTTATGGATGAAACAAACTATGAACAGTTTAGTCTCTCTCAAAAACAAGTTGGTCGCAGAGCGCAATTTCTGAAAGATGGAGCAAGCGTAGATGTTCTATATTTTAATAGTCAGCCTATCAACATTGAAATCCCTTTAAAAATCGTGCTTGAGGTCATTGAAGCACCTCCGTCTGTGCGTGGTGATACAGCTACAAAAACAGGAACCAAACAAGTTATCCTAGAAACAGGCGCAAAAATAACCGTTCCTCTATTTATTAAAAAAGAAGATAAAATCAGAGTGAATACGGAAACAGGGGAATATGTAGAAAGAGCATAAATTTTATTTATAAAACAACCTTAGAAATATAAAGGTTGTTTTTATTTTTATTAAGAAAAATAATGTAAAATTTTAAAATTTTTCTATTTTTACATTTTGATTTGCCGCGCCCGACTTCGCCTTGACTGACATTCAGGGTAACCCCTTGTTAAAAGTCTAGCTATTTTGGTAAGATTGAACATTTCTAACTAGGAGCGAAGTCAAGGCGGGCGGGT
>CAYWOB010000018.1:0-18050 GCA_964459815.1 uncultured Candidatus Saccharibacteria bacterium
CTGAAGCGGCAGAGGGTAAAGGAATTAAAATTGATGGCAAACCTCTAGCTGCAATCTCGGCAAGGGAGTTTGCACCGGCACGGGAAATAACAAGGTCAGCGACAGAATAAGCAAGGGCCATCTTTGCTCCGTTTAAATAAACATAAGAATGATAATTATTTATTTTTTTTATAGATCCAGAGGAGCTAGTATTTTTAATTCCTGTTAAATGAATAATCTGATATTGCTTTAAATTCCCTAGTGATTTATGAACTAAATTATTAATAAACTGCGCGCCTTGACTGCCGCCCATTACTAAAATCACTGGCTTATTTTTTGATAGATGAAAAAATTTACGCGCTTTTATAGGATCACCTTTTAAAATTTCTCTAGCCACAGGATTGCCAGTAAAAATGTATTTACCTGACAAAGACCTTGTCTTAAATCCCAATAAAATTTTATTTGCTAAACGACTAGCAATTTTATTGGCAAGCCCTGGGACAATGTCGGATTCATGAATAATAATTTTTTTACGCGCCAGCCAAGCAGCAATTACTGCTGGCAAGCTTACATAACCGCCCTTACTAAAAACTATATCAGGTTGAAATCCTAAAATTAAAAAAAAACTTTGAAAAATCCCAATTGGAATTTTAAAAAAATCAGCTAGATTCCAAAAAGAAAAATAACGTCTGAACTTACCACAGACGATTTTTTGAAAAGGGATACTATTTTTCTTGGCCACTTGCTCTTCAGGTTGACCACTTCCTAGCCAAAATAAAACTAAATCTTTTTTTCGCTTTTTCAATTCTTGAGTTACAGCAACAATGGGAATAGTATGACCACCTGTGCCACCGCCAGTAAGAAGAATGCGCATAATTATGAAGCAGGAATTATGAATCAGGAAGTAGGAATTAGGAATATAAGGACATAAAATTGATCATGATTCATTATTCCTGATTCCTAATTCCTTATTCCATTACACTGTCTGCTTAGAGATATTGGTTAAAATTCCTATTGCGATTAAAGAAATTACCATAGCAGATCCACCATAACTAATCAAGGGTAAAGGAACGCCAGTCAAAGGAATTAAACCAGACAGGGCCAGGATATTAATAAAAGCTTGGAAACAAAGCCAAGAAGTGATGCCACCCGCAAGCAAGCGGCCAAAATTATCAGGACTATCCCGCGCAATCTTAAAACCCTGATAAGCTAAGAAGGAAAAAACTACTACTAAAAAACCAACCCTCAAAAAACCTAATTCCTCGCAGATTACCGCAAAAATAGAGTCTCCAGCGACCTCGGGTAAATAATTATATTTTTGCCTAGATTGGCCAAAACCCAAACCCCATAACCCTCCCGAGCCTTCGGCAATAAGGGCTTGATTTAGATGGTAACCGATTCCTTGAGGATCAGTTTCTGGGTTGCGGAAAGCAATAAAACGATTCATGCGGTAAGGCGCAATCACAATCAAAAGCCAAAAGGTTAAGGCTAGAATACCGCCGATCATTGCTAAATGGGAAAATCGAGCGCCAGCAAGATAGAAAACAATTACTGATGTAAGTAAAATAATGGATAAAGTGCCTATATCCGGCTGCAACACAATTAAAAAGCTCACTACCCCCAAAATAACCAGAAAAGGGAGAAAACCATATTGAAAATGAGAAACCTGTTCTCGCTTCTTTGAAAGCCAAGTAGCTAGATAAACAATAAAAGTGAGTTTTAATAACTCTGTGGGTTGAAAAGATAAAGGACCCATTCCAATCCAGCGCCGTGCTCCTTTAAAGCCTAATCCAATGCCAGGAATAAATACTAAAATTAAGAGGATTAAAGAAATGACTAAAGCGAGAAAAGCCAATTTTTGCCAGCGATGATAATCAATCTTCGCAAAGATAAGCCAAGCGATAAAACCTAAAAGCGCGCCAAAGAAAAATTGGTGCTGCAAATAATACGAGTTGTGACCGAATCTCTCATAGGACAATACGGAACTTGCCGAAGCAATCATTACTAACCCAAAAATCACTAAGCCAAAAACAGTAATAACAAGAAGGTAATTCGGTTTGTGCATTAAACCAAAGTTAAAAGTTAAAAGTGCAAAGTTAAAAGTTTAGTTCAAAATTTAAAATTCATTCGTTAAACTTTAAACTAGTAACTATAACTTTGGACTTTGAATTTTTAACTTGAAACTTTTCTTCTAATAAACATAAACTATTGAAATATTTCACCTATGCTTCTTTTTTCTCTATCTCTTTCCTCATTAACAGCCCTGTCTGTGCTCCATAATCCTTAATCACATTAGCGCCATTCTTTACCCCCCATAAAAGGGCAGTTTTTATATCTTTGCCCAAGGCAATAGCTCCTAAAAAAGCAGCGGAAAAAGCGTCACCAGCGCCTGTGGTATCTACAACTTCGCTTATCTTTACTGCTTCTTGAAAGTGCAATTCCTTACCATCATAAGTAGATGCTCCTTTAGCTCCTTCAGTGACCACCACAATTTTGGGACCCCAAGAAAAAAGCTCGCGGGCAATGTTACCTGCCAATAGGGAAAAATTTTTATTCTTACTTAAAACAAGCTCAATCGCTTCATCTAAAGTTAAGACTAAAATTTCCACATTATGCAAAATTTCATGTAATCCCTCATATCCTGCGGATAATTGGGCTAAACCGGGATTAAAAACAATCTTAATTTTTTTCTTCGCTGCGAATTGAGCGAGCTCTTTCAATAAAGTTAACCATTCACCTGTAAGAGAAGAAATATAAATCCATTGGCTGGTAAATTTTTTGTGACCTAGATTTAAATTGTTGCTTGCATTTTTATCTACAAACACAATATGGTCACCGCCGCCATTTTCATCAATAATTACCACAGAAAGATCAGTCCTCTCTTTTTTATCCCATGAAATAAGTTCTCCCGAAACTTTGGCGGCTTTCAAATTTTTCTTAATCCTTAAACCATCTAAATCCCGACCGAGATTTATGCGGCAAGCCACACGCAAACCTAATTGCGCCAATCCTACGGCTACATTGCAAGCTCCACCTCCGAAATTATCATAGGTGCGCAAGACTGGGATTTTGGCGCCATATTCAAAACCTAGAAGTTTAGTCGCCCGTAAATTGTGATCAGTAGTGATTAATTTACCTGCGGTAGTGCGCACTACAATATCACGAGTCGCACCGCCAAAAGTAACAACATCAAACATATTTTTTATCCTGTCAAATGCCGCTTTGGACGCTCAAGCGTTCTTTACGGCAATTTACTTAAGGGTGAATTATTTAACAGGGTTCACCCTATTAAATTTGCTTCGCAAGTATTTAACAGGGTAAATTTTATTATTAGGGGGGTCCCCCAAAAATTCTCCTAAGAATTTTTGGGGCTTATTTTAAAAGCACTTCTAAAAGATTAATGCCGGTCATCTCTTTAGGTTTAGAAATATTCAAGAGTGCTAAAACTGTCGGTGCAATATCCGAGATTAACCCAACAGGATAACGGCCTTCAATATAATCCAGTGCACCCTCTCTTCCCCTTCCTTCCAATTCTTCGGCAATTAGAATAACAGGAACAGGATTAATACTATGTTTCGTCTCGGTAGTACCTGTCTTTGGGTCGGCTAATTCTTCTGCATTGCCATGGTCCGCAGTTACAATCAGAACACCATCCTGGTCTAAAACCACCTTCACAATTTCTGCCAAACATTGATCCAAAAATTCAATAGCAGCAATTGTAGCAGCTAAATTTCCAGTATGAGCTACCATGTCTGGATTGGCAAAATTCAGTACAATAAAATCATATTTCTTGGCTTTTAATGTTTGAATAGTACGCTCTGTTACCTCGGCTGCACTCATTTGAGGTATCTCGGCATAATTTTTATTTCGCGGAGAAGGAATTAATATATAATCTTCACCAGGCCAAGGTTCTTCATGGCCACCATCAAAGAAATAAGTCACATGGGCATATTTTTCAGTTTCAGCAATGTGCATTTGGGATGCGCCAGCCTGGCTTAAAGTTTCGGCCAAAGTCATTTGTATCTTTTCTTCGCGAAAGGCGACTTCGCGAGGCCAGTCTTTGGCATAAGGTGTCATACCTACAAAAAATAAATCATTAATCCTAGGCCCGCGTTCAAATCCCTGAAAATTATCTTCTATAAAAGCACTGGTGATTTCACGCGCACGATCTGCTCGATAATTAAAGAAAATTAAAGCATCATGCTCTTGTACTAACCCAATTGGCTTATCATTTTTGTCAATAATTACCAATGGTTCAATATTTTCATCAAAAATATTCTGATCATAATAGGATTGAATTGTTCCATAAAAATCCTGCACCTTTTTACCTTGTCCCAACACCATCATTTTATAAGCTTTTTCTATTCTTTCCCAATGACGATCACGATCCATTGCAAAAAAACGACCACAAAGGGTGGCTAATTTACCAATTCCTAAAGTATGTATTTGGGAGTCCAAAATTTTGAGATAGGAAAGGCTGGCTTGTGGCGCGGTATCACGTCCGTCTAAAAAGGCGTGTACAAATACTTCTTTCACATTCTCTCTTTTTGCTAAATCCAAAAGAACAAAGAGATGATCCATATAGCTATGTACACCACCGGGGCTTAATAATCCCATTAAATGTAAACGGGAATTATTTTTTTGGACATGTTTTATCGCTCGTTGAAAAGCAGGGTTTTTAAAAAATGAACCATTATCAATAGCATTATTAATTTTAGGCAGGTTTTGCAAAATAATTCGTCCGGAACCTAAATTTAAATGCCCTACTTCAGAATTACCCATTTCTTGCCAAGGTAAACCTACTGCCTCCCCTGCTGCTTGCAAGGTGGCGGCAGGAAATGTTTTAGCAAGATTATTAAAGGTAGGGGTTCGTGCTTGGGCCACAGCATTCATTCGAGTTGGCGGACCAATACCCCAACCATCCAGGATGACTAATACGACGGGTTTATGTCTCTTCATAAATAATTGAAAACTAGAAATTAAAAATTATTTATTTTCTCTTCTATTTCCATCAGCCGATTATATTTACAAATCCTTTCGCTTCGAGAAAGGGAGCCGGTTTTGATTTGCCCAGCTTTTGTAGCCACGGCTAAATCTGCAATAAAAGTATCGCAAGTTTCGCCAGAACGGTGAGAAATAATCGTACCAAAATTATTTCTTTGGGCCTCTTTAATACAGTCTAAGGTTTCAGTTAAAGTACCAATTTGGTTTAACTTAATTAAAATTGCATTGGCGGCTTTTTTCTTGATGGCCTGTTTCAATCTTTGGAGATTAGTTACTAAAAGATCATCGCCAATAATTTGGACTTTTTCTCCTAACTTCTGTGTAAGCAAAACCCAACCTCGCCAATCCTCTTCAGCTAGACCATCTTCGACAGCCAAAATCGGGTATTTCTCTACCCATTCACAATAGAGACCAATCATTTGATCGCTGGAAAGAGATAAACCTTCATTTTTAAAAATATAATTTGCCTGTTCGAAGAAAGAGCTTGCCGCAACATCTAAACCCAAGACAAAATCAGAAGGCATCTTAAAACCGCCCCTTGCTATTGCCTCGCTAATTAGCTCCACAGCCTGATCATTAGAATCTAAGTTTGGCGCCAGTCCTCCTTCATCGCCAACATTAGTATTGTATCCTTTCTCTTTGCACGATTCGCGTAAATGGTGAAAAACTTCACTACCCATTCTCATTGCTTCGCTAAAACTTTCTGCACCTACAGGAATTACCCAAAATTCTTGAAATGAAAGGCGATTGTCAGCATGCTTTCCTCCCTCCAAAAGATTAAAACAGGGCATTGGCAAATCTTCTAAAATGGGTCTGATCTTAAAATCTCTTTGACGATTTTTAGGAGAAGGTGAGAGTTTGCGGATCCATTGCCAAAGCTCTAATTTTTGTACTGCCGCAGCGGCGCGAGCAACACTCAAAGAAACGGAGAGAATGGCATTTGCTCCTAAATGCGATTTATTCTCTGTACCATCTAACGTAATCATCCGTTCATCAATTTCCCTCTGAGCTATAACATCCATACCCTTCAGGGCTTTGAAAATTTTATCATTAACATTTTGACAAGCTGTAATAACTCCTTTACCAAAATATCTTTTGGGGTCATTATCTCGCAATTCCCATGCTTCAAATTTACCTATGGATGCTCCAGATGCTACCGCAGCCTTTGCTTCTAGACCGTTTTCTAAAATGATTTTTGTTTCAATGGTTGGTTCGCCACGGGAATCTAAAATCTCCCGTGCCTTGATACTTTTTATTTTGGAGGACATGGAATCAAATTTAAAATTTAAAATGAAAAATGCAAAATTACAATCTAAAATTCAAAATTTTATATTTTATATTAAATTTTTAATTTTTTCACCCCTACGGGTGATCTCCCGAAGGGATGACATTTTCAATTTTTAATTTATTTCAAATTCCCTATCCTCTACTAAATCAGTGTTAAATTCACGGATGGTTCCATTCCAATTGATTTTTACATTCAATTTATGATCCACTGTACCTGCCTGCTTTTGGGCATAAAGAGAATAAGGCTGTTCAGTGATATACATTGGTAATTTATATTCTAGGGTAACGGATTCAGTTGTTTGGGGTTCTGTGACTTTAAAAAAGGCAAAAACGGTCTTATCTGCTTCTTCATAGGTCTCTGGGTCACTCTCATTGCCAGAAATTTTGATTAATTCTGCACCTTTAGGCACATAAACACGCGCATAGGTACGATAGCGTGTTGTTCGCCAATTAAATTCGCCAGTGTGATTGTAAGTCATTGTGAGATGAGCTACGGGATTTCCTTTCCCATCCCAGTTCACTTCATAATTAATGGTACGTTTCACATAGGGATCGCTTTTTAAACTGGCCAAATTACAATCCACGTACAAAAAGTAATCACCAGGCACATCCTTAATTCGACCATCCCAATCAGATAAAGCAACAGTTTTTTGTAAATTGGAATCATTAAGATAGACTAATGCCTGCTTTTCACCAAAACCCTCTACTACCATATTAAAAAGTTCTAATAACTTATCTTTGGGCAGACTCAATGCTCGAGTAATAATAATCTTACCAAAATCACCAATAATACTTTTACGTTGTGTTTTGTCTTCAAATTTATAGAAATTCTGCTCCACGTGAAATTCTAGTTCATCAGTAAAATTTGCTGCAGTAAATTCATAAGGATAATCCGGCACTTTTACTGAACCGGTTAATTCCAACATCTTTTCAATAAAGGTTGGAGTAATTGTAATCACGCCATCTAAATTTTCTTGCCCTCCTTCCAGCTTGTAAAACCATTCTGCTTTTTCAGCTGCAGTGGGAAAATCAGGTGACCAGTTAGAGTCACGGAAATACCATTCAAATCTTTTGTTATAGTCTTGAAAAGGTTTAGGTGTTTCAACCTTACTGTTATACTGTTTATCTAAATTGTAAGAATCATCAGTAAAGAAACTAGAAATTTCACCATTTTTTAATTTCAAAATACCATAAGTGCCGATAAAACCGCCTGCAGGTCTTAGTTCCATATTATTCTGGAACAAGAAAAGATATGTCTTTTCTTCCGGATATCCTAACATTTTAGGTAAAACTTGGGAGGCCAAAATAAATTTATCTACTGTTTGTTGTACTAGTGGTAATTTCCCTTTCATTAAATCAATAGTGCTGCTAATTTGGGGCAAAAGACCACTTTGTCCAATACTTTCCAAATCACTTTTTGCCTCTTCTAATTTATGTTTGGTCTCCTCTAAAAGGGGTGTGGATTCGGAAAGCACTTTAAGACTTTCTCTCTTTTTTTCTTCTGCTGCTTTCCCCAAGGTACTATCCAGGGGATTGAGAATAGTATTAGCAACATTAGCAAGATCAGAGAGTGCTCCAGAGAGCTCCGAAGCAGAGACAAGCAAACTATCTAGAGCAATCACCTGATTACCAATTAAAGGAATTCCTTTATACCAAGAAAGACGTCCCATCTTATCACGGGCAGCGAGAAACTCTTGATGGGCTAGGGTTAAATGTAGAGAAGCGTCTTTCAAATTACCGCTAGATAGTTCCTCTTCTGCTTTGGCAACAAAAGTCTTGCCATGCGAGGCATGACTATAGACTGTTAATACAGGCTGAATAAAAACTAAACCTACAATCAAAACCAGAACAAGAATAATAATGATGAACTTCAGATTACGGTGTTTGTGTTCTTCTCGAATTAAAGGGGAAAACATAAATGCAAATTTTCAATTTTTCACGCCTTTTCGGGTGACCACCCGCAGGGTGGCAAATCCCAATTTTCAATAAATTTTTAATGCTTTAATTTTCAAACAGAATTCAGTGTAGGAGGATGAAAAGTTTGAAAGTTTGAAAATTGAGATTTGGAACTTGTTTGAAAATTGAAAATTGTTTTTACTATTATTAATGAGAAGTTTGTCTACTCAATATCTGTGCCTGTGAGAAATTATTTTCTAATTCACCCTCCCGTGGTTTTGGTACTCCAAAGTACTTAATAAAATATTTTATTGCGCTGCTGATATGAATCCGTGCGGCGCGGTTAAATAATGCAGAAAAGCCGGATTCAGCAGCACTATCCCGACGATGATAATGAATCATTTCAGCTTCCGGATAATAACAAACCTTCCAACCTCTCTCCCAAAAACGTCGACACCAATCCATATCCTCAAAATACAAGAAGTAACGCTCATCCATCAACCCCACTTCCCTAATGGCCGCTAGCCGCACCATCATACAAGCACCAAAAATCCAATCTACTTCTTGAATCTTATTATGATTAATATCTTCCATTAAAAACCTCTGGAGCGCTTTTTTGGCAAACCCAAAACGGCCTAAAAAAGTCCTGCGATAAAGAATGAGTCTTGGGGTAATAAACCTGCGGCAAGAACTCTGCACTGATAAGTCTGGATTTAAAAGCTTAGGCCCAATCAAAGCTACCTTGGATCTTCTCTCCATAAAATCTCGCATCTTAGCCAGGGCATCACCCTGCATAATAATATCTGGATTCAAGAAAAGCAGATATTCTGTTTCTTTTGGCGCGTTATTGATACCCCAGTTAATTGCCGCTCCGAAACCACTATTGTAATGCGAGGCTAAAACGCGAATATCTGGAAAATATTTTTGCATTATCTTCACGGAATTATCTTGAGAAAAATTATCAATGACTAAAATATTTTTCTTTAAATCCGGATAGGTCTTTAAAATAGAATCAAGACATTGCCGAAGCAAATCGGGGGTTTTGTAGTTAATGATGACAATGAATAAATTATGCATAATAAATAATTTTCAATTTTCAAGCACCAATTTTTCTCGCTTCGCGAGATCTCGCATAGCGAGACAATGAAGTTCCAAGCACCAAATTCCAAACAAAATATCTCTTGTTTTAGGTTTGATTATTGGAATTTGGAACTTCATTGGAATTTGAAAATTGAAAATTAAATATTTATTCTAATGTTTCTCCTTTGGGTACGCTATCTAGGTATTGAGCGGAAACGGTTTTAACCCAGTCCCATTTATAGCCTAAGGATTTAAATGTATCTAAATTCTTAATGGGACGCAGGGTGCCATATTCTGCAACATAGATACCAGAACGGCCCTTGGCCTTGACAATAAGGCCATCATTTAAGACCATTGGCGCATCTTGGGGATAACCTGCCATTTCTTCTTCCGAGATAATCTTAACATCCTTCCAGGAATACCCACTAGCCTGGAAAACATTCCATTCTGCAATATGGCAGCGCTTGCCGTAATCTAAGATATAGATGGCTGGATTTTTCTTGGTACGAATTAAAGTCCCATCAATCTTCTTAGCTCCTGACTCTACTGCTGGACCTCCAGGGATACTAGCAAGTTCCTCATCTTTTATCTTCTTTACCTGCCCAATCTTATAACCCATATCTTTCAAAACTTTTGCGCTTGTAATATGACGGCGACGATTATTCTCAATAACATAGATTGCTGGTCCACTACCCCGCACTAGGGTTCCATTAGGATAAGTCATCCTTAATTCCGAATTTGGATAACCATCAATCTCGCTTTGATCTACAGTAATAATCTGATTATTACTATAACCACGAGCTTCAAAGACAGCCAAATTAGTAATCATCATTTTTTCTATCCTATCCTCCTCTTCATTATATATAGTAAGGTAAATTGCACGGCCTCCTTGTGCTCGCAAGAGATTGCCAGCAGGATGAGAAAGTAAAAACCAATTGCGCCATTCCTGCCAGAGAAGAACAAAGTTGCGATTAGCACCATGGTTCACACCATCACCCACCACTGGTGTATAATTATAATTCACAGCAGTGGCAATATTCTTCGGTTTAACGGTTTGATTATCTTCGGTCTTTGATTCCTTCCCGACTTGGAAGGTATAACTTTCTGGATATTCTAAATAGCGGTTGCGAATCTGCCAAGCCGCAGATTCTACTTGCTTTTTAAAACCCTGATACCGTTCATCACAAGAGCCACCAGAAGGACAAGCAAATCCCATAGCATAATCTAGAGCGCGAGCTGATCGTGCCGTTGCACTTTTAATTAAAGATTGTTCTTTTTGCAAAGTAGTCAAAATCCAGCAAGTGCTGATTTCATAATTTCGGTAAGCACCCGCAATAATTTTTGCCGCGCTCATATCTTCCGCTGAATAATCAGTAAGGCAGCTACCTTGCGCCTCTAAAAAACGTTGCACCTCTTTTTCAGTTTTTAAATTACAAGAATAAAGTTCATTATCCGACAAAAGATGATTTTTGTCAAAATCAAAGGCCAAAACAAGGTTTGGAATAATTAGCAAGGGCGTAGCCAAAATCAAGAAAATTTTTGTTTTTGTGAACATTTTGGTGATCATTAAACGAAAATAAACTTAAGCGGATAAGCAGGGATATTCGCTTTTATTACCTTTTGTTCATATGTAGTCATCATAACAGAAAAAAGAAGAAAGGTCAAAAGGGGGAATTATGAATTAGGAATAGTGAATTAAGAATAATAAAAATGGCTCATCTTAATAGATAAGCCGGGGTAAAAAACTAACCGCCTTTGTAAACCGCAGTGACTAAGGCATCACCCAGATCTTTGAGAATATTACTGCCATAACGAATAGAGAGATAACTACAGACAGTTATAAACAAGATAGCAAGGATAATAGCCAATATCCTTTTCATTATTGTGTTCCTCCTTTCCAAAGATAATGTTCCTTATTCAAAAAACCTTCTTATCTCTCTTGCTTTTACCCTGCAGTTCGCTGTAATCACTCGCCGCTTTTTTAAAACGCGAGGAAGTTGGTTAATCATTTTTAAGAAAGAACGGAAGAGCTTGGGTTCACGCAAAATCACGTAACCCCAGCGCTTTAATTCATACCAAAGGATAAAAGGTGAATCTAAGAAGTAATACCATAAAGAATCATTCTTGACCAGCATTAAACTATGATTTTTGAAGGAAAAATATTTTGCCCGGAAAGAATGCTTCTTTTTTTCGGATAAAAAATCCCGGCCTTTTGCATTTTTCAAAAGGCCAGTGCCGCGTTCATGATAAGCAACAGCACAAGGCGTATAGATACATTTCCAACCGTATAAATTTAAACGCCAAGCTAAATCAACATCTTCTTTATAATTTTCAAAATCGCAATCAAAATATTCGCCGTTAATCTGGATGTCATCCAAGGCTTTTTTTCTAAATACGGGTAGGGCACCTGACGCGCCGAAAACCTGCTCTTCTTTTTCGTATTGCCCCGCGTCAGCCTCCCCATGGCCGCGGTCAATCACCCGCCGACTTTTGAAAATTTTGAAACCCACAGAATCAATGATTTTAGTCTTTACTCCGCCCTCTTTCATCTTTAAAAGTTTACCAGTCAGGGCACCAAGACGGTCATCTTTTTCCATTACGCTCACGGCTTGCGCTATAAAATCATCTTCTAGAATAATGTCTGGATTCATACAGATTACATATTCACCCTGCGCCTGCCTGATACCTACATTATGACCCGCGGCATAACCTAGATTCTTTTGATTATCAATAATCTTGATTTGCGGAAAATTTGTGTGCACAAAACTTACCGAGGAATCCTCAGAGCCATTATCAATAAACACAACTTCTAAATTCGGATAAGTCTGTCTAATCGCCGAATCCAAAGCTTGTTTTAAATATTTTTTACTGTTCCAGCCTAGAAGATTGATGGTGACTTTGGGGACCATAATGTTCAAATGTAAAATGCAAAAATCAAAATGTAAAATGACAATGAAAAAATTTAAAATTTTAACATTTTAAACTGTCATTTTGATTTTTGATTTTTACATTTTTCATTATTGATTGACTAATGACTTCCAAAATATAAATAGTTAGCACGATATGCGCAATTCCGAATGCTGACATTAAGAAGGGTGAAGTGCCACCCACGATTAATAATGCGATGAGACCACTAAGAAAACCTAAGATAACTGCTTTCTTTTTATAAGATAAATCGTATTTAAACCAAAGCAATTTGAGGCCCTTGAAAAATATACCCAGAATAACTAACCCCCAAAAAGCAAAACCAATGATCCCAAATTTCACGACCATATCAAGATACCCAAGTTCGAAAGAGTAAGGATCAGCTACTTCAGCTTCGGTGCGATAGATAGGAAAATAGGTACCAAAACCCGTACCCCAAAAAGGATGGCGCAAAATAGCGCCGCCCAAAACCCGTACTTGGGACACGCGTTCTCCCACGGAGACAGGGTCTTTTTCTATGCTCACACTAGTTGCCAAACGATTAAAAAAGAAGTTGAAAAAAGAAAGGTGAAAAAGTCCCCAAAAAACAATTTCGGAGATGAGAAATAGAATGATGGCTCCGACAATAAGCTTTGCTCTTTGCTTCCAATTAAGCCATAAAACAAGGAAAACCAAAGCCCCAATAATACCCACCCAAAAACCCCGCGTGTAGCTAGCAACAATTGCGAGATACACAAATAAAATGGAAATCAAAATCAAATTTCTAATATTTTTATTTAGATGATTGCGAAGTAAAATAAAACTTGCTAAAAGCAAAAGTCCAATTTGAATAAACACACCATTGCCTGTGAAAAGTCTGTAAGCCCCATCCGGCATAATCCCAATCTTCCCACCATAAAACATCCTACCTAGGAAAAGTTGTTTTAAAAACCAAATATTTACCAGATCTAAAGCGGATAAGAAATATAATACAGTTAAAACAAAACTCGCTGCAATAATGGAGGCCAAGTAAACCTTAACGAGCTTTAAACCTTGAGAATATTTGGGTAGAACAGTAATGAGAAGAAAAAATATGGTATAAAACAAAAATCCATTTGCATCTTTTAAAATATAATTCGGGGGAAAACCATAAATCCAACCGAGGAGTCCCCAAAAAATCGGAAAGAAAAGAGAAAGTATAATTATTGGTTTGGTGAATTTACTTTCCAACAATGGTTTTAAACTAATTCTTTTTTTATAGATATAGAAGAACCAAATCAAAAATAAAATTGCAAAAAAAACAATACGGATAGAGATTAGACCCCTAAAATCAAGCCATCTGCCTCCTGCACCACCTAAAACTAATTCTGCAATAAAAACATACAAAGCATAATCCAGCCTCATATAGGCCAGGGTTAAAAAAACCAGAGCAACGATGATACTCAAAGGTAAAATCAGAAATTTCCAGGCGAAGATATTAGCCAATATGGCGAATACGAAACCTAAAGCCAAAACTGCAATTAAAATTTTATTTAGATAATGAGACATAGCAATAATTTTCAATTTACAATTTACAATTTCCCAACAAGCTCCAAATCTCAATTTTCAAACTTTCAAACTTTTCATCCTCCTACACTGAATTCTGTTTGAAAATTAAAGCATTAAAAATTTATTGAAAATTGGGATTTGCCACCCTGCGGGTGGTCACCCGAAAAGGCGTGAAAAATTGAAAATTACTTCATAATCTCTACCAGCCTCTTTGTTAAATTTTTCCGTTCAAACTTCGCCAATTCCTCATCCGTCAATTCATATCTTAAGATTCCTCCTTTTTGCCATTCAGAAAATAATTCCCAAAGTTTCTTCTTAATCCCCGCAATATCTTGCGGTTCCACAATCTCACCTACGCCTAGTTCACTTAAAAAATCGCGACAGGCGCCTTGCGGGAGAAGAGCAAGAATAGGTTTACGCGCTCGCAAATGTTCGAAGATCTTGCCATGAATATAGCTTGATCGCACTTTATTTCTGGGGGCTCCCCCAAAATTCTGAAAGAATTCTGGGGGTTTACTTCTGGGGTCCCCCATAAAATCTTCTGATTTTATGGGGCCTTTAGTTGGCCGATCCACCAAAAGTAGAACGTCAGAGATTAAACGGTATTGAATCGCCTCTTGATGCGGCCTTAAACCCAAAACCTTTACCCGTGTACCCAAGCCCATTTTATGAGCCATCTTTTTTTCAGCAAAGGTTAAATTCCCTAAGAAGAAAACCTGCGTTTTTGTTTTCATTTCGGGATGCTCTAAAAAAACTTCTTTTAATGCTTGCAGAAAATAACGAGGCGTATTTCCAGGATGTGAATAATAAAAAGCCCCGGTGTGAGAGATAATAAAATACTTTTTCAAATCTTGAAATTTTTCTAACCCCCTTTTTGCTAAGACAAAATCCTGCTCATCATAACCATTGGGAAGAAATGAGACTTTGTTTTGATATTTCTTAAAATAATCCCCAATATCTGGCGAAGTCACTAAGATTTGATCGCAATTTTTAACCACGGCAGTCTCTAATCTTTTTTCCAAAAATAGACGAAGAGGGGATTGGCTAAAGGTTGGCTCCAAAGGATCTAGACACCATCCATCGCGGAAATCAGCAATCCATTTTACATAGGTGCATTTTTTTAAAAACCAACTAAGCAGGGGAGAGGTAGCGGGTGGAAAAGAGGACACTATATACTCTACCCTATATTTTTTTATAAGCCAAAGGCTGTAAAAAAAAGCAAAAGGCAACCAGGTAACCTTAGAGTCTGGAAATAAGAGCCAAGTTTTGATAAACTGTTTAATTTTAGCTAGCCAAGAATTATTCCTAATTTCTGAATAACCTCCTATGTTTTGTTGTCTCTTTTTTCCCTTTCTGACTACTAAATTGCGTAATTCCCCCGCCCGATATATCCCTATCTTTTTTTCCTCGCGACGTTTCTCCCGGTCTAATCGCTTTGTTAAAGTAAAACTCTTTACTTGATCAAAATATCGGGAGAAATAAGAAGTAGTTAAAACAATGGGACGTATCCCAAAATCCGGCAAATACTTTACGAATTTTTCAATCCTCTGCGTTCCAGCATTATTGATAGGAGGATAGTAGTAGGCGAGGAAGAGAATAGTTTTCATATAGCAATAATTTTCAATTTCTAATTTCCAATTTTCATTAAATTTTTAATGAATCAATTTTCAAAACGTATTGATACTTCATTGAAAATTGTAAATTGAAAATTGAAAATTCTACCCAAGGCTTTCTAATTTTTTTGTAAAATCTTTTGTGATCTTTCCCCAATTAAATTCCTTTAAAACTCTCTGTCTTCCTATCTGTCCCATTCTTTTTCTTAAAGTATCATCACTTAAAAGTTTAATCACCTTAGAAGCTAAATCTTGGGGATCTCCAGGATCAACTAAAAATCCTGTCTTTCCATCAATAATTGCTTCGGGTATTCCGCCTGACTTACCGCCAATTACAGGACATTCACAAGCATTAGCCTCTAAAAAAACCATGCCGAAACCTTCCACGTCTTCATTAATCTGACGTGAAGGCATTAAAAAAACATCAGCAAGATTATAAAGAGAAGGCAAATCTTGATCTGGCACAAAACCAATAAATTTTACTGCTTCTTGAATTTTGGGATCAGAACTTTTCGTTACCATAGTACGCAGCCTTGCTTCATCCGGTCCTTTGCCGCCAAGAAGGTAAATTGTGTGAGGAAATTTTTCCAAAATTGTTGGCAGAGCACGAATCACAAGATCAAAGCCCTTGCGGCTAACAAGGCGCGAAACCGAAAGTAGAATTTTTTTTTCGGCCGGGATATGATATTTTTTCCTTACTTTTTCTACGGCAAGACCGGGCTTAAAATAGCTGCCATCCACGCCAGGATAAACCACACTAATTTTTTCTTGGGGTAAGCCTAAACGTGACATTTCTTGCTTGGTAAACTTACTATTCGCAATCCCACCGCAAGCCTCTTTGTAAATTCTCTTGACGAAATAATATAACATCTTTGATTTCTGCATTGCTAAAATATCTAGACCATAAGCCCATACAAAATAGGGAAGACCTAATAGTTTTTTTAAGCTCCATGCTGCAATGTAAGAAGCAAAACCATGAGTAGCCTGCACAAATTCCACTTTTTCTTTTAGGGCAATCTGCAAGGCAAAAAAGGGGGAAGCAAGCCACTTGGGTTTTAAGAAATGCATCTCTAACCTTTTCCTATAGATAGGATATTTTTGTGATTTATCAAAGGATTGACTTTCATCCCCATTTTTATTTGTCAGAACAACCGCTCGCCTTTTAGGTAATCTTTGAATAATATTGGATAAACATAATTCAATTCCTCCTGTTGCGGGACGAAAAATGGTAGTAATAAATAAATTTTTTAGCATAAAATGGATTCAGATCTAAAGAGATAAATTAAAAATTTGCTGACAAGAATATTTGCATTTTTGCCTAATAATACAATAAATATAAAAAAATTGCAATTTATTTAATACTCATTGCAATTTTAAAATATCAGAAAAATTGGCAAGTAAATAGGGGAGACTTCTCCTTCTCTCCCCTATGCTTTTCTAATTTGGATTTCCGCAAAAGCCTCTCTTTGCTCTGCAACTACTTCTTTGCGATGTAAAAGCTCTAGAAGTGCCAAAAAATTCACAATTTGCTCTAGCCTGTCCCCTGTTTTATTGAGATTAGCAAGGGTTAACTCCATACGGTTTTTTAGACATATTTTAATTAGACTAATTTTTTCTTGCAGGGAGATGCCTTTTCTTAAAGTCCCTTTAGTCAAGAGTCCTTCTTCCTCTGAAAACTGCTCAATTATATTCACATAAATATTAGCGAGGTTATTTACTTGGAATCCTTGCAGAGGTGGTGAAAAACAAATCTTGCGTGAAAACCAAATATTACGAATTAAGCTATACTCTCCCCTTTTTTCTAATTTATGAAGTTCTCTGGCTAATAATTTATATTTCTGATAAATTTCTAGCTTTTGTTTCAATTCAGCAATATCCTCTTCTTCTTCGGTTTCCAGTTCTAAATCAGGTAAAATTTCTTTAGATTTTAATAAAAGCAATCTTGCCGCAATTACTAAAAAATCCGAGAGTTGTTCGGGATTCACGGTATGATTTTCGATATAAAATAAATATTGATCTGCTACCTTGGCTAAGGATATATCTGTAATTTTGAGTCTTTCTTCTTCAATGAATTTAAGGAGTAAATCTAGCGGACCTTGAAATTTTTCTAATTGAAAATGATATTGTTTTATCATAAACACACACTAAACTTAGGACTTCAAAACTACCTTGCTTTGGAAATCACTCCAGCAACTGGATTTTCAATCTTACAATAAACTGATGTTGTAATTTTAATTGCTTCTTGAAAACTACCTGCATTCAAAATAATTTTTTTGTTTTTAAGTAATGATTGATCAATATATGTTTTTTTCTTATGCAGTGAACCAAAGGGAACAAGGGTACCTGCCTTTTTGGTAATATTTATTTTAATTTGCGCCTCATTAGCAATCCTCACCTTTTGACAAAGCGGCTCCTCGCCTCTTTTTTTACGATCAACATTGATCAGTTTCTTAAGCTTCACAATATCCAAACGACGATTTCCTGGCACCACTGCGAAAACAAATTCTCTATCTGCCTGCACAAGCAAGGTTTTAGCAATTGCTTTTAAATCTTCATGTAGGGTTTGGGAGAGATCAAAAGTAGTATAAACAGTGCGGTGTGGAATTAATTTATAAACGACTTTGGATTTTTTTAAGAAGTTTTCTAGACGTTTTAGCATAAAATTAAATTGAAAAATTAAAATGCAAAAATCAAAATGACAATGCAAAATCTTAAAATGAATTAAGGTTTTTGGGAATT
>CAYWOB010000019.1:0-18048 GCA_964459815.1 uncultured Candidatus Saccharibacteria bacterium
CTTGGGTTGGATTGTAAGTATTTATCTCATTTTTCGTCCGTATATTTTTAAATAATGCAAAATTTAAAAATCAAAAATCAAAATGATCCACTTCTGCCAAGGCTTCTGCGGGTAGGCATTTTGATTTTTACATTTTGATTTTACTATGTCCAAACAAGAAATTATTTCAGGTATTGACTTGGGTGCAACAGTTATTCGTGTAATTATTGTGGAGAGAGGAGGAGTGGAAGAAAAACCTCGTATTTTAGGGATTGGTGAGTCACCCTCTTCTGGTATAAGAAAAGGGATGGTTGTGGATGCTGAAGAGGTGGTAACGAGTATCTCCTCTGCCTTGGAAAAAGCAGAAAGAATGGCGGGTTTACCTGTGGAAAGAGCTTATGTTTCTGTAGGTGGTTCCCAAGTATCTTATGTAGAGTCTCGCGGTGTAATTGCGATTTCAAGGGCAGATGGCGAGATTTCCAAGAATGATGTTGCACGTGTGATTGAGGCTGCTTCCGCAGTAAGCATTTCTTCTAATCGGGAGATTTTGCATATCCTGCCGCGGGATTTTATTGTGGATGATGAGAGCGGAATTAAAGATCCTGTGGGCATGAATGGTGTACGTTTAGAAGCGGTGACAACCATCGTAGAAACTTCATCTTCATTACTTAATAATGTAACGCGTTGCGTGGAGCGCACAGGTGTGGATGTGGCCGGATTAGTATTTGCTCCTTTAGCCTCTGCTTGGTCAGTGTTGGAGAAACGGCAACGTGATTTAGGAGTTGTTTTAATTGATTTGGGAGGAGGCAGTACGAGTTTCAGTGTTTATGAAGAGGGTGGACTTCTTGCCGCTGGCGCTCTACCTGTGGGTGGTGAGCATATTAGTTCGGATTTAGCGATTGGGCTACGTACTTCTGTGGATACTGCGGAACGGATAAAGATTGAGTATGGTTCTTGTTTGCCTTGTGAAATTGAGAAAAAGGAAGAGGTTGATTTGCAAAAAATAGCCAAAGGAGAAAAAGGGGTAGTTCTAAGACGTGAAATCGCAGATATTATTGAGGCGCGGGGTGAGGAAATGTTTAAAATGATTGATAAGGAATTACATAAAATTGGCCGCAGCGCGCAATTGCCCGCAGGAGCGGTGCTTGTGGGTGGCGGTGCAAAGTTGCCAGGAGTGGTTGATTTAGCCAAAAGTACTTTAAGACTCCCAGCACAGATTGGTTTTCCGACGGGATTGGCAGTAGCTGTGGATAGGGTGGATGATCCTGTTTTTGCCACGGCAACGGGCTTGATTCATTGGGCACTGGGAGAGGGTAAAAGATTTTCTTTTGAGTCTAATCGTGAAAGCTTAACGAAATTGAATAGTGGTATGGACAAAATGAAACGTTGGTTTAAGAACTTTTTACCATAATGGGAGGGTATTGCTATAAAAAAAGGAATTAGTTATAATAATTAGAAGTTTTGAGACTTGTAACTTATAATGTATGACATAAGAGGGAAATCTTCTTTAAGTTACCTGTCTGCCGCCAGGCAGGCAAGTTTTAAGTTAAATGTTATAAGAATTTTATGGAAATTAAACCAGATTTAGAAACATTTGCACGCTTGAAGGTTGTAGGTGTCGGCGGATCAGGAGGGAATGCGATTAATCGAATGATTGCTTCAGATATTAAAGGGGTGGAATTTATTGCTGTTAATACCGATGCTCAAGCATTACAAAAAAGTAATGCCCAAACACGGATTCATATTGGTAAAAATATTACAAAAGGTTTGGGGGCAGGAATGGATCCGGAAGTCGGCCGCCAGGCGGCAGAAGAAGGGTGCGATGAAATTGCTAAAGCATTAAAAGGAGCAGATATGGTTTTTATTACTTGCGGTTTAGGTGGCGGAACAGGTACGGGTGCAAGTCCAGTAATTGCTAATTTAGCGCGAGAAGCAGGGGTGCTTACAATTGGTGTAATCACAAAACCATTTAGCTTTGAGGGCCTAGCGCGGCGGAATATTGCAGAGCAAGGTTTAGTAAGTTTGGCTAAAGAAGTAGATACTTTAATTACCATTCCTAACGATCGCCTCCTGCAGGTAATTGACAAGTCTACCTCACTCCTAGAGGCTTTTGAAATCGTGGATGATGTTTTACGTCAAGGCGTCCAGGGTATTTCTGATTTAATTGTTGTTCCTGGCATTGTTAATGTTGATTTTGCAGATGTTAAAGCAATTATGCGGGATGCAGGATCCGCTTTAATGGGTATCGGTCGGGCGAGTGGTGAAGAGAGAGCAAAGGAAGCGGCCAAAGCAGCGATTTCTAGCCCTCTCCTCGAGCTTTCCATTGACGGGGCAAAGGGAGTACTCTTCAACGTGACAGGCGGATCGGATTTAGGAATGTATGAAATTGATGAAGCCGCTAAAGTAATTACAGAAAAAGTGGCACCAGAGGCCAAGATTATTTTTGGTGCAGTGATTGATCCAGAAATAGAAGGAGAATTGAAAATCACTGTGATTGCTACAGGTTTTGAGGGAAAAAGAAGAGAGGAAGAAAAGAAAGAGGAAGAAGATATTTTTAGTGCCGAACCACCAGAAGAAGCCATAGAAGTTAAAACCAGAGAAATGGACATAGATAAAGAAGAAGAGGAAGAAGAAGCGGGTGGTGAGGACGAACTAGATATCCCTGCTTTTATTCGGAAGAAGATGGGAAAATAGAACTATCATTTTGTTGTGTTATAAAGAGCTTATTTAATGAAATAAGGTCTTTTTTGATTTGAGAACCTGAATATTAAATTTAAAATTCAAAAATCAAAAATCAAAATGACAATGTAAAATGTTGAAATGATAAAGTGATTGGGAATTTAGGATTTATCCTTTCAAGACTGCACTTTGTAACCAATCAATAATTTTTGGAACCATAAATGGTTGATTCCCAAAGACCCTAATTCATTTTAAGATTTTAAACTGTCATTTTACATTTTGATTTTTGCATTTTGCATTTAGACTTATCCACACCCTATATCCCAATAAATTGTGGTATAATGTTTTTGTATAATACTACATTTGGTTATTTATGAAATGTCCACATTGTCATGCTAGTGAGACTAAAGTAGTGGATTCTAGAACGGCAAATGATGGTTTTGCGATTCGCCGTCGCCGTGAATGCCCAAGATGCCGTTCCCGCTTTTCCACCTATGAAGAAGTGGAGTTATTGAATTTCTATGTAATTAAAAAAGATGGGCAGCGAGAGCTCTATGATCGCACCAAATTAGAACGAGGTATTCGGCGGGCTTGCGAGAAACGTCCTATTGCTGAAGAGGCTATTTTAAAGATGCTTTCTCGTATTGAGCAAAAAATCAGGGAGGGTAGAAAGAGAGAAATCGGAAGTCGTTTTATTGGTGAGTTAGTGATGAAGGAATTGAAAAAATTGGACGAAGTTGCTTATATCCGTTTTGCCTCGGTTTATAAATCTTTTAAAGATGTGGAGAGTTTTGCCAAGGAATTAAGCGCTTTTACAGATCTTAAGAAACAAATTTGTCGTCCCGAGAAAGCCCCATAAAATTAGAAATTTTATGGGGCCCCGAAGTTTACAAGAAATAAAAATTAAAAGGGTAGTTTCGCCGCGTGGTAAGGCGGACATCCTAAATAAATCCAAAATGGCAAAAACAAAAGAGGTTATTCGAATTAAGAAGCGAGATGGTCGAATCGTTCCCTTTGAACCGGAAAAAATTGCAACGGCTATCTTTAAGGCGGCGCAAGCTGTAGGAGGTCGGAACCGGAACCTAGCAAGACAATTGGCTGGTAAGGTCGCTGTTCTTTTAAATGAAAAATTTGACGGCCATACTATTCCTTCGGTAGAGCAGATTCAAGATTTAGTAGAAAAGGTTTTGATTGAAGAGGGACACGCAAAGACAGCAAAGGCTTACATTCTTTACCGTGATCAGCATGCCAGGTTGCGGGATTTACGGAAATTTATTGATTCCGATGAATTGATGGAGGGTTATCTTTCACAGGTGGATTGGCGTGTTCGCGAAAACAGCAATATGACTTTTTCCCTGCAGGGGCTAAATAATCATGTTGCCTCTGCGGTTTCCTCTCACTACTGGTTACATAAGATTTATCCTCCAGAGGTACGGGATGCTCATTTAAATCGGGATTTTCATATTCATGATCTTCAGCTTTTGTCTGCTTACTGCACAGGATGGGATTTGCGTGATCTTTTGATGCGTGGTTTTGGAGGAGTCTCGGGCAAGATTGAAAGTCGGCCGCCTAAGCACTTACGTACGGCTCTTGGCCAGATTGTTAATTTCTTTTACACGGTGCAGGGCGAAATTGCCGGAGCAGTCGCTTTTTCCAATTTTGATACCTATCTTGCCCCATTTATCCGCTACGATAATTTAGGTTATGATGATGTTAAACAATGTCTGCAAGAATTTTTATTTAATATGAATGTACCGACGCGGGTCGGTTTCCAAACACCTTTCACTAATATTACCTTAGATCTCACAATCCCAGGCAATATGAAGGGTGAACCTGTAATGATTGGCGGGAAAATGCAGAAGGAGGTTTATGGTGATTTTCAAAAAGAAATGGATATTTTCAATCGTGCTTTTGGCGAGACGATGCTTGAAGGCGATGCTAAGGGGCGGGTGTTTTCCTTTCCGATTCCCACGATTAATATCACCCGTAATTTTCAATGGGGAAAGGAGGAATGGAAACCTTTGTGGGAAATGACCGCCAAATATGGCGTTCCCTATTTTGCCAACTTTGTGAATTCAGATATGAGTCCAGATGATGCAAGATCAATGTGTTGCCGACTGCGTTTAGACAACCGCGAGCTGCGCAAGAGAGGAGGCGGACTCTTTGGAGCAAATCCTCTCACTGGTTCAATTGGTGTAGTAACGATTAATATGCCGCGCCTAGGACATTTATCTAAAAGTAAAGAAGATTTCTTTAAACGTCTGGGAAAAATAATGGCAGTGGCACGTAAAAGTTTGCAGGTGAAGCGGGAGACTTTAGAGCGATTTACTGAAGAAGGTCTTTATCCTTATTGCCGTCATTATTTAGACCAGATTAAAGAATCTTTTGGTGAATATTGGCGCAATCATTTTAACACAATTGGTCTTTTAGGGATGAATGAGGCTTGCCTTAATCTTCTTAAAACGAGTCTTGCAACTACGAAAGGCCATAATTTTGCAAAGGAGACTTTAATTTTTATGCGGGAAAGATTGATGGATTACCAAAATGAAGAGAACCAGCTTTATAATTTAGAGGCAACGCCAGGCGAGGGCACAAGCTATAATTTTGCCAAGTATGATAAAGAGAAGTACTCGAAAATTATCGTGGCAAATGAAAAGGCTTATCAGTTGGGGGCAAAGCCATATTATACCAACTCCACGCACCTCCCTGTTAATTTCACGGATGATTTATTTGAAGCCCTGGATCGTCAGGATGATTTGCAGAGTCTTTATACAGGTGGTACGGTATTGCATGGTTTTATTGGTGAGCGGCTTCCTAATGTTACGGCTGTTAAAAACTTGATAAAGAAGATTTGCTATCGGTATCATTTACCTTACTTTACCTTAACACCGACCTTTAGTATTTGTCCTAAGCATGGCTATATCGCTGGCGAATATGAGTATTGTCCTAAGTGTGATACAGAAATTGGATATGCATGAAGCTATTAAACACTAACGAAGTTATTATTAGGGGGAATAATTAAGGAGGAAAATCAATATGAAAAAGACAATTCAAAATTTAGAGAAACAACGAACAAGATGTGAAATTTATTCGCGGGTGGTGGGCTATTTGCGACCAGTCAAACAGTGGAATGATGGTAAGCAAGCGGAATTTTATGATCGGAAAGAGTATAACAAGGTAATAAGTAATAAGGGATAGTTTAAGAAGATTTTTTTGCGCCGAGCCTATTATCTATGTATTATTTATTTTATGTTAATTCGTGGATTGCAGAAGTTTTCTCTTCTTGATTACCCGGGAAAAATTGCGGCGATTGTTTTTACACCAGGCTGCACCTTCCGGTGCGCTTTTTGTTATAATCCTAAATTAGTAAGAGGAGATCCTAGTTTACCTATTTTTACCGAGGCAGAAGTATTGAAATTTTTACATAAAAGAAGAGGAAAATTAGAAGCATTGGTGGTGACTGGCGGCGAGCCAACACTACAGACAGATTTACCCGCCTTTGTGCGGAGGGTGAAGGATTTGGGTTATTTAGTAAAGTTAGATACCAATGGCTCTAATCTTGCAATGTTAAAGGGATTGGTACAAGACAGAATCGTTGATTATGTTGCAATGGATTTAAAAACAAGTTGGCAGGATTATCCCAAGGTACAGCCGACTGTGAAGCTTACACAGATTAAAGAGAGTATTATTTTTTTATTGCAGGGAAAAAAGCCCACAGGATTTCATTATGAATTTCGGACGACTCTTTTTCCGCCTCTCGTGGCCGAGGATAACTTTGAATTGATGGCGCAGATTATTGCCGGCGCAGAAAGATATGCGCTCCAGCAATATCAACCCCTTGCAACTCTTTCTTCAGATTTAGAAAAAATGGTTTATCCGGAGAGGGTGATTCAAGGATTTAAAAAGATAGCAGAAAAGTATGTGGGGAAGGTGGAGATTAGAGGGATTTGAGAATTTTTAATTCTTAATTTTTGATTTTTAACTAATTTTTATTTGCTTAATTTTTATTGCTATTATAAATAAGACAATAATTCAATAAAAATTAGCCTGCCCGCTAGCCTTGCTGCCACAAGGCAGCATAGGCAGGCGGGCTAAAAATTAAGAAGCAAAAATTAAAAATTATTTTTTATGAAAGTATTAATTAAACGAGTAGACAACTCTTTGCCTTTGCCTCAATACAAAACAGAAGGCGCGGCGGGTTTTGATTTGATTTGTCGCGAGAGCGCAGCGGTGGGGCCTAGGGAAATCGTACGGATTCCCGTAAATATTATTGTCAAAACCCCGCCGGGGTATATGTTGATGCTTATTGCGCGTTCCTCAACTGCCATGAAAAAGGGTTTAATATTAATAAATGGCGCAGGAATTATTGATTCGGATTACTGCGGGGCAGAGGATGAAATCCGCGTGCAAGTATATAATTTTACAGACAAAGAGGTGCACGTTACGCGTGGCGATCGCATTGCCCAAGGGATTTTTGTAAAGATTGCAAGAGGGGAATGGGAAGAAGTAAATAAGGTGGATAAAGATTCCCGAGGAGGTTTTGGGTCAACAGGGTAGGTGGATTAAAATGTTATGCCGAACGGATGTGAGGCATCCCTTAGACTTTGTTTATCCCGAGTTTAAGGGATTCCTCACCCTTTTGGGTTCGGAATGACAAAGACTATGCTAAGAAGGGAATACAATTTTTATGTTTACATTATGGCTAGTCCAAGTGGGACTTTATATACTGGCATAACTAATGATTTATTAAGAAGGGTATTGGAGCATAAACAAGGAAAGATTAAGGGCTTTACAAAGAAATATTCCTGCAATAAACTTATTTATTATGAACAAACTGATAATGTATATTCCGCTATTGAAAGAGAGAAAGAAATTAAAAAGTGGCGGCGTGAGAAAAAGCAAAACTTGATTAAGGAAATTAATCCACATTGGAATGATTTGTACAGTGAATTGACATAATTGTCATTTCGACGACCGAAGGGAGGAGAAATCCCTTAAACGTTTTCTATAACTATGTTCAAGGGATTCCTCGCGCTTAGCGCTCGGAATGACACAGTGTATAATATGCCATGAAGGGATTCCTTGCATTCTTAGGCTCGGAATGATATAGGGAGGTGACGGAAATGGAACACATAATGATTTTATCGGTGATCTTTTTGCTCTTTTTACTATTTTTAGTGGTGGTATTATTCTTTTGCTATAGAGCGGCGAGACGATATGTGAAGAAAAAAAGATTAGAGGGACAAGAGATTGTGACGCAAGTTTTAGAAGATGGGGAAGGTGAACTTGATGGATGCGTGCGGAATGATGTCGCTATTTGAGGCTTTATTTGGAAATGATGATGAGTAAAATCCACTTTTCTTAAAACAGGCAGATTAGCCTGTTTTTATTTACACATATACTTTACAAATTCTCACCATTTGATTATATTAATAGTCTCGGTGTTTAATTAAAGGGGATTGAATTTGGATTTATGAAAATAGAGGAGGTGGTGATAATTAGTGATGATCGCATTGTTTTGGTTTCCGTTTTTTAGTTTTCAGATTGAATTTAGAGGAGGATTGAAAGATGGGTGAGAAGAAATTAAGGGCCGGTGCTTTCGGGTGTGGTGGTGTGTTTATGAATTTTCACTTTCCGGTTTATGTCAGCCATCCGGATGTTGAATTCATCGGGGTTTATGACCCTTCAGACGTTGCAAGAAACAGGTGTCTGATGACTTTATCTGGTCAAGGGATGAGCAAAGATAAACTTTTTGACAATGTAGGGGCACTTCTAGATCAAGAGCTGGATCTAGTGTCAGTCTGTGTTCCTAACTATCAGCATCGTAATGTGGTTATTTTATGTCTTGATAGTAAAATAAACGTCCTCTGTGAAAAACCGCCTGCTATGAATGCAGGTCAGGTTTCGGAAATGATAGGAGCCGCCAACCAAAATGATAAAATGCTAGTGTGGCAGTTCAACAACCGTTTCCGTCCAGAGGCGCAGTGGTTATTTTCGCAAATTTTGCAGAAATTGGACATCCATAATCCGGTCGGTGAAATAAGAACTGCTCAAGTGGAATGGGTTCGCAGAAACGGCATACCTGGCAGAGGAAGCTGGTTCACTCAAAAAGCCATGAGCGGAGGCGGACCGATTATTGACTTGTCTATTCACGTGATGGACCTTGCGCTCTTTGCGATGGATTATCCAAAGCCAAAATATGTTTTGGCCACAGCCAGTAATCTGTTCCAGAATGATATGGATGTCTGTGGTCCTTGGGGATTTTCTGATCCCAAGGGTATTATGGATGTAGAAACCGCGAGCCAGGGAATGGTTTTGTTTGAAGGCGGCAAGAGTATGCAGTATCGGGCATCTTGGGCAGAACGGATCGTTCGAGAAAGAGTGGCTTGCGTGATGCAGGGAACAAAGGGCGGCGTCCTGCTAGAAAGAACCTTTGGCAAAGACGGCATAGATGACACGGCTATTGATAGGTGTGTTATTGTGCGGCAACAGTACGGTCAGCCCAGTAATGACGAGTTTGCAGGGCTGCTAGACCCATATATGGGCAGACGAGCCTCGGTGAAGGCTTTTATTGACAGTATTGCATCCCGCCAGATGGACCCATTATTGCCGACACCAGAGCATGGGCTGATTATGATGAAGATGATTGATGCTATGTATCTGTCTGCCGAGACCGGTAAACCAGTGGTAATTGAATAAACAAACTGTACTTTTTCCTTTGGGAGCGGACCCCCTACGCTCCTTTTTTAATTACCAGGAGAGGGGGAGTAATTTTCTTTCCGTCAGAAAATTCACTAAATATTAACAATATTTAATGAATCGTGCATAATAAAGGAGGGGATTGATAATTTATTTTTAATTTATGTCTGATTTTTTTAAAATTGGATTATTGGTTTATATTTTATATCTGCCAATTTTTCTTTTATTGCTTATTTATGGCGCTCGTAAAAAGTATCGGCGCTATTCCGTTTTGACTTTTTGGGTAAGTAACTTGGGCGAGAAAAAGGCTGCCAGCCATTATATCTTTAATGCTTGTTTCTTAATCTTTGCATTCTTAAATTTATTTTTCTTGAAAGGGCTTTTTGAGATTATGCCTGATTTAATTCTTTCTAAGATAGCACTATACTTTTTTGCGTTGAGTATTGTTGCGCTCATTTTGATTGTTTTCTTGCCGATGGATAAAAGGCCAAAAGTGCATCAAGTGATAGCCAGTAGCTTGTTTATTGGTATGAGCGGATTTATTTTGTTTTCTATTTACCCTGTTTATGTTTCAGAAGTATTACCTAGGTTTCTGGTTTTATTAAATGTGATAATCCTCATTTTTGTTTCCCTCACGGCTTTTACTTTTAAAAAGCTTTTGAGTAAATATGGCGCACCAGCACTTACTGACCTTGTTGGTGAGCGGAAAAAAGAGAACTCATTACTTTTAAAGAATGCCACCCTTTGGGAATGGGCAACTTTTGTCTCCTCGTTGTTATGGTTTTTTGTAAGTGCAATTTTTATTTATGGAGGCTTATAAGAGTTGGGGAGCTATGGGAGGCTAAGCCGAGGTTTAAAGAAATCTTATGAAACTAAAGAGTAAAAAATATTGGTCAGGGGATGTAACAAAATATAGCAATGCTTTAGATTTGGAAGAAGGGGTATTTACTTGGAGGGACCCAAAACGCATTGCAAGATCTTTGAAACTGTCAGCAGAAACAAGTATGCGGCGCAAAACTACATCTTTTCAATCAGCAATGTCTATGCTTAATTTTTATATCAATCGTGCGGGTAAAAATTTAAAATCCAATCAACGAAAGGTACTGGAAAAAGCTAAGATAGAATTGCGAAATTTATTCAAAAGATAAAAAACTGCATTTATGCGCAGTAATTGTATTTGTAAATTCAATAAAATAAAAACATATGCGTCTTAAAATTCTTACCATCTTAATATTTATAGTTGCTTTGGGTGCGGCTGGATTTTTTGTCTATCAACACTTTTTCCATTCTAATCTACCAGAAGGAAAAGAGGGAGCTGGCGGAATTTCTTCAGAGGGAACGCAAGAGGAAGGATGGCGTCCTACTGAAGCTGAATGTAGAAATCCAGAACTTCAGCAGAAATGCGACGAGTACTGCTCCCAACATCCCGATGCCTGCCCCGGTTGGATTAGTCCTGACAAAAGAGGCGCCTTTTCAGGGGCGCAACCCCTTGCTCTGCCCAGTAAAGAAGAAAAAGCATCTTTAATGAGAAACTATCCTTCTACCATTAAGGCGATTAATGAAGGTCCGGCAATTTATGGAACAGGTCCTGGCACAGGAGGAAGTATAACTAATGAGAATTTAGAAAAGATTAAAGATACAGGCTTTAATACGGTTCAATTATTTATTATGCCAGCACAAGAAGATGGTAAGTTTTATATTGATCCTTATAATGAATCTGTTTTGTTTAATGACATTATTAAAGTTAAAAAATCTAATTTAGCGGCTTGGGTTGCTTTTACTTACGCTTCGGGGCCTGCCCCTGAACAAAAGATTGGCAGTTATAATAAATTTAAGCCTGCCTTTTTAGAATTTGTTAAAAAAATTAGCAAGGAATTAGAAGAATATAAGGTAGAGTATATAACTGTCCATACTGAACCCGATCTTATTTTTCAAAAGCAAGAATGGGGTGGGACAGAAGTGAAGAATAACTTGATTGATTTTTTCCCAAGCGGTAATATAGCAGCGCGTGAGAACTTTAGTGGTAAGATTATAAATAAAGTAACTGACCTCAATTATTTGAGTAGAAATGGAGAAGTGCTAGATGCTGCTTTAGAAGACGTGGATATCGTGGCCATAGATGTTGGTCCACCACCAAACCAAATGAATCTGGAAATTTATAGAAAAGAATTTGATAGTTATCAAAAATTTGCAAGTCTTACGGCGGAAAAAAATGTTCCATGGATGGTTGGTGAATATTGGATGACCGACTTTTTCCAAGCGCCGAGCAGTTATGTAAAAAAAAATCAGGTCCAACTTGCCAGAGCATCTTTTGATGCCTATCTAAAAACTTTACCGAAAGGAGCTGGTTATACCTGGAACGATTTTTCCACATTTAGTCTGGAACCAAATGGTGAAGCTACACGTTTAGCGATAAAGGACTTTTTTAGTAAAATGTGAATAAATATGTACCATTCTATTATTATTGAAGAAAGTTTAAAGAATCCTGATGTTTTGAAAAAATATAAAATTCTAAGAACCAAATTTTCAGCAGAGGAAAATTGGCATTTACATATTGTGGAGATTCCCGATATTAAAAAAGCTATTGCTGAAGTTCAAGAGGCAATGGTTAATGATGCGCAATATTATTTCCATATTTACAATGAAGGGAAAGCTTTGGTGATTGTTTTTAAAAATAAAATTTTCCGCCTCGATCCCAATAATGACTTAACATGGCAGGAAGCCAAAGAATATGGAGCAAAGAAATTGGGTATTCCCATAGGGGAACTTGATTTTTGCCCCAATAGAATTTCCGAAGAGGATGGTTGGTATAACAGATGATAAGGAGTTTGTTTTAAGATGCACTTTGTATGGTAAAAGATTAGGCAACTTATTTTATTGCATTTTTTCCTAAAAAGTTCTATTATATAAAGAATTAAAAAGAAGCAAAATGTTTGCCTTAAATCTAACTTGGATTTCCTGATGGAGGCAGGTATTTTGCTTATTTTTAACTTAAAAAACAATGGGTAAATTTATGAGAAAACTAGTTTTATGTCTGGGAGTTGTGTTGGTTTTTGGCGCATTTTCTTTCCCTGCAGAAGCACATCGTGAATGGTGGGGGCGACAGGATCGTCGTTATGAGAGCAATCATAATTGTTATAGGAATGATTGCAATCATTATGACAATGATTATGAATATGATTGGGTGATTAAACCCGAGGTTTTAGGTAACAAGCTCCATATTATTGCCAACCCCGCTTTTATTCCCGTACCAAAATGCGGGGAAACAGTGATTATTACTGGCGACCCTGACCGCTGGAGTTATACTTGGAAAATGAAATGGTCGAATCAAGGTTATGTTGCGGATATTCCATTAAGTAAGCTGCCAAGAAACAAGCGGATTCGGATGAATTATTTAGTTAAAGGCAAAGGATGCGATGAAACTTGGGCGCAATATTCTTGGGATAATGATTACGAATGGACCGGTGGGGGAGACAATGGTGGAGTGATTATAGACTTTATGATTCAAGGCCGGAGAGTAGTGCCTGTGGATTAAAGCGAAACGGTTCCTTTTAAGTTTTGAGTGATGAATAGTTAGGAGAGGAGGTTTAATTGATGCCTGAAAGAAAATTTTACGAAGTGATGGTAAAGGCAGAGGGAGACTCTCGAATTCTGCAACCGTTTTCTCCGGAAGACGAAAAAAGGATTTTGGGAAAAGTACGAAAAAATTTGCGGGGTACTGTGAGTATGGAGGTAGCGCTTCCGAAGTTTTTTATAGAGAGAGGGCGCAGTTTCCTCTTGACCAACCCGACTGATTTTGGGGCCTTTGATACGGCAATAAAAGAGATAACGGGGGTTTTAGAAGTCGCAAGAGGGCAATGGCCATGTTTTATTGATGATGTTGTTGTAATCTATTGGGCAGCTCCTTGCTTTAGCCAAGCCGACCGCAAGCAAAATCGTCTTTGTGCGGAATACTTGAGGAAGAAAGGTTATAAGGTTGTTCTGCCACAAGACGAGGCGGCCTATTTTATCACAGAAGACAAAGAAGATTTATTGGGTTTGGCTTGGAATTGCTATTATGAAGCTTTATCTAGCGATATTGTGATAGTGATTCTAGATGGCGCGGATCCAGATAGTGGGGCGAGTATGGAAGCGGGTTTCAAGATTAGAGATGGCGGGTTAACCCTTGGTGTGCGCACTGATATTCCAGGTTCGGAAGAGAAAGGCTTGAATGCAATGTTCAAGCTTCTTACTGCTTTGATCAAATTTTCATCCCTCAACGAGAACCATGAAGAACTCTGCGAGGTTATAGATAGGAAATTGTTAGAGTTTTTCCCAGAGAGGATTAAACTAAAGGTGTCTTAAAGGGACAAAATATTTGTCCCATTTTTAAACTGGATTTGTTTTATGCGACTTGTTTGCAAAATTATTCCGCATGCTAGACAGAATAAAATAGTCACTGAAGGTAGCGATGCTTTTAAAATTTATCTGACAGCTTCTCCTCATAATGGCCAGGCCAATAGGGCTTTGATTAAAGTTTTAGCAGATTATTTTGAGGTAGGAAAAAATAAAGTTAGAATAATTAAAGGTGAGAAGTCGAGAGAGAAAGTTATTTGGGTAGAGGATTCTTTGTAGAGATACAAAATGTATCTCTACTTTTTTAAAAAAAGATGTTATAATGAAAAAGAAATAATTTTATGCCTAAGAAGTTAAAAAAAATAAATAAAAGAGTGGAAAGGCTTTTCAAGGAGAGTGATGTTGGTGTTTTATTAGAGAACTTTAATGATAATATTAAGATTTTAAAAGAATATCTTTTTATAAAGAAAGACTCAAAATAATCATTCACTAAAATGTCTAATTTTAACTAAAGAATTGTTTTGTAATAATTACTAAAATTATTATTCAAAATTCTTCTACGGGGTATGCCTTTAAATCAAAACCAAAATCAAGATGAAACATCAAGTGTCCCTACTCCGCCCCCTACTTTAACAGAACTTAATGAGCAAAGATTAAAAAAACAAATTGAAGAAGGGCAAAAGATGGCAGAGCAACAGAGTACCTCTGAACAAGAGAAAATAGCCGAGATCAGGCCTCAAATTGATCAACCACCAGAGAAAGAAGGAGCGACATCTCCTCTTCCAGCGCAAGAGGAGATAGATACTACGCCCACAGAGCATCCATTAGTAGCTATGCAAAGGGAAAAGGCACGTCGTGCTTTAGAAGAAGAAGAAACCACTGCAAAGAAGTTGGAAATGGCACGGGAAGCGGTGAAGGGTACAGAGGAAGAAGTTGCAAAGGCGACAAAAAAGACTGCTGTAAAGGCAGAATTAGCTGTAGAGAGAACCGATATAGGGAAACCACAAGCCGTGGAAGCGGCGCGGTCGGCACAAACTACAGCAGAGGAGATAGCGAAAACAACTAGAGATTTAACTCAAGGAACACGGGTAGCGCGTGCAACAGAGAAAGAAGCAGCGGGCGCACAGAAGAAGGCGCAATCAGAGATAAATAAATACAATCAACTGAAAAAGTTAGATCCCTATTCTCAAAAAAATACTTTAGAAGCTGGACGCCAAGGTTTGAAGTAGGAATTATGAATAGGGAATCAGCCCGCCCGCCACGCAAGCCCGCTTGCGGGCGTTGCGGGCAGGGAATCAGCAATTATATACCCTGGATTTTTTAAGAGGCTTAAGTTACCCGCCCGCCAGCGCTACGCTTATGGCGTTAGCGGGCAGGCAAGTTACACATTACCTGTCTGCCGACAGGCAGGCAAGTTATATGATCAATAATCCGAATCTTTTCATTATTTATTTTTTATCCGGAGCACTTTTTATTTTGCTACTTGTTCTGGTGATTTATTTTTTGATTTCAAATCAACGTAAGAAATCCAAAGCACCTAAGGCTTTCAAAACCACTTTGCTTTCCATTCGAGTACCCAAAGAGATTGGCAAAGGTGAAAAAGAAGAAAAGCAGGAAGAGAAGGAGCTTATTGCGGTGGCAGAAACAGTATTTGCTGGCTTTGCTCAACTCAATCGCGTAAAAAAAGCTAAACTGTGGGAAGAGAAGGATTTTGTTTCTTTAGAAATTGTGGCACACAATAATGAGACGACTTTTTATGTTTGCTGTCCCAATCACCTTGTCGGTTTGGTGGAAAAACAAATTCAAGCAGCTTACCCTAAAGCCGAATTGGAAGAGGTGAAGGAATACAATTTTTATACTTCTGAAAGTGTAGTTTTAGCCACCAATATGGTTTTAGCGCGTGAAAATGTTTTTCCCATCAAGACTTACAAATATTTGGAAACTGATCCTCTTTCAGCTTTGGCTAATGCTTTAAGCAAGATGGAAGAGCAAGAGGGAGGAGGTATAGAAATATTGATTCGCCCTGCCCCTTCTGGCTGGCGGACCAAGGGCTTAGCAGCAGCACGTAAAATTCAACAGGGTGTGAAGACCACACAAGCAGTGGGTGGAAAGAGTGTTGCGGGGAAGCTTGCACATTTTGCTGGCGAGGTAGTAACCACGGCAGTGCAAGGACCAGAAAAGAAGAAAAGGGCGCCGGAGGTGGAAGGAGAAAAGCAAATTGAAGCACCGCCTTCCTTAACCCCCCTACAACAGGAAACAGTCAAACTTTTAGAAGAGAAAGTAAACAAGGTTGCTTTTGAAACGAATATTCGTTTGCTGGTCTCTAGCGTGACACGTGAGCAAGCTGAAATTAAATTATCAAATTTAATCAATGCTTTTCAGCAATTTACTTATCCAGAATTTAACAGTTTTAAGCCGGAGGGGCATCGGAAATGGAGTGATAAAAAAACGATTACCAATTTTAATTTTCGTTTCTTTGATGAAGAAAAGATTAGTATTTTAAACACGGAGGAATTGGCGAGTATTTTCCATTTGCCCACGCCTTATACCGAAACGCCAGAAGTAAAATGGCTCACGGCAAAGAAAGGTGAGGCACCTCCCAACTTGCCGCAAGAGGGTATTGTTATTGGTAAGAATGTTTTTCGGGGCGTGGAAAGATTGGTGCGAATTCAGAGGGATGACCGGCGTCGCCATTTATATATTATTGGCCAAACCGGAACAGGTAAAACTACTTTACTTAAAAATATGGTAGCGCAGGATTTAAAGAATGGCGAGGGTATATGCGTAGTGGATCCTCATGGTGAACTGATTGAAGAACTCTTGGGTCTTGTGCCCCGTGAGCGAGCAGAAGAGGTTATACTTTTTGATCCGGGGGATATTGAGCGGCCTTTAGGGTTGAATATGTTGGAATATAATACACCCGAACAAAAGGATTTTGTTGTTTCCGAGATGATTGCAATTTTCCACAAACTTTTTCCGCCAGAAGTAGTAGGGCCGATGTTTGAGCATAATATGCGCAATGTAATGTTGACCTTAATGGCGGATCCAGAAAATCCAGGAGTGATTACCGAGATTCCACGGATGTTTACTGATCCTGAATATCAGAAATACAAAGTTGAGAAGGTGACAGATCCAGTAGTGCGCGATTTCTGGGAGAAAGAGATGGCCAAAACTACGGATTTCCATAAATCCGAAATGTTGGGTTATTTGATTTCTAAAGTCGGACAATTTGTGGAAAACACAATGATGCGTAATATTATTGGTCAGCAACGTTCCGCCTTTAACTTGCGCGAGATTATGGATTCCGGCAAGATTTTATTTGTCAATCTGTCTAAAGGTAAAACTGGCGAGATTAATTCTTCGCTTTTAGGTTTAATTATCGTTTCTAAGATTCAAATGGCGGCAATGGGGCGAGCAGATATCCCAGAGGAAGAGCGGCGCGATTTTTATCTCTATATTGATGAGTTCCAAAATTTTACCACCGACAGCATTATGACGATTCTATCTGAAGCCCGTAAATATCGCTTGGATTTAACCTTGGCTAATCAATACATTGCCCAATTGCCGGAACAGATTCGCGATGCAGTTTTTGGTAATGTGGGGAGTTTAATCTCTTTTCGGATTGGGCCACAGGATGCTGAATTTGTAGAGAAACAAACCGAGCCCGTTTTCTTTGCTCACGATTTAATCAATCTTGGTCAATTCCAAACTTATATAAAACTCACGATTAATAATACTCCTTCCAAGGCTTTTAGTATGCAAACCCTTCCTCCAGAACGAAAATCTGATCGTGATTTAGCTAAGAAGATTAAAGAATTATCGCGCTTGAAATATGGCAAGGAGCGACCAGAAGTAGAAGCAAAAATTTTAGAGCAACTTAAACCGTCAAAGGAATCCTCCCTACACCCTTCGGGCGGAGAATCGGGAATGTAAATTTTGTTTAGGTTTTGTTGTAAATTTTTTACCAACCATCGTAATTAGTAAAGCCACCATTTATGAATAGAGGTTTTGACCTCTATTTTTGTTTTACCCCAGATATTTTTAAGTCCTCGGAATTATCATCCTTGTTATTTTCCTCACCTTTACAATTGGGGATATCTTTTCTTGCCAAAATGCTGGGGGGGGGGGTATCATTATTAGTGAAGTATTTAAAACTGACAGAATCGCTAGTAGATTTTTAGGCATAGGCTCTCATTTTTTTACTATCAAGGTTAGAAATTGATACCTAATCTGCATCACCTAAAATGAAAACAAAACGCATAGTTTCAAAAATCATCTCTCCATTTGGGGGCAGGTTTTGGGTTCGCAAAAAACATTCATCTCACAAATTCACCCTGTCCTCAAAATGTCTTGCCC
>CAYWOB010000020.1:0-17604 GCA_964459815.1 uncultured Candidatus Saccharibacteria bacterium
CCCCCTCTTGCTTTTTCTATAATTTAGAGTAAACTAGACCTTGAATATCTTTTTCCGGGAATTTTTTTATTTTGGTTAATTTTTTAAAAACCAATGTCCTCCAAACAAACCTTGCAAGAAATTAAAAAAACAGAGGCTGAAGCGCAAAAGATGGTGGAAAGAGCGCATACTGAAAGAGAAAAGATTTTAGAGAAAGGGCGTTTAGAATCCCAAGCAGAAATAAAAAAAGAAGAAGAAAACTTTTTAAAACAAAAAGAGCAGGTTTTAAAAACCGCAGCTGCAGAAGCTGGAAAGATAGAAAAGGCAATTTTAGAAGATAGTGAAAAGGAGGTTGCCAATATCACGGTGCAAGCCCGAGGTAAAATGGAGAGGGCGGTGGATTTTGTAGTCAAGAAAATTGTCAATGAAATTTAGTTAGCAAGATCTCGCCCCTCTTTAGCTAACCCTTGTCCTTATGATTATTCCAATGCAAAAATTTAATATTGTGATTGATAAGCAGAAGAAAGAGCAACTTCTCATCTATTTGCAAGAAAGGGGGGATGTAGAAATTGTGGATGTGCGGATCAAAAAAGAAGAACCAGAAAGTGAGCACGAAATTGATCTGTTACTGGCCGAGCTGGATTTTGTCTTGGATCTTTTTAAAGAGCGCGTACCAAAAGAAAAAGAAGGATTTTTAAGCAAGGTTAAGAAATTTTTGGCTGGTCCTCCAGAATTTTCCCCTAAGGAATTTGAAGGAATTTGCCAAAGTTTTGATTATTGGGGAGTAGTAAGTGAACTTAAAAAATGGGATGATGATTTAGTCCGGTTGGAAATAGAAGAGAAAGAACTATTAGAAAAGATAGAGATTCTGAAGCCCTGGCGCTCACTGGGTTTGAGGCAGGCGGATTTGGAAACAGAAAAAACCAAATCAATTTTAGGCATCCTTCCAGGGCAAGGTTTGTCCCATTTAAAAAAGGTAGTGAATGGAGAGGTGAATATTCGTAAGGTCAAAGAGGAGGCTAAGAATTACTATCTGGTGATTACATATTTAAAGAAGAACGAAGAGACCTTTTTGCGCGATTTGCAAACTACAGGTTTTAGCACCATTGCTTTGCCTTGTGAGAATACGCCTGCCATAGAAATTCAGAAAATAGAAAAGAGATTGGAAGAAATTAAAAAATTGAAGACAGAGATAATAGCGCAAATTAAGCGAGCAAGGCGCACGGAGGGGAAGGTGAAAATGATTTATGATTATTGGCAGAATAAGAAAAGGTTGAGAGACGCGAAAGATAGAGTAGAGGATACGCACTATATAAGTCTTATTTGTGGCTGGATTTCGGTCTTTGGTTTTAGAAGATTGCAACGGATTTTGCCGCAAAGGTTTCCGGGTATTTACTTGGAAAAGATAGAGAAAGAAGAAAAAGAACGCGTGCCGGTCATTGTGGCTAATCAAAGATTTATGGAGCCCTTTGAGTCAGTGACGCGGATTTATGGTTTGCCTGAATACAATGAATTAGATCCGAGTCCTTACTTATCCCTCTTTTTTGCCATATTTTTTGGGATGTGTCTTTCTGATGCTGGCTATGGTCTGGTACTTTTGATTGCTAGTATTGTAGTAGTGAAGTTTTTGAAATTGTCAGCAGGTGTGAAACGTCTTTTTAAATTGATGATTTATTGCAGCATCAGCACCATTATTGTAGGAGTGCTTTACGGATCCTATTTCTGCACCAGTTTAGCAGATCTTCCGGCAGGGGCTTTTCGCGATTTTTTTCTCTCCCTACAGCTTATTGATCCAATTAAAAGTCCTTTGCAAATTATGATTATTTCTTTGTTGTTTGGTTTATTGCAAGGTTGGTTTGCACGGGTGGTGAATGTAAAATATCTTTTATCCAAAAAGAGAATTAAGGAAGCTCTCTTGGGGGATTTTATTTGGGTGTGGGCCATTTTGGCGATTATTTTCTTCGGCCTATCCAAGATGTTCTTTCCCCCTCTTACTAAAATTGCGACTTATTCGGTGATTAGTTTTGCCATTCTTCTGGTTTTAACCCAAGGTTATCAGAAAAAGAATATTTTTCTGAAATTTACGAGTGGTCTTTTATCTCTTTACAAAGTCGTCGGGATGCTCTCGGATATCTTGTCTTATTCGCGGCTTCTTGCCTTGGGTTTGACCACTAGTATTATTGGATTAGTGATTAACGTGATCGCTTTGCTTTTTCACGATATGATCCCTTATGTAGGTATTCTGGTAATGATCCCGATTTTGATCGGTGGTCATCTTTTCAATATGGGGATTAATATTTTGGGTGGCTTTATTCATTCGGCGCGATTGCAGTTCGTGGAATTCTTTCCTAAATTTATGGAGGGCGGGGGAAGGATGTTTAAACCACTTTGCAAGGAGTATAAGTTTACGAGAATCAAAATGTGAAAAATGCAGGGAGTTTAGTGTCACTTATAACGGGGTCCAAATTCTTTCAGAATTTTAGGGGTTTACATTGTTCCATTGTCCGATTGCTCGATTGTTGGGTGCATTTTGAACAATAAAACAATTGAACAATAGAACAATGATTAACTTAAACAGCGGATTTTAGGTAGATAGTTAAAGATAGAATTAACTTTTTAGTCTAGAATTCGCACAATAAATTTATGGGTTTAGTTCTCGCTATTATAGGGGCAGGGGCCTCTGTAATTTTGGCAGGGATTGGTTCTATTTTAGGGGTAGGTATGGCTGGAGAAGCCGGAGCAGGCGTTACTGGCCAAAAGAGTGAAATCTTTGGCAAGGTTTTACTCCTTCAGGCATTGCCCGCTACGCAAGGGATTTATGGTTTTTTGGGTTGTTTTTGGGTGCTTTTAAAAATCGGTCTTTTATCAGGAAATCCCATTGAAATTCCTACCAACATTGGCTGGCAGATCTTGCTTTCTTGTCTTCCTGTGGCGATTGGCGGTTTGATCTCGGCTATTTATCAAGCACGGGTTTCGGTGGCTGGTTTGCATATGATCACAAAAGACGAGTCTACAGCAGGCAAGGGTGTGACTATGGCGGCGATGGTGGAAACTTATGCAGTTTTAGGGTTATTAGCAACAATCCTACTGATCAATGGAATTCAAGTAGGATAAACAGTTTCATTATTCTATTGCCTGCCCTGAAGGAAACCGAAGGTTCTCCTTTAGGGTTCTATTGTTAGACTTTTAACGATGCAACAAATGAAACATGGAACAAACTAGGGTTGAGGTGGGGCAATGCAAAAATGTAAAATGAATAAATTAAAATTTTGATTTTATTTTACATTTTGATATTTGATTTTTGATTTTTTAGTTATGTCTTTAGAAATTATTAAAGAAAAAATTTTAGCAGAAAGCGCAAAAGAAGCTGATGAAATTTTAGCTGGAGCAAAAAGAGAGGTGCAAAAGATGCACGATAAGGCAAAGGGCAAAGTGGAGATGCGGCGCCGTGTCTTTGCGGCAGAAATAAAACATTTGCAGGATAGTTCTAAAGAGCAGACAAGGATTCAAGCTAGCTTGGAAGCTAGAAATAATCTTTTACGCAAAAAGCAAGCCTTGATTAGTGAGGTTTTTAGTCGTGCTTTAGACTCTTTAGCGAAAAGAGAGTCCACGGCGCAGGAAAAGCTTTTGGCAGTATTTTTAAAAAGGGTGGGCAGGAATTTGGGTAGTGAAGTAGAAATAGTTCCTACTAAAAACAGTCAGTCGGTTTTAGCAAAATTAGTGCCAAAGTATTCTGGTTTTAACTTGTCTGATAAGAGGGTGAGGGGTCAGGGTGGCTTTATTGTGGCAAGTGATTTAATGGAAGAGGATTATATATTTGATCATCTCATCACGGAAAAACGCGAGGAATTGGAAGCTGAAGTGGCAAAGATTCTATTTCAATGAACCATGTAACTTAATATTTAGAATTACCCTTGCGTGTCAAGTTATACGTTACACGTTCCAAGAAAATGTTTCCTCCAAATCATACCCACAATGCTTATCTTATTGCCTATTTAAAGACTCTACAGTCACAGTTTTTGGATCAGAATGATTTTGACAGAATGATTGAAGCGAAGAATACCGAGGAAGCATTGCATGTTTTAAATGAGACTCACTATGGCCAGTATTTAGGAGACGTTAAAAACAATCAGGATTTTGATGTAGTTTTAAATGAAAGTTTGCAAGGGGTTAAGGATTTGATTTTAAAATTTTTTTCACGAGGGAAGGATTTACGATTTTTATGGCTGAAGTATGATTTTCTTAATCTCAAGTCAGTAGTTAAGCTCCGATTTTTCCAAGGAGGAAATGCCCAATTAAATAGCTTGGGAACGATTGCCCCCGAGACATTGCGCGATGTGATTTTAGAGGGGGCAGAGAAAGAATTGCCTTACGAGTTAAATGAAGTGATTCGGGAAGTGCTTGAGGCTTATGAGAAAAGAGAAGACCCTCAAGAAATTGATTTGATTTTAGACCGTAAATATATTGAAGTTTTAGTTGCGGAACTTGCGCAGATTAAATCTAAGATTTTAAAAGATTTTTTGCACCGAGAGATTGATTTGTTTAATGTCAAGACCTATTTTCGTGTGCGGGGTGAAGAGGAAAGGGAAGTAGATTTCATCCCTGGCGGCTTAATTCCTTTGCAGCGGTTTAAAATTTCTGATGGAGATAAATTTATTAAATCCATTGACGATTTTGAAGAGCAGGCAGAATTTAAACACCTTGAAGAGCAGGTGGAAAAAGAGGGGTTGCTTTCTTTGGAGCAGGCTCACCGTCGGATTTTGTCCGAAATCTTAGAAAAAGCTCAAAATAAAATTTTGGGTATTGAGCCAGTCTTTGCTTTTTGGCAGGCAAAAGTAGAAGAAACAAAGTTAATCCACAAAATTATGGTGATGAAGAACGCCGGGATCAAGCCACCGGAAATTCATCGGTTAATAGGAGGTTAGATCAATTGTTCTATTGCTTCATTGTTTTTATTGTTTATTATAACAGTTGAACAATCGAACAATTGAACAATCGAACAATGAAAATCGGTATTATTGGTAAAAAAGAAATCATAGCCGGCTTTAAGGCTTTGGGTCTCACAACTTATAAGGTGGGAAATACTGATGAGGCGAGAAAGAAAATTTTAGATATTTCTTCTAAAGAGGATTTAGCTGTTCTTTTTGTGCCTGAATCTTTGGCCCAAGAGATTTATACTACGATTCAGACATTAAATGAGCAAACCCTTCCTGCCATCACGATTATTCCTGACCCCTCCGGTGCTGCCGGTTTTGCCTCTGCGGTGATTCGCGATGCGATGTTGCGCGCTGTCGGAACAGATGTGACGAAAAGATGAGTTAAAAGTTCAAAGTGCAAAGTTGAAAGTTACAACTCAAAATCAAAATTCTTTAATTTTGAACTTTGAACTTAAGTTTGAATTTTGAACTTTAAACTTTTAACTTTTTTCACTATGTCCAATTTAGAGAACCAACAAAATTCCGCCATCTCATTGGCGGGGAAGCAAGGCATCATTATTAAAGTTTCTGGTCCTCTCGTTATTGCCGAGAATATTCCGGAGGCACGGATGTTTGATGTGGTGCGCGTGGGAGAGAAAAAATTAATTGGTGAGATTATCGGCTTGAATCAAAATCAAGCCTCTATCCAAGTATATGAAGACACTGCCGGCATTGGGCCGGGAGAATTAGTGGAAACAACGGGTAGGCCTTTGTCTGTGGAACTGGGGCCGGGAGTGATTAAATCTATCTATGACGGTATTCAAAGGCCGTTGAATTTAATCTTTGACGAGGCCGGTGCCTTTATTGAGAAGGGCATAGCAATACCCGGGGTTGACCGTGAAAAGAAATGGGATTTTAAGCCAGTCAAAAAAGAAGGGGATAGGGTGGAGGCAGGCGATGTTTTAGGCACGGTTCAGGAAACCAGCCTCATTGTGCATAAGATTATGGTGCCCCTTGGAGTGCAAGGGAAAATTACAGCGATTAAAGCTGGTAAATTTAAAGTGGAAGATATGGTAGCGAAGATTGAGACCGAAAAAGGTGAAAAAGAGATTATAATGTTGCAACGTTGGCCGATCCGGATTCCCCGGCCGGTGAAACAAAATTTACCCATTGATACTTTAATGGCTTCGGGTCAGAGAGTAATTGATACCTTTTTTCCACTTGCTCAAGGCGGTACCGCCTGCGTGCCTGGTCCTTTTGGGAGTGGGAAGACCGTGGTTCAGCATCAATTAGCAAAGTGGGCGGATGCAGATATTATTGTTTTTATTGGTTGCGGGGAGCGGGGGAATGAGATGACCGATGTTTTGATTGAATTTCCTGAATTAACCGATCCGAAATCAGGCAAGCCCTTGATGGAGCGCACAATTTTAATTGCCAATACTTCTAATATGCCGGTCGCCGCGCGCGAGGCATCTATTTACACGGGGATTACAATTGCGGAATATTATCGCGATATGGGTTATAAGGTTGCGCTTACTGCAGATTCTACTTCGCGTTGGGCTGAAGCTTTGCGGGAAATGTCCGGCCGGTTGGAAGAGATGCCCGGTGAAGAAGGTTATCCTGCCTATCTTGGCGCCCGCACTGCCGCGTTTTACGAACGCGCTGGCCACGTAGAGTGTCTGGGGAGTGAGAAACGGATGGGGTCTTTATCTGTGGTCGGTGCGGTTTCGCCACCCGGCGGTGACTTTTCAGAGCCGGTAACCCAAAACACCTTGCGTGTGACCAAGGTTTTTTGGGCTTTGGATTCAGCGCTTGCCTACAAGCGCCATTTCCCAGCGATTAACTGGCTGACCAGTTATTCTTTATATACTGAAAATTTAGAGGAGTATTTTAAAAATAATATTGCTCCGGATTTCAATCAGTATCGCCAGCGCGCAATGGAAATTCTGCAAGAAGAAGCAAATCTAGAAGAAATTGTGCGCTTGGTCGGTTTTGATGCTCTAGGCTCTCGTGATCAATTAATCCTCCGCGTTGCCCGAATGATTCGGGAGGACTTTTTGCATCAAAATGCTTTTGATGAAATTGACACCTATACCTCATTGGCTAAACAATATGGTATGTTAAAGATTATTATTGATTTCTATGAGTTAGTGCTTTCCAGAATTAAAGAACTGGATTTAAAGGTATTATTTAGGGAGGAGATTATTGAAGATATTGCCCGTTTAAAATTCGTTCCGGAAAAAGAAGTTTCTATAAAATACAAAAAGGTTTGGGAACAAATAGAGAAGGTTATTTTATAGTTGCATAAAAAAACCGCAACATTTTCAATTTAATAAATTGCGGTTTTGGTTTCACAAGTGCATCCTTATGAGGAGCACAAAAAATGTAATTAAACCAAGTGCCCCTCCGCAGACCCCTCCTATGAGGAGCACAAAAAATGTAATTAAACCAAGTGCCCCTCCGCAGACCCCTCCTATTATGATGGTCTTTACAAAGGGAAGATGGGTATGGCTGTGTGATACTGCCAAGATAAGATTAACAATTGGCTGGATTATGCAGCCAATGATTAGTCCTGCGATAAATCCTATCGCTAAGAATATCGCTCCCAGACCAATCCATTGCATCACTTCTATTACTGCATCCATTGTAGCTCCCTCCCATTCATATTCATAACTATATAATTTAGCCCAGAAGAATTATAAATTTTGTCTTTCCATAAGTCAATAACTTATGAATCCCGAATTTGAATTTTAGGAAATTCAAAATTCTAGATTCAAGATTCCAACTTTATGTCCAAAGCTTACAAAACAGTCAAAGAGATTGCTGGACCTCTAATGATCTTGGAGAAGATTGAAGGTGCAAAATATGAAGAATTGGTGGAAGTGGAAACCGAAGCCGGCCGCCAAATACTAGGCAAGGTTCTGGAGGCTGGCCGCGAATTCACTTTAATCCAGCTTTTTGAAACGCCGCAGGGTGTGCCGCGTGCAGGTACTAAGGTCAAGTTCTTAGGACGTGGTTTGAGACTGTCAGTCTCCGAAGATATCCTGGGTCGAGTCTTTTCGGGTTCAGGTCGGCCGATTGATGGCGGCCCCAAGATTATCCCCGACAAAGAATTAGATATTAATGGTTTACCTTTAAATCCTTATGCTCGTTCTTATCCCGATGAATTTATTCAAACCGGTGTCTCCACGATTGACGGCGTAAACACGTTGGTGCGCGGTCAGAAGCTACCCATTTTTTCAGGTGCGGGTTTGCCCCATGCACGCCTCGCGGCTCAAATTGCGAGGCAAGCCAAGATGCGGTGGGATTTGCGGAAGAAGGAGGTAGAGGGGGTTAAGGAGGAAAAGGAAACCAAGTTTGTGGTGGTATTTGTAGCGATGGGAATTACCTTTGATGAGGCGAATTTTTTTCAGACTGATTTTAAAAAAACCGGAGCAATTGAACGTTCAGTGCTATTTATCAACCTGGCTGATGATCCGGTAGTAGAGCGGATTGCGACGCCCCGAATGGCTTTAACCTGCGCCGAGTATTTGGCTTTTGAAAAAGGGATGGATGTTTTGGTAATTATGTCTGATATGACTAATTATTGCGAAGCCTTACGTGAGGTTTCCGCAGCGCGCAAAGAGATTCCGGGTCGGCGCGGTTACCCGGGGTATCTTTATACTGACCTTTCCACGCTTTACGAACGCGCCGGCCGCATTAAAGGTAAACCCGGCTCCATCACCCAGATTCCGGTTCTCTCTATGCCCGAGGATGACAAAACCCATCCCGTGCCCGATTTGACTGGTTACATTACTGAAGGTCAGATTATGTTTTCGCGCGAACTGCACCGCAAAGGGATTTTTCCTCCCGTAGATGTTCTACCTTCCTTATCGCGTTTAAAGGATAAAGGAATTGGTGAAGCTAAAACCCGCGAAGACCATTCAGGAGTATTAAATCAATTATTTGCTTCTTATGCTCGCGGCAAGGAAGTGGAAGAATTAGCCGTGATTTTAGGTGAGGAGAGTCTGGATGAAACCGATAAAAAATATTTAAAATTTGCCTCTCTTTTTGAAGATAAATTTGTCCGCCAAGGTGAGTATGAGGACCGCGATATTATCCAAACCTTAAGTTTGGGCTGGGAACTTTTGTCTATTCTGCCACCATCCGAATTAAAGCGAGTGAAGCCGGAGATGATTGAGAAGTATGGAAAAAAATAATAATTGAATTTTATATACCTCGCCGCTTTGCGGCGGGGAACCTTTTTGGGGGTTTAGTTTACAGCCCCTTAAAGGCCAGTGCAACCGTCGTTAAGACAGGTCAAAAATTATTTTATGCAAGTCAAAGTTAACCCCACGCGCGTGGAGTTGCTTAAATTAAAAAAGCGACTGAAGGTCGCGCAAAGGGGACATAAATTATTAAAGGAGAAACGGGATGGTCTAATGAAAGATTTTATGCAGGTGGTCCGCGAGGCGAAAGAAACCCGCGAGAAAGTGGAGCAATCCCTCTCCGATGCTTTTTTATCTTTTACTTTTGCTGCCGCAGAGATGCCTGCCCAAAGCTTAGAAGCAGCTCTGATGTTGCCTAAAATGAAGCTTTCCTTGCAAACTAGTGAGAAGAATATAATGAATATCAAAGTGCCGCTTTTTGAGATGCAGAAAGAAGGAGAAGCTGTTTGTTATGGCTATTTAGACACGGTTGCGGAATTGGATACCAGCTTAAAAAAACTGGATGCCTCTTTAGAAAAGATGGTTCGCTTGGCGCAAATTGAAAAGATTATCTTAATGCTTGCTCGTGAAATTGAAAAGACGCGGCGGAGAGTAAATTCTTTAGAATATGTTTTAATCCCAAATTTAGAGTCTGTGATTTCCGAGATTACAATGAAGCTGGACGAACAAGAACGGGGAAATTTGACGAGATTAATGAAAGTGAAGGCGATGATCTCTAGATAATGCAAAATGCAAAAATCAAAATGTAAAATGACAGTGTAAAATGTTAAAATTATTTTTGACTGTTGTTGGGACTTTAGGGTTTATCTTTTTAAAACCGTGGTTTGTAACTAATCAATATTTCTAAAACCATAAATGGTTAATTTCCCAAAATCTTAATTTATTTTAAAATTTTGCATTGTCATTTTGATTTTTAATTTTTACATTTTAATTTTTTATAATGCAACTCAAAATAAACTCTAATAAAGTAGGTGGTAATATCCAACGTTTAATGCGGCGGATTGGTTATCTTCCTTTGCGCGACCCAAAAAGCGGAGAATTAGCTTATGTGCGGCATTTAGGGCGCGGTTTTTACCCGCGCTTCCACGCCCACCCTTTACAAGATCAAAATGGGAATTTAATTATCGATTTACATTTTGAGAATGCAAAGCCAATGCATCTGGCTGGAACAACGCGGGTAGAAAAAGAAGGACAGGTGTTAGAAGACGAGGTGAAAAGAATTAAAATAGTATTAGGCCAATAGAAAAGATTTAAAATAAAAAAGCCCGTGAAAAGGGCTTATGTTGATATTAAGGATAGATATAAGAAAGGGTTTTTAAAGTTTTTTATAAAATCCCTCCTTCTCATCTTTTTCATAATCAACATATTCAACTCTTATATGGTGCGAATCCACCGTTTGCGCGCCCATTTCTTTTTCTAGATGTAAAAAGAGATTTGAAGGATATCCATTTTTTCTTAAGGCAATTCTAAGGTCACTCCATGCTCCAGAATCTCCACTAAAACCATAAAGAAAATATGCCCTAAGAATAATAATAGACCGTAAAAAGCCCATTACTTTTTTTCTGACTACAATTTCATAGTCTAATACCTTTTTTCCTTCTACTATTTTGATTATAGGGTAAACCTCTCCTCCTAGTTGTTCAGCAATTCCTTCAAGAAGATTTCTAAGCAAGAAATACCTTGTTCTTATTTCTTCTTTCATACCAACAAGCAATAGCCTTTCGGCAACTTTAGGATCTAACATTACTTTTACCTCCCTCTTATTTCGTATCTCGATTTTTGTGAAGAAAGTTAATGCATAACCGTTTATATGAAATTTAGAAAAGAACGATAATTTTGCCAATTTAGAGAATCTGTAATAGTTTAATTAAAATATATTTTTTGAATTTTAGCAAGAAAATTCTTGACTCAAAATCTATAATATGATATAATACAAGTAGTTAAATACAAAGAGCTCGCTTTAGAGGATTTTATCCTCAAGCGAGCTTTTTAAATCCTGTAGAGAAAGCCAAAATAACTTTTTCTAAGGGGAGTGAATCCATCTCTCCAAGTAGCCTGTGGCGAAATAAACCCGCCTATGCCCTTCGGGCTTTGGCGTAGTAAATAAAAACAAAAATGACAAAAACAAAAATAATAATCTTCACAGCGATTTTAATGTTGGGGGTAATTTTTTGGCCACTAAAAAATACAGAAGCGCGTGATTATTTTAATCTCGGTCGTATTTTTAAGGCAGCTAATCTCAAACAGGGTCAAGATTTTAGCTTGTTCGGAAGTGATTTTCGTGGTGGCGCTTCAGTTTGTGTAGGGGATTTAAATGGCGATCGCAGAAAAGAAATTGTGATTGGTTCGGGCCCGGGTCGGAGAAGCGAAGTGCGAGTTTACGATTATCAGGGTAGGAAGACTAACTACGTAATTTATCCTTTTGATCAGGAATTTTTAGGAGGCATTGACATTGCTTGCGGGGATATTGATGGCGACCAAAAAGATGAAATTGCCATAGCAGTTGCTTCTCGCGAGAGCGCTCATATTAAAGTTTACAAGGCAGATGCTCATAAAACCGTCTTGGCAGATTTTTTTGGAGAGCCAACAATATTTCGGGGTGGTGTGCACATTGCCCTTGCAGATTTAGATGCTGACCGCAGGGCAGAAATTTTAGTTTCAAGGGGACAGGGCACACGTTCCGAGGTCCGTGTATTTCAAGGCAATGGTAGCCGGACTAATTTTTCCCTTTATCCTTTTTCCCGTGAATTCAAAGGTGGCGCAGACATTGCTGCGGCAGATGTAGACGGAGACAAAAAACCAGAAATTATTGTTTCTGCAAGCCGTCAAGACAGGGCCCAGATTAAAGTATATAAAAGTAATGGTATTTTAGAATCTAGCTTTATCGCTTTTCAGCAAGGCTTTAAGGGTGGCGCGGACATAGCCGTGGCAGATTTGAATTTTGATGGTATAAGCGAAATTTTAGCTGGCGCGGGTCCAGGCGGCGCACCGCATGTACGTGCATTTAATTATTTAGGACAGATTCAATATTATTCCCCTTATAATATTGGCGGAGCAAAAATTACGCAGGAAGATATTAATGCTGAAGAAAAGGAAGTGGGAACGTCTCTCCCCCTGCCAGAGGGGGAGCGGAAGGGGGTGGGAGGCAGTTTTAGAGAGACGAATCTAGTGAGCGGTGTAACCTCTCAAGTAAAGAATCAAGACAGTTACAGTTATTATCCTTTTGAGAAGAATTTCAATGGCGGAGTGAATTTAGCTGCCGCAGATTTGGATCAGGATCAGGTTGCAGAAATTATTATTTTACCTGCTCTGGATTACAAATTTAATGGACTAAAAAAGATTGTAATTGATATTTCCGAACAAAATTTAAAGGCTTATGAAGGTGACAAAATATTTTTAGACACTAAAGTTTCTACAGGTCGGATCGGAATGCCTACGCCTTTAGGCAACTTCAATATTTTGAGTAAAAATCCGCGCGCCTGGTCTTCTAAATATGGATTATATATGCCTTATTGGATGGTTTTTACCACTAAAGGTCATGGCTTACACGAATTGCCCGAATGGCCGGGCGGCTACAAAGAAGGAGCAAATCATTTAGGAGTGCGTGTTTCCCATGGTTGCGTGCGCCTCGGTATAGGGCCAGCAAAACAACTGTATGATTGGGCAGAAATCGGAACGCCGGTCATTATCCAGAATTAATGTAAAATGTAAATATCAAAAATCAAAATGACAATGCAAAATCTTAAAATGAATTAAGGTTTTTGGGAATTAACCATTCCCGCCCGCAACGCCTTGCAGGCTTGCATGGCGGGCGTGGTATGGTTTCAAAAATGTGGTTTATAGATAAAATATGGTTTTGAAAGGATAAATCCTGAATTCCCACCAGTCAAAAATGATTTTAACATTTTACACTGTCATTTTACATTTTGATTTTTAAATTTTGATTTTTTATTTTACGATGACGTCGGAAACACAAAAGATGCGGTTTCTCCGCCACCGTACAATAAAGGCGTCGCTGCCTAAAAATTGAGAGGCGGTCCGCGCCAAAAATCAAAACCAAATCGGTGGAAGACTAACTCTCGCCCTCAGGGTTAGTCTTTTAATTTTTTATTTCTACGCTGGCTTGCCAGCGGTTTCTTAGATATTAAAATACCAAACTTTCTACTGACAAGTTTGGGCAACCCACGTGCTATGTACAATAAAGGCGAGGCAAGCGGGGATACTTGCAGTCCTCGGGACACTAAGTGCCGTCACAAGAGAAAGAGTCAAGCTAATAAAAAAACTCGCATTAAATTTGATGCGAGAGTTTATTTTTAAATAGGCTTTCCATAGATTAGCCTGTTCCCTCCAATAGGATCACAGATTGTGATTCCATCGTCACCAAACATTCCTGCATGGTTATGCTTTTAGTTTTAGATCATTTAAAATTTGTAAAGGACAAAACGAGGAAAAACAAGGTATTTCTTTTATTAAAATTAAGTCACAGTCAATATGACACAATGGTTTTTTTTGACAAAATTTAAAAATTTTATTAAAATGATTTCCTTGTTCCTTTAGATAACATAACCAATTTTTAGAGTTAGATGATTTATCAATCCATTATTTATTTCTAAGAAAAGAGGAGGTGCATGCAAGATATGAAAGTGGTCCAAGCAACAGATTTTTACGAGGGGAAAGATCTATTGGATTCTGGAAAGTGGGAGTTGGTTATCGTGGCACTGGAGCTTCCGGGTAAGAAAAGGAGCTTTCATGCTATGATGAAGGAAGGTGAAAAATCAGTTTTGTTCAAAAAGAGCCATAAAGGTTGGGCAGAGGCTTATCTTAATGAGAAGCACTTTGTAGGTTATAAGGCTTATTACAAACCTGGTTTGCGTCAACCTTTCAAAGATTTTTTAAATAGCTTACGAGAGGTGTTCCAAGAGGAAATAGAAGTGATAAAAGTTTAAAACATAAATATTCTTCTTGAGGCAATTGTATTGCCTCTTTTTTATTATCTAAAAATAACAAGTAAAGACGCTAAAATCTTAAGAGATACTCGGTGTTTCAACAAGAAAAAGTATATTAGCTAATAAAAAAACTCGCATTAAATTTGATGCGAGAGTTTATTTTTAAATAGGCTTTCCATAGATTAGCCTGTTCCCTCCAATAGGATCACAGATTGTGATTCCATCTCCGTTAAATCTTGCGGTCACTGGCGCTCCTTGGTTAGTAGTAATATAGGCATAATTTAAATCCCTCACAATGGCCGCTGCTTCTACTATTGCGACATGGAGACGTCCTTCTTCGGCAGTGGGATAAGTTCCTTTCAGATCCTCGTCTGACGCATTGTGAAATTTCCTTCTCATAATTGCCAAGATACATGCAATGAGGCTATCTTTGCCATAGCCAACATATGCCTTTGAACCGTCAGGACGCAAAACATCGCGCGTGAAATGAGTATTAGAGGTTCTGGTTCCGCCGCCATTCCACCAATAACGTAGACCTCTATCTTGTGTGTGGGATACGACTTTTCCTTCAGTTCCTAGGATTTCACTTCTCTGTAAGACTGGACCCTCAAAGTCAGATGGCGTAATCCAGTTATTACTGAAGTGAATGTGCATACCATTATCAAAAATCACGCTCACTTGTACCGCATCCCAAGTATTAATACCTAGAGAAACGAGCTTGCCTTTTTGACCAACTGCAAACAGTGAAACTGGTTTAGTGCCAAGATAATACATAAATAAGTCACCCCAATGCGGGAAAACATAACTAAATGGGTCGCTGTCTTTTGCCCACTTAAAGGTTTTAGAGGAAACCTCCAATGGTTCTTCTAAGACTGCCTGGCCATATAGTGCCTGGCCAATTTTTTCTATAATTTCATAGAAAATTTTTAAATGGTCTGGGTCGTACCTTTTATGCATATCTAAACCGGTAATAGCCCTTTTAGTTTTAGCAAGTTTAATAATTATATCCGCTTCTTCTGTATGCAGAACCATTGGTTTTTCTGCGACAACGTGTACTCCTTTTTCCAGGGCAGCCATTATGGGAGGGAAATGGAGATTATCCGGCGTTGCCACTGCCAAGATATCTAGTTCGGGATGCTGACTTAACATATCTCCCCAAGGTTTTTCTCCCCAGTAAGGCGACGGCTTTGAATTCGTTAATGAATAGAACTGGTTTACCGCACGTTCAGCCGACTCTTTGCTTCGTGTTGCAATACCAACCAATTCGAATTGAACGTCTGCGAATTCTCTGGCAAAATCATCCATTGCAATCCTACCCAGCCAAGGGGCAATGCCATTTCTGACTAGATCTGCATCAGTTCTAAGATGCACATCGCCCCCAAACATTCCTGCACCAACTAAACCGATTCTGATCGTTCGCATAATGAACCTCCTTATTCAACTATTGGTTACGCTTCTGGTTTAAATCACTAAAATTACAAAGGACAAAACGCAGCCATTTTCTTTATATAGGAAAATTAAATCATAGTCAACATTAGAAGTCTATTTATTGTCAAAATTACAAATTATTGTTAGGATTGTTTATTGTTCTCTATCGGGAGGGTAGTTTAATTTTTTGTCTATCAAAAACCATCATAGAGATGTTGAGGTGTAGGGAGATTCGATAAAATGAATGTAAAGATTTTAGTAGTCAATGGTTTATCGTCAGTTGCCTTCAATCTTAAGGATAATGACGTTGTTCTTTTTCAATGGGGTGATTCAAACGGCGCTTACTGCCGAATTTATTCTGATAAGGATGATATTATAGAAAAATTTAAAACAAGCCCAGATTTTGATGAACATCAGTCAGTGTTTAAAGCTTGTTTCCATAATAAAGGCAATATTGATGAGGTCAAAAAGAGGATTGAGGATTTATTTTCTTAAACTTCTTGAGGCAATTTGCATTGCCTCTTTTTTTATATTAAAATAAAGACAAAAGATCACAAGATTACTTTTTTGTCATTCCCGACCCGATCGGGAATCCAGATTGTGAGCATTGATCCTGGATTCCCGCGCTCATAGGGAATGACATAATGGGTTAATGCTTAAAAATCATTATTGTGGTTTATTGTCTAAAAAAGAAGAGGGCCAAGAAGTAACTTTGGCTGGCTGGGTGCATAGCCGGCGCGATCATGGCAAACTGATTTTTTTAGATTTACGTGATCGTGAAGGTATAGTGCAGGTAGTTGTCAACCCCGAGGTATCGCCAGAAGCGCATAAAATTGCCGAGGGCATACGGCCAGAGTTTGTTTTGCAAGTCAAAGGCAGGGTGAATTTGCGGCCAGAAAAATTAGTTAATCCGAATTTAGCAACAGGCGAGATTGAAGTGGAAGCGAGCGCAATTAATATTTTATCCGCAAGTAAGACTCTGCCTTTTGAGGTTACGGATGACGGCAGGGGAGTAAAAGAAGATTTACGCTTGAAATATCGTTATTTAGATATGCGCCGGCAAAGGGTGCTAGAAATTTTGAAGAAGCGGGCAGAAGCCATAGATTATATTCGCGCATTTTTGAAGAGAAAAGGATTTCTAGAAATAGAAACCCCCGTTTTAACTAAATCTACTCCTGAAGGAGCACGGGATTTTTTAGTGCCGAGCCGCTTACATTTAGGAAAATTTTATGCCCTACCTCAATCCCCGCAGCAATATAAGCAGCTTTTAATGGTTGGCGGAATAGAAAAATATTTTCAATTTCCACGCTGTTTCCGTGATGAAGATTTAAGAGCAGATCGTTTATTGGAATTTACTCAACTAGATATCGAAATGTCTTTTTGCGATCAAGAAGATATTTTAAATTTGACCGAGGAATTGATGATCAGTCTCGTCCAAGACATTTTTAAAAAAGAAATTCAAGAGATTCCTTTTCCACGTATTGCTTATCAAGAAGCAATGAAAAAGTACCGATCTGATAAACCCGATTTAAGGCATAATTCTAAAGATGGTAAAATGGCTTTTGGTTGGGTCGTAGATTTTCCAATGTTTGAATATCATAAAGAAGAAAAAACTTGGGGTCCGCAACATCATCCTTTTACTGCCGTGAATCCTGCGGACATAAAATTGCTTCAGGGGGGCAAAGATTTAGGTAAGATTCGTGCCTTGCAATATGATTTAGTTTTAAATGGCAATGAGGTTTTTGGTGGTTCTATTCGGACAACCAATCCTAAAATTTTAACACGCGTTTTTGAACTTCTAGGCTATACACAAAAAGATGTTGAGGAAAGATTCAGCCATCTTCTAAAAGCTTTTGATTATGGTGTCCCACCGCATGGTGGAATTGCTGCAGGTTTGGATCGGCTTTTAATGGTGCTAATGGGTGAAAAGAATATCCGAGAGATGATACCATTTCCCACTACTGGCAAGGGGACAACGGCAGTGATGGATGCGCCAAACAGCGTGGATGAGAAACAATTAAAAGAGCTGCATCTTAAGTTGGTGAAATGAAGTGGATTATTAGAGAAAATGTAAAATTTAAAAATCAAAATGTAAAATGACAGTGTAAAATGTTAAAATCATTTTTG
>CAYWOB010000021.1:0-16113 GCA_964459815.1 uncultured Candidatus Saccharibacteria bacterium
AGTGATATAGATAATGATCAAATTTTTAGTTCTTAATTTTTGATTTTTAACTAATTTTTATTTGCTTAATTTTTATTGTTATTACAAATAAGATAATAATTCAATAACCTAAATAAAAAATTAGCTAAAAATTACGAAATAAAAATTAAAAATTATTTCATGGTATTTGCCCTTAATCCAGTCAATTTATTATGAGAATTCTTGATACTCTCAAAACCTCTATCCGCGCTCTAACCCGCAATAAGTCTCGGAGTGCCTTAACTATGCTTGGGATTGTTATTGGCATCAGCTCTGTGATTTTGATTATGTCTATTGGCGCGGGCGCAAAGGGATTTATTCTAAATCAAATTCAAGGTTTTGGAGCAGCTAATATTATTGTTGAACCAGGAGCTTTGAATAAAAATGGGCCGCCGGATATGGTGAGCGGGATTAACTTAACTACGATCAAAAACAAAGACGCGGAAGCAGTTCGAAAGTTAAGTTTAATTACTGCCGTTTCTGGCTATGTGCCTGGTAAAAGCCAGATTGTTTACGAAAATAATGATGTGGAGGCCACTTTTCTTGGAGTGGATGCGGATATGGAAAGAATATCTGATTTAAAGATTGTTGAAGGCCGTTTTTTTATGGAAGATGAAGTGAAATCTGAAGCTGAAGTTGCTGTTTTAGGTGCGCAGGTCAAAGAAGATTTATTTGGTACGGAAGATCCTTTAGGCAAAAAAATCAAGATCAAGGGTAAAAATTTTGAAGTCATTGGAGTGCTAGAAAAAAGGGGCAGCGCTGGTTTTGAAAGTCAAGACAGCCAAATTTATCTTCCTCTCCTAACAGCTCAAAAGAAGCTTCTCGGTATCGATTATCTCTTGGCTTTTATTGCCGAAGCACAGAACAAGGATGTGGTCAGTGAAGCCGAAGAAGATATTAAGTGGACAATGCGTGAGCAGCATAAAATTGACAACCCCACCGGTGACCCCTCTAAAGATGATTTTCATACAGGGACGCAGGAACAGGCTGTAGATATTCTTTCCCAGATTACTGGTGCTCTCTCTATAATGCTTTCTTCTATTGCCGCGATTTCATTAGTAGTAGGCGGTATTGGGATTATGAACATTATGCTTGTTTCTGTAACAGAACGGACACGGGAAATTGGTTTGCGTAAAGCTCTTGGCGCAACCAATTCCGATATTTTAACTCAATTTTTATTAGAATCAGTGATGCTCACAGTCTTAGGAGGGATTGTTGGAATTATTTTGGGCGTTACCTTTTCTTTAATTGCTTCTCTTATCATTAAAAGTCTTGGCTATTCAGATTGGGTTTTTTCAGTGCCTTTAATGTCTATTATTTTAGCTGTGGGTGTGGCCGCAGCCGTAGGTTTAATCTTCGGTCTTTACCCCGCCCGCCGTGCTGCAAGTCTAAACCCCATAGAGGCATTGCGTTATGAGTAAACTTCCCAGAAGATAAAATCGTCGGAATAGTTTGCTAAAGTTTTATTCTATGGTAAAATAGAAAAGGATTTTGATTCTAAATAAAAATAAAAAAATTTATGTTTCGTAAAATCCTCGCCGTTCTCCTTGGCATCATTTTCTTTTTTCTGTTTGCGCTGGTTCTCTATGGCTATAATGTAAAATACGTCTTTTTGAAACCAACAATTTACAAAGAACTTTTAGAAAAAGGCCAGATTACCAATGTCGTTAGTTCTTTAGTGGTTAGTTCTTTGCAAAAAAGTCAAGCTCAAAGCAATCAGTCACAAAAAGATAAGCAATCGACAATGCCTATTAATCCTGAAATGATTGGGCAGGCATTAACAGATATAGTAAATAGAGCAGGTTTGGAAAAAGAGGTAGGGAGAGTGGTAGACAACTTTTTCATTTGGCTCTATTCTGATAAACCTAACCCTGATCTTAGCATTTCCTTACAAGGATTAAAACAATCCCTTCAGCCAGAAATGCAAAAAATAGTAAAACAAATCTTACTTCAATTGCCTCCGTGTACTCCCGCCGAGTTAAAGGCTTCTAAGGGGGAACCCAATGGTTGTCTCCCTCCTAATATGAAAGAAGCTGATTTGAATAAACTTGTGAGCGAAATGCTGCCTGCTTCTACCTTTAAAGATATTCCTGATTCTTTTAATTTGGTTACTTTGAACCAAAACCAAGCATCCACTTCTGCGGCTGGAGCGAACCCTCAAGCGCTTGCGATATCTAGTTTGAATAAAATGCGTGATTACGTGCATCTAGGGTTTTTAATTTTGAACGTCGCGACGGGCCTTTTAATTCTTCTCTTAATTTTAATTGGTCTTCTAATTTGGCGGCCTTTTAGTGCTATATTGAAAAAGATTGGCATCCTACTTCTAATAAGTAGCATACCCATTTTTCTCCTTTCTTTATGCCTTTATATTTTCGCTGTCAGTATTAAGATATCTGATATTCTAAAATTAACTAACGCATCGCTTCCCCTAGATTCTAATTCCTTGAATAACATCGGTTCTATCTTTGCGGATATATCTAAACATTTTAATTTATTTAAATCCATTGAATCTGGAAGCGTTATTATTTTTTCTATTATTCTTTTAGTGATTGGTGCTTTGTTGAAGAAAAATCAGAAGGTTCAACAAAGATAATTTAAAAAAGCTCAAAAATAAGGAAGAATCCAAATTTGTTGATTCTTAGTTATTTTTGAGCTATTATATTATGTTCTGATTATTGTTCTGATAAAGGAGAAAATATCTATATTTCTAGAAAGGAGAGAAAATGAATCCAGAAATAAAAATTGTTCTTTTTGACTTTGACGGCGTTTTCAGACTTTTCTTTACCCTTCATCTCTGGCTTTATTTAAAGACGGCGTATCGTTTGGGAATTTGGAAAAGTTTCAAGAAAATTCCTTTAATTTCATATCTACTTATCCAAGAACTTTTTGCTCACACTGCCTTACCCTTACCTGGAAAAAAGGATTTGATTCCTGGCGCTATCGAAATTATCCCCCATTTAAAAAGTAGAGGATATATTGTGGGAATGGTTACTAATCGGCGCTTAAAGATCCTAAAATGGCACGCCCAAAGATTGGGATTAAATTTAGATCTTTTAGATGCAATTGTGACGCAGGAACAATTCAAAAAACCCGATCCTCGAGTGTTTGAGCCCATTTTCAAAAAGTGGAGGAACATTTCTCCAAATCAAATTCTTTTAGTAGGGGATAGTTATGAGGCTGATTTTATGGCAGCGCAAGCCGCTGGCGTAAAGATACGGATGATTACCTCCAGTTATATGAAAAGGGATGATTTATTAAAGTTGGGTGTCCCAAAAGAGAAGATCATTGACTCTGTAACTGAATTGGACTCCCTTCTTTTTGAACCCGTACTCTTAAAAATGTGAAAACAAAACCGCCCGCAAATTTTTTGGCATGCCTTTTTGCAGGCGGCTATTTTTTTATTTTTGGGGTCCCCCATCAAATTAGAGATTTGATGGGGCTTTTTTTGGGGTCCCCCATTAAATCAGAGATTTGATGGGGTTTTTATTTTATAATTTTTTTATATTTTCATTTAGAATAAACGAGCTTTGAATATTTTTCCAAATTTTTAAGTTGTTTTTCGTTAAGCTGTTTTGAGGCACTAATCGCTTCTTCAATCAGTCCTACCGTGAAGGTTCGTGTTTCATTGATTTTTAGCCCTTCCCTGCCAGTTTTCTTTTGGAGATAATCCTCAATATAGATTTTTTGTTCAGCATTGAGTTCTCCATTGCGGTTAGTCTTGTTTAGGTATTCTGCGAGAGCGCGTCGGGCAAGATTGGTAATGCCTTCTCCTTTTTGGGCAGCAACAATAAATTTATCACCTTGACTTTCTATGGCTGGGGGAGCATTCCCGACGTTATTTGCCTGCTTTTCATTTGATGTTGTTGCTGTAGGATTGGGTTGAGTATCTCCTTGAGGTGTTTGTTCATTAGCATTAAATTCTTCTAATTTTGGCGGTTCAGTTTCATTTGCGACAATTTTATTATTTTCTTCTGTGACACTTGTTCCAGTCTGCGTTTGTCCCGTAGCTTGATTTTGATTATCCCAAGTAAATTTTTCCAAGGTTGTTTCCGAAGCTTCGCCTACCTCTGTGTTTTTTCCTTCATCGCTTTGGCCCTTTAAGCTCTCTCGGATTTGCTCTCTTTTCGCAAAAGAATAAATACCGAGCCCAATAATAATTAAGACTACAATTGTCCAGAGAATTTTACGGCCACCCCCGCCGGTTTCTTCAATTGGAATGATGTCTTCATCTCCTTCTTCTAGACCTAATTCATCTTCCATTTCATCTTTTTTTTCATCTTTTTTCTTTTTGTCGTCTTCTTCATTAAAGAGAGTATTGTTATCCAAGAATAATCACCTCCTTTCTATATTCCCCCTTTTTAATTTAGAATAAAAGGGAATTATTTTTTATTTTATTTTTTCCAGAGTTGTGGATAAGTATTGAAATCATATCACTATAGCACATTTTAAAAAATAGAGAATAGAGGGTTATCCACTTTTCATGAATAAGGAATAACGAATTAGGCATTATGAATTTTGAAGGAATTTTTTTCTATGTTAAAATTAAGATATTCCTAATTCATGATTTCTAATTTATGAGTCCATTCAATAAAACTTTTTATTATGCAGTTTTCGCTTTGATCGGAACAATCATTGGTGCTGGCATCTTTGGTTTACCTTATGTAGTGCAAAAAGCTGGCTTCACCTTGGGTCTTTTTTGGTTAATTTTTCTGGGATTAGTTACACTCTATTTACATTTAATGTATGGTGAAATAGTTTTGCGCACACCTGGTAAACATCGTTATACAGGTTTTGTACGAAAATATTTTTCTAAACAGGGGAGCATCCTAGCAAGCATTATTAATATTATTGGAACTTTTGGAGTCCTCTTGGCCTATCTAGTGGTCGGCGGTGTTTTTTTATTCAATCTTTTCTATCCTTTAATTGGAGGACGAATAGAAATGTATAGTTTAATTTTTTTTGTCTGGGCCAGTTTGGGTGTCATTTTTTCTATTCCCTTATTTCACAAAATAAACTCTATTCTTGTGGGTTTGCTTCTTTTAATCTTCATTGTGATTGGTTTTTGGGGTGCGCCTTTGGTGAAAGCCGAAAACTTACTCAAAATAGATGGAGTCAATTTTTTCTTCCCTTATGGTGTAATCCTTTTTGCCCTGGGAGGGGGTAGTGCGATTCCTGAAATGGTAGAAATACTTAAGAAGCGACCTTACAAGATTAAAAAAGCAATTATAATTGGCACCTTAGTTCCGCTGTTTATTTTCATTCTTTTTACTTTTGCTGTGGTAGGTATTTCTGGGTCTTCGGTTGCGCCAGATGCTATTTCATCTCTGGAGCTGTATTTGGGAAGGCCTATAGTAATTTTCGGTTCGGCCATAGGTTTACTGGCAGTAATTACGTCTTTTTTTACTATCGGAATGAATCTTAAAAAGATTTTTTGGTATGATTACAAAATAAATAAATATTTAGCCGCTTTTTTGACTCTATTTATTCCTTTAGGAATGTTTTTTGCTGGGGCTAAAAATTTTGTTGAAATCATTTCTTTATTAGGAGTTTTTATGAGTGGTATTGATGGAATTTTAATGGCAAAGCTCTTTTATGCTGCTCGCAAAAGAGGCAAGAAGAGGGTTTCCTATCGTTTGCCTTTTGCAAGCTGGATGCCATATACTTTGGTTGTGATTTTTATCTTAGGAATGATTTCAGAGATCTATTTCGAAACTTTTAAATGAAAACTATTCCTTTTAAAAAAGTTTTAATTTTAATTATTGCCTTGAGTCTATCCGTCGCAGGGTTTATTTTTTATTATAGTTCTTTTGGGATTACAATGGTGGAGGTCAAAAGGCCAAGTAAGATCGCATCTGATTTAGTGTTTGATCAGAATGAAAATAATGAAACCACAAAAGAGCAAGGGATTGATTTGAGAGTGGAGACAATTCCTTCAGAGAAAGAAAAAATAACTGAAGACATGGATGTGCACCCCAACCCCTTACCTGAAAAATTCTTGCTAGATGTCCCTTTTACTTCCCAATCACCTTATGCTAAATGGGACGAACGCGATGAAGAATCTTGCGAAGAAGCGAGTATTGTAATGGTGCATTATTTTTGGCAGAATAAAAGTCTAACTAAAGAATTGATGCGGCAGGAGTTGGATGCGTTGATCAATTTTCAAATTAAACATTATGGCGATTATAAAGACAGTGATGCCGAAGACGTTGCCAGATTGGCCAAAGAGTATTATCACTACCAAGGAGTGAAGGTAGATTATGATATTGGTATTACTGATTTAAAAAAAGAGATTGCGGCAGGTAACCCTGTGATTGTGCCTTGTGCGGGTCGTCTGCTCCATAATCCTTATTTCACCCTGCCCGGCCCTCTTTATCACAATTTAGTTTTGATTGGTTATAATGAAAAAGGATTTATTACTAATGATCCTGGCACACGGCGTGGCGAGCATTATTTTTATTCTACTGATGTTTTGTATAACGCAATCCACGATTTCCCCGGGACTAAAGAAAATATAGAACAAGGAAGAAAGGCAATGGTAGTTATCCAATGAAGTATAAAAATCTAAAACTATTGAGGGATAGATGTGCTTAAATTGTCCCTTTTTTATTTTTATAGAATATGTTATACTAAAAAAGCTAAATGTTTTTAATTCTTTAGCTCCTATTTTTAATTTGAATATTTAACTAAAAATAAAAATGATGAAATCTAATAATGTTCCTTTAGATATTGACGCTGAAGAGGAAGAGAGGCAAGAAGAGGACAACGATTCCAGTCTCAACTTTCAGAGCAAAGAGATTAATCCTCCTAGTGTTCAAAAGCCCTCAACTAAAAAAGTGTTACCCCTTGTGGCGGTGCAAGATGCGGTGATCTTCCCTAAGTTAGTTTTACCTTTAATCGTTCGTGAGAAAAAAAGTGTCGCCGCCCTCAAAGAAGCAGTGCAAAAGGATCGTCTTGCCATTTTTGTTACTCAAATTTCCCTTAAGAAGAAAGAAGGAGAAGAAGAGCAGGGAGAAGAGGAAATAACTTTGAAGAATATTTACAAAACAGGCACGGTAACAATGATTGCTCAAGATTTATTACTGCCCGATGGTTCAATGAAGGTAATTATTGAGGGTATAGCGCGCGCCAAAATTTTGGGAGTGGTAGCAGAATCCCCCTTTTTAAAAGTGAGGATTAAAACTCTAGAGCTTAAAGAGAAGAATACCCTTGCGGTTAAGGCTTTGATTCGGAATATTCTTGCCCAATTTAAGGAGTGCGTTTCTATGGGCAAAATAATCCCTTTGGATGTTCTAGTGGCTATTTTCAATGCCAAGACCCCTGATCAAATGATTGATCTTGTTGTTTTTAATTTGGACTTATCATTAGAGGAACGACAGAAAATTTTAGAAACAGTGGATATTCAAGCAAGGCTAGAATTGCTCTCTCGTCATCTTGCGCGAGAAAAACAGATTTTAGAAACTGGCAAAAGAATTGAACGCAAAACCCAGAAAGAACTTTCTAAAATGCAAAAAGAAATGTTTTTGCGTGAACAATTGAAGAGTATTCAAAAAGAACTGGGTGAAGGTGAAGCCGCGGCAGGCGAGGATTTGCAGGCAAAAATTAAAGCCGCTAAGATGCCCGAAAATGTGGAAAAAATCGCCTTGAAGGAATTGGCCCGAATGGAACAGATGCCTTCTTTTTCTCCGGAGATTTCTTATCTGCGTACTTATTTAGATTGGCTCATTGATTTACCCTGGGCGCGGGAAGCAAAAACGGAAATTGATATTAAAAGAGCGGAAAAGATTTTAGCTGAAGATCATTATGGCTTAGAAAAAATTAAGGAAAGAATTATTGAATATTTGGCTGTGCAAAAAATGGTGGGCAAAATTAAAGGACCGATTTTATGCTTTGTTGGTCCGCCAGGCACAGGTAAAACCTCAATTGGTAAATCTATTGCCCGTGCCTTGGGCCGGAAATTTTTTCGGATGAGTTTAGGAGGGATCCGCGACGAAGCAGAGATTCGGGGGCACCGCCGCACCTATGTTGGCGCCCTACCCGGCCGCATTATTCAAGGGATGAACACCGTGGGGGAAAAGAATCCTGTTTTTATGCTGGATGAAATTGATAAGGTTGGTAAAGATTTTCGCGGTGATCCAACTTCTGCGCTTCTAGAAGCATTAGACCCTGAACAAAATTATGAATTTTCTGATCATTATCTAGAGGTGCCTTTCGATTTGTCTAAAGTAATGTTCATTACTACTGCCAATGTTTTAGATACAATTCCTTCTGCTCTGCGCGATCGGATGGAAGTGATTCATTTTCCTGGATACACCGAAGATGAAAAGTTAGAGATTGCCAAAAAGCATCTTTTGCCAAAATTATATAAATCTCATGGTTTAAAGAATAAAGATTTGATTATTAACGATGCGGTGATTCGCGCCGTCATCACAGAATATACACGGGAAGCGGGTGTGCGCAATTTAGAAAGAGAGCTCGCCGCTTTATGCCGAAAGATTGTGCGCAAGATTGCTGGTAATGGTAAGAAAAAAACTTATCGGATTAAGCTCGCAGATTTATCACGTTACCTCGGACCTGCAAAATTTGCTCTCTCTTTGACCGAAAAAAAGAATGAAATTGGCGTAGCCACCGGTCTTGCCTGGACCCAGGCAGGCGGCGAAATTTTATCCATTGAATCTACTACGATGCCGGGCAAGGGTAATTTGATTTTAACCGGACAGTTGGGTGATGTAATGAAAGAATCAGCACAAGCTGCTCTCTCCTATGCACGAAGCAAAGCGAGAGCCTTAGGAATTGATGAAAATTTTTTTCAGAAGAATGATGTTCATGTTCATGTGCCAGCCGGCGCCATTCCCAAAGACGGACCTTCCGCAGGAATTGCAATTACTACTGCCCTAATTTCTGCCATTTCCCGGCGACCGGTAAGAAGAGAAGTGGCAATGACGGGTGAAGTAACCCTTCGCGGCAATACTTTAGAGATCGGGGGCTTGAAAGAAAAAGCCCTCGCCGCTCACCGTGCCGGCGCAAAAATAGTGATTATTCCGAAAGACAATCAGAAAGATTTGAATGAAATTCCTAAAGAAGCAAAAGCAGAATTGAAATTTATTCCCGTCACGAATATGGATGAAGTTCTAAACGAAGCGCTAGTTCCAGATAAAAAAGAAAAAAAGAGTAAGAAGAAAATTACTCACTCTGTTCCAGCTAAAACTGTCGTAAAGGGTGTGAAGATTAAAATGAAAAAGAAAACAGGATAAAGTTTAATGTGTTTTATTTTGTGTATTTTAAACAGGCGGCAACATTATTGCCGCCATTTTATTTTTGATTACAAAAATCCCGCATCAATTTTGATGCGGGATTTTATTTCCTCGTTTATTTTTAAACCTTTCCTCATTCCCTCCTCAAAAAATATGGAGGGGCAATTCATATCTACCCCGTGCCCTGTCACGGAGGAATTGCCCCTCCATTAAATGACGATTATAGTTTTAAGGAGTGGTTGGATTTTCCGGCCTTAATTGAATGGATTGGGCTGTAATACTGCCATCTTGGTTGGCTGTACCGTTGACCATAATTGTTTTGCCAATTTCTAAATCACCTGTGCCCCCATTAACAAATTTGTCCACTTCTGTAGAATCCGAAAAAAAGATAATTTTTGAGCCGCCATCGCGTAATTTCAAAGTGATACTTTTATCATCTTTAGCAATAATTTCCCCACCAGTAAAATTTGCTCCTCCTTGATTTCCTCGTCCTGGCCCAAAGCTTCCTCTCGCATTGGCGCCAAGTTGTTGACGTTGTTCCGGCGATAAATTTCTAAAACCCTGATTACTTCCCTTATTTTTACTTTGGTTATATTTCATCCCTCCATAGAAAGCTCCTCCGCCTACAATTATCATTAACACAATTACAACAGGTAATAGTTTTTTTACTCCATTAGATGTTTTTAATGTTTCTTCTGCAGTCATATTTTTTAATTAATAATTAAATATGCTAACTCAATATTTTGTCTTATTTATTTATAACGTAGGCCTCTATGGGGTTTAAGCCTGCGGCGCGGCGGGCAGGCTTGCCCGCCTCGCCCTGCGCCACAAACCAAATATTTCACTTTGTTTTTAACCCGATTATTCATAACGCAGCGCCTCTATAGGGTTTAGACTCGCAGCACGGCGGGCGGGATAATACCCAAAAACAATCCCAATCGCGGCAGATACGCCAAACGCTAAAATAATAGAAGACAGAGAGATTTTTGTTGCAATACCACCAAAATGCGAAACACCCCAAGAGACAAGCCATCCCAAACAAATTCCAATTATCCCGCTAATAAATGTTAACATTAAAGCTTCACTTAGAAATTGCAGGCTAATATCTTTCTTCTTAGCGCCAATCGCTTTGCGTAGACCAATCTCGCGAGTGCGTTCTGTAACAGTCGTGAGCATCATATTCATAATTCCAATACCTCCCACAACTAAAGAGATGCCAGCAATAGAAGCAAGAAGCATGGTAAAGGTATTGGTGACTGCAGAAGCAGTTTGCACAATATCCTGCTGATTTAATATTTGAAAATCAGCTAAGGAAGGGTCAGATATATTGTGTCTTTGAAGTAATAAGTTATTAATCTGTTGTTGAATAGTAACCATAGAATTCTGATCCATTGCTTCTACACTAATTGTAGTAACATAAGTATCACCTGCTAAAAACCGCTGGGCCGTTGAAAGGGGAACGAAGATTACATCATCTTGATTACCAAAACCTGTGCCGCCTTTTGATTTAGTTACTCCAATTACTTTAAAATCCACATGGTTAATGCGAATGGATTGGCCAATAGGATTAACGCCTTCTCCAAAAAGATCGTCTCTAGTCGCGGGGCCAAGCACAGCTACTTTAGATAGGCTCGCCACATTTTGATTAGAAATAAAAGAGCCATTGTCAATCTGAACATTACGTACTTCAGGATATGTTGCCACCGTTCCCACCACTTGTGTATTCGTATTTTTACCTTTAGCGGTTATTTGATATCTTCTTGAAATTTCAGGAGCAACAGCCTTTGTGAGCGTAATCTCTTTTTGAATAGCATCTGCATCGGCTTGGGTCAAGGTTGTAGCCGAACCACGGCCTCCGCTTACTTGACTAAATCCTCTTTGAAAACCAGGCATTACAATGATAAGGTTTGAACCGATTGATTGAATACTAGACTCTATTGAACCCTGCGCTCCTTGTCCAATAGAAATCATTGCAATCACTGAACCAATACCAATAACAATGCCAAGCATTGTTAGTCCTGAACGTACTTTATTTATAAATATGGCTGAATATGTTTCCTGGAATAAATCAGTAATAAACATATATTACAAAATGACTAAATCCTAATGTCTAATGACAAATGATGATGTTTAGACGATTAAAATTAGTCAATTTCCTTAGTCATTGGAAATTAGACATCAGATAATTATAATTTTTTATTCTTTAATCTGTTTGATCACGTCAGATCGATGATTAGTTTTATCTTCAATAATTTTTCCATCCTTAATTTGAATGACCCGTTTTGCTTTTTCCGCAATATATTTTTCATGAGTAATTAGGATAATTGTAGTACCTAATCTATTTAAATCCCAAAAGGTTTGCAAGACTGCTTCGCCGGTTTTACTATCTAGATTGCCTGTAGGTTCATCTGCTAAAATAAGCGTGGGATTATTAACCAGTGCTCGTGCAATAGCCACCCTTTGCATCTGTCCGCCTGAAAGTTGATTAGAAAGATGGTCAAAATGCGAATCTTTTAAACCTGCCTTTTGCAGAGCAAGTTTCGCTCGCCCTTCTCTCTCTTTCTTCGATGTACCCGCATAAACAAGCGGTAGCATCACATTTCGTAAGACAGTCGCCCGCGGTAAGAGATTAAACGATTGAAAAACAAATCCGATTTTATTCTTTCTGATTTCAGCTAGTTCATCATCCGAGAGTTTAGAAACATCGTGCTTATCCAATAAATATTCACCACTTGTTGGTGTGTCTAATGCCCCTAATATATGCATCAAGGTTGATTTTCCTGAGCCAGAGGGACCGATGATAGCCACAAATTCCCCATCTTGAATAGTGAATGATACTCCTTTTAAAGCATTAGTTTTCACTGCACTGCTTTGATATATTTTAGTTATATTTTTACACTCAATCATAGTAAAATTTAAAAATTAAATATCGCGCCGTCGTTCACGAGCGGCTATGGCGCATCGGCGACAAAAATCAAAATAATCATCGCTTCGCAAGATCTCATCTTTTAATCGCGAGGCCTGCCGCCCCCTTGCATTTGGAAGAAACCCCTTGTTTGGGTTTGATTTTGAGATTGCGTATTTTGGGTTGTTGAACTAATTGTTTGCACAATTACTTGATCACCTTCCTTAAGCCCATTTGTGACTTCTGTGGACGTGTCATTGGCCAAACCCACTTCTATCTGTTGCTCATGAGGAGGTATTAATGAAACAATGCCAGCATTTCCCGCTCCAACTTCTTGATTAGCAATTACTGTTGGCTCAAGCATTTCTACATAATTTGTATTATTGTTTGAAGTTTTGACTGCAGCATTAGGTACTAACAAAACATTCTGTTTTGCTTCTGTAATGATTGTAGCCGAAACACTCATATTAGGTTTTATTCTTTGATCTTGAGTATCAAAAGCAATTTTTACATTATATGTTACTACTCCACTCGTTACCGTACCTAGAGTATCCATCTCCACCACTTTACCGCTAATGGTGAGATCAGGAATCGCATCAAAAGTAAGTGTCACTTTTTGGCCCAACTGGACCTTTGCCATATCTACTTCATTAAGAGTCACTTCTGCAATCATTTCTTTGCTAATTAGTGTGGCCATTATTGTTGCAGTAGTCGCTGGATCTCCTTTTTTAGAATTTACAACTGCGATTACACCATCAAAAGGAGCAATAATATTATACTTGGGAAGATCTTGTTCAGCACTTTTAAGTGCATTTTCTTTAAGTTGCAAGGTGAGTTGTTGAGACTGAACATCAATTTGAGAATCTTGGATTGTTTTTTGAGCAGTTAAGAGATCTGAAAGATCGGAATTAGCTTGCGTTGTATAAGTTTCAAGACTCGTTTGATCTTTGGCCATTGCGGCAGTACGGTTATCAGGGTCAGTTTTCTCATTTACATAATCTACCAATACCTTTGTACTTTTAATCGCTTCTGTCGATAATTTAATTGTATTGTATGTTTCTTGTAAAACCGACTCCAGCGAACTAATACTAGAATCTCTGGTTAAGGTTTGATAATCTTCTGTATTTTTATCGTATTTTTGACGCAGAGCAGCATATTTCTGTTCCGCATCGCGTCTATAATCTGTAGCTGTACCTCCCAACGCTTCTATCGCTTTTCCATTATCTCCCCAAATATAAGCAGAATAATGCAAAATGTCATCAATTCCGTTAACACTCGTGGTCAAATTTAGAAAGGCACTTTGCAAAGTATTAAAAGCATCTAAATAATCTTTATTTGTTGAAAGGGAGGTAGTGGATGTTAATTTTTCTAAATCTAATTTTGCAGTATCAAGATTGAGTTGGGCATCACTCACAGCCTTAATGGCATCTTTGGTATCTAACTTTGCAATAACCTCTCCCTGGGATACTGCATCGCCATTTTTCAAGCCAATATCAATAATGTCTCCGGTGACCTGGGGTTTAATATCTATTTGATTAGCTGGTGATACTTGGCCAGTGCCTGTTACTGATGTAATGAGAGTTCCTTTTTCTACTGTTGCCAAAACATAGCGCGTTTCATTTGTTTTTCCTTTTAATGTTTTGTATCCAAAATAACCGCCGATTATCAATGCCAGAATAACAATTCCGGTAATGATTTTGCGATGAGATATTGCTTGAAAAAATTTTTTAAACATATTTCTTTAATGGATTTTAATTATGCAAATTTTGCTCCCTCTGCTTGAAGGGAAGGGTGAGTCGGTGGGAATTCCGTCGCTTAATATTTAATTAAGGTTACTGCTTTGGCTGTGATGGCATTCCAGTAGGCGGCGGTGGCAATACCCGAATCAGTTTTGCCTCTATCTGGCCAGCATCATTAGGTGAACCAATTACAACAATTAAATCATCAACCTTTAGGTCACTAGGTTTAAGCGTGTCTTGGAGTCGTCTAATCACAGTATCATCCTTCAATACAATGATTTTTTCTACATTATTTCTTCCTTTGATTACTAAAGTAGAACCATCAATTTTAATAATCTGACCAAAAACGCCATGAGCATCAATAAAATCTCGACCTCTCATCTCTTGAAAAAATCCGCCGCGAGGCCCTGCAAAATTACGATGATAATTTTCTCCCCATTTATAGGAAAAGCCTGCTTTTTTAAAACCAACAAACATCCCTGCCTGGAAAATAAGTAAAATTAAAATCACTATACCAATAGTACCAAGTATTATTTTGAAAGTTTTAGATTTGAAAAATTTATTAAAGTTCATAGATTTAAGCACGAGTTAATTTTAATTGTGTGGAATGAGGAACAGATTTAATTAAGAATTTTACAGACCCTAAGAATATGAAGATAATTGCAAAAAGTGTAGCAAAACTCATTATAGGTAGTGTTTCTAATAAAGACATCACGAAATTTTGCCAGGAGACAGCAACAATTTCAAAATCTGAAAATATCAATGATAGGAAATATATAAATCCAGATTCATTTAGTCCTGTTTGTGTTGCTTTGAAGGCGGGAATAAAAGCTGCTGCCGAAACGATTATTCCTACGATTCCTATAGAGAGAAACATTATTCTCCGTTTGATCATCAGAAATTTCTGTTCCTTTTGAATGCGGAGCATTATTTTATTTAAAAGACCCTCTGGTGGCTCCATAGGAGTAAGATGAGTAAAGAGTTTTTCGAAATCCTTACGCATATTATTTCCCTCCTTCGCTAGGAAAGTTTATGAAGGGTATTGGTTTGGATACGAGAGAGCTTAGTTATAAATTAAGGGAATGCTTCGGAGGATTCCGTTCCTTGTTTTTTTTGATGAAAATTACTAAAAGATATATCAAGATGCGCACGCTTTCATAAGTTAAAAGCCAGCTTCACTATATACTAATACGTATAAAGGATGCATTTTGGTGCACCCCCCTACCTAATTCACATTAAAATTGCCAAATTTTAAAAGAGAACATTTAATAGGGTTCTCTTTTTATTTCACTTTAGAGACAAAATTAGGTGGGGGGGTGCATCCTTTTCTGTTCGCTCCCCTTTGGTAGGGGGAGGTAGAAGGGGGTCTTTAGATCCTTAGCAATTTCATCAAGCAGACTTAATCAGGCAGGTTAGTTTAAAATAAATTCTGGGAGTTCAGGCTTCAGCCTTTCAAAACCTTGGTTTACTTAAGAGAAGCCGCCATTTACCTTTAACTATAGTTTTGAAATGCTAAAGCATAAATTCCCATTTTGCAATTTTACCTAAGCAGACTTATCCAGCATTTGTCTCAACTTAATCAATGCCCGTCTATGGCGACTTTTAACAGTATTAAGCGGTTCTTCTAAAGTGTTCGCAATTTCTTGGAAAGTAAAATGGTCATTATAGCGGAGAAACAGAATCATCCGATATTTAAGTGAGAGTTTATCCATTGCCGAAGTGAGCATTTGCGTGAGATTTTTATGTTCTAAAACTTCATCTGGAAGGGGAGAGGGATCTTTGAATGTTTCGGCAAGCATATTTTCACCCTCTTCATTTTCAAATTCTGAAAAGGGTATGGTTTTTTTCTTTCGTAAAAAATCAATAGCGGCATTCTTCGCGATACTAAAAATCCAGGTCTTGAATTTTTTCCTTTGATCAAATTTTTTAATATACTTCCACATTCGCACAAACACCTCTTGAGTAATATCTTCCGCCTCTTGGGGATTCCCTACGTATTTATAAACAAAGCTGTATAGGGGCTTTAGATATTGCTGAATTAAAAGCTCCAGCGCTCTTTCATCGCCCTTAAGATAGCGAGTCACTAATTGTACATCAGCAAGATTTGGCATAAGTGATCATATCTACTATAATAAAGGTTAGTTTTTGAGTCAATAAAGTTCACTCCCCCTGCCCGACCTATCCGCCGAAGCTCTAGCGG
>CAYWOB010000022.1:0-15855 GCA_964459815.1 uncultured Candidatus Saccharibacteria bacterium
GAGAATTCTCATTTTTGGACTCACCAGAGTCCAGAATGTATGTGAACTTATTCAAAGATGGGGGCTATTTATCCCCAGGTACTTTAAAACATAAAAGATCTAGAAAATGGTATAATAAAATAAAATTTTATAGAAAAATATGATTTTCGGCGTGATTTTAGTAGCAATAGGGATTATCTTTCTATTACAGAATCTGAACATTATTACGGGTGATGCGTGGAAGATCATCTGGCCGATTGTAGTAATTCTGATTGGGATTGGATTTGTCTTGGGTCGGCGGCGACGTCTTCACGATCAAAATCAGGCTAATCGTCGCAGATTTCCCGGAAGAGATGATGAGTTGGGGAGAGATAGAGAATAAAAAAATATCAATGTTTGTGAGGAATAAAAGGATCGTCTTTGAGTAATGTTTCAAAGAGATTTTCCCATTCGCAAGCAATCGTGTCCCAGCCAAAGCCGGCAAGGGCGCGTTTTCTAGCGTTTTGACCAGTTTTATAAAGGAGAGTGGGATTTTTTAAAAGATTGATAATGAGAGGGGCGAGTTCTTCTTGATTGCGAAAAACAAAGCCAGTAATCTTGTTCTGAATTGTTTCTTCCAGAGCAGAGCGGCCACCACCTACTACTGGGGTTCCTGCGGCTTGAGCTTCGAGGGCTCCGATGCAAGATGACTCCTGGTTTTGTACTTGAGGATTAACAACGACAAGACTTGATGACATCATCTCTTTGGTAAGTAGGGAAGGAGGGAGAGCACCGCGAAGATAAAGATGGGCACGAATTTTTCCCTCTTTGTTATAGATGTATTTTTTGATTTGATTGAAGAATTCATCACCATCAAAATAGCCAGTAACTTTATCTGCATTCTCTTGTTTGTACTGTTCTATAGAACCACACATATGCAACTCTGCTTGAGGCAGAGCTTTTTTAATTTGAGAGAAAATCTTGAGAATTTTATCCGGATTTTTCTGATGATTAAAAACGCCAGCATAAAGGATTTTATAAGGTTTTTTCTTGATTTGGTGATAAAGGTTATCAGAGAAAAGGTCAAGATTAACCCCATTGTAAATGAAAGTAAATTTATTTTTGAATTTCTGGCGGTAGGAAGAATGAAAAAGATATTTTATTTTAGAGCAGAGAGGAAGGTGTTTTACAGTGTGATGGAGCACGGCTTCACAGGCATAATGAGTAGTACAGACCACAGTGTCAATACGATTAGCGAGGAGATGCGCGATAGTGTTGGGTTTGAGGCTTAAGCCATTTGCCCAACAAATAATTTTTTGCACTGAAGGTTTATAATCATCAAGAACATTAGATAGACCACCTACGAGAATAAGAATATCTGCTTGTCCTATTTTTTGAAAGGCAGCACTAATTTCCTTTTGAGAATTTGCACCTTGGGGAGAGAGAGAAATCCATTTTATATGATCTATCTCTTTTTCTTCTGGCGTTTGGCAAATAAAGAAAACTTGATGATTTTGGCTAAGTTGTTTAGCAAGATAACCAGCAGCAAATTCTGTTCCTCCTACTGGTTCTTTTTGGAAAGTTTCTGTATTAAATTTTTTAGGATATTCACCGCGATAAAAAATGATTCTCATATTTTTATGAAGAAGACAAAATTTTGTGGTATAATGGAAGTAATGCAATTTTTCGTTCCTACTAAAAATTATTCTAATTAACCTAATTGTTCTAATTATTCTAAAAAATAACCAATGTCTAATTTCCCAATAACTAATTAAGGCATTATCATTTTTTACATTGGGATTTATTTAGGTTAATTAGTATAATTAGTATAATTAGAAATTCCCTTTATGTTTTATTTATTGGTCATTTCCCTTTTTCTTATTTTCGCTTTAATTCTTTTTTTATTAGTTTATTTTGTGTTTGGATTTCTGCATATTCGAGCGAGAAAAAGAAAAGGTCCTTTTCCTCTTCGTCTGAAGCGTGCCCTACAATTTTTAGAGGCAGAAGGTAGTGTGACTTTAGATGAATATAGTGAATATTTTGGGCTTTCAGAAGAAGCAAGCTTCAAAGATCTGGAAATCCTAAAGAGCTTAGGACAAGCAGAGAAAGTAGGGAAAGAGGAAAATATTTATTATCATTTTATTAAACGCCCTGCTTAAGGTTTTTCAGTTTGTTGTTGATGCGAAAAAAGATTTTATCTCTTAGTTTTTGTGTAAGACCATTGACACTTTGGTGACCAAGCAGAATAAAGCCAGGGATGGTCATCATTAGAGTAATGATGCGTAGAATAATAACGAAAGAAATACCAGTTTGTAGTGGGATAGTGGTGAAGAGAGATAATAATCCTTGGCCTAGTTCATGGATGCCGAGGAGGGTGGGGATGGGAACTAAGATCAGGGCTTGGGTGAGGGAGAAAACAAGAATAAGCTCCAAAAAGCTTGATGCATGACCCAAAAAGAGAATAATGAGATAAAAACGGAGAAGATAGCAGATAATGCTGCAGAAAGCAAGTAAAACAGTGAGACCGAAATCACGGGGATAATGGCGCAAAAAGTAGATTGTACAGCGATCAATATTATGAATGATTTTTTTGTTTCTCTGAAAGAATGAAAATCTTTTTAAGCCGAAATAATGGATAACAAAGCTGCAAAAACCATGTCTTCGGATTGTACAATAGAAAAAGACAGTGACTAGGGCCAGAAAAATCAGAAATAACGAAAAAAAGATTGTTTTCAGGAGTGGCGAGGCAGTAGTCAAAAAGATATAACCACAGCCTACAGCCATAAAGATTAGAGAAATGGCAATTTTGAGGATAATTTCTAAAATGACTGCAGCACTTGCAGCAGAATAGGGAATAGTGTATTTTTTCTTGAGAAGATAAAGCTCCAACGGTTCACCACCATTATTAGAAAAGGGGGTAACATAGCTAATACTAGTGCGCATTAGTTCCAAGGGAAAAAGTTTTTTGATGCTAATAGGGTGATTTAATTTTTTTAAAGTATGACTAATGGAAATTGTGGAGAATAGATATTGGATGAGAAAAATGGCAACGATAGTGAGGAAATCCCAGATAGTGAATACACCTAGAGTGGCGATGATAGAACGGGGACCAGATTTCCAGATGGTGATCAAAAACAAAAATAGCCCTACACCCAAGGTGAGTGCTAAAAACCATTTTTGCATTTTTATTTTTTCTAACATAACAAATGTAGGATAACATTCTTTATTGTTTTTGCACAAGTCTATGCGCAAGGCTGATTTCAACAGAGAAGAATATTGGCGAGACTTAATTGGAATGTCTCTTGCCCGGCTTTTGATTTTATATATCTTGAGTGATGGCGAAAGTTATGGCTACGCTCTAAAGAAAAAAGTAGCTCTTTTTTCGCGAGGACTCTGTACTCCTTCGGAAGGAGGACTTTATCCTGCCTTGCAGAGTATGGTACAAGCAGGGCTTTTAGTTGTCCAACCTCGTTTGGTGCGGGGCCGCAGACGCAAAGTTTATTCCATTACTCCCCGAGCAAAAGAGGCTTTTACTGTAGGGATTAAAGTTTGGCGTCAGGTTGTCCCTCTTTTGGAAGAAATATATCGGAAGCGGAAAGGGTTTAGGAGAGTTAAAATCACATAGAGAAATAATAAATAAGGAAGCAGGAATAATGAGTCAGGAATGATTTTTTGATAATTCGTTATTCCTTATTCCATATTCCTTATTCCATTTTTATGATTCCCTATTTTATTTTTGACCATTTTAAGCTGGGGCCTTTGACTTTTTACCCTTGGGGACTTTTGGTGGGGTTAGGTTTTTCGGCAGGTTGGCTTTTAGCAGTTAAAGAGGCAAAGAGGAAGAAAATAAATCCTACAGAAATTACGGATTTGGCTCTTTGGATTATCTTGGGATCTATTTTGGGTGCAAGACTACTTTTTGTTTTAGAAAATTGGTCTTTGTTTATTAATAATTGGTTAGGTGTTTTTAAAATTTGGGAAGGAGGGATGTCTTATTATGGAGGCTTGGGAGGAGGAATTTTAGCCGCCCTTTTTTATGTTAAAAGAAAAAAGATGAATTATAGGGAAATTGGTGATATACTGGCATTATCCTTGGCTTTAGGTTTATTTATCGGACGGTTGGGTTGTTTTTTAGTAAATGATCATTTGGGTGCCCATACTACTTTACCCTGGGGAATTCAATACGAAGATGGTACTATCCGGCATCCTGTAGCTCTTTATTTGTCAGTCTCGGAATTGATTATTTTTCTATTCTTGTTTATAATTAGAAAAAGGATACGCACCACGGGTTTACTTGCTTCTTTTTATTTATTTTTATCTAGCAGCAGTCGTTTCCTTCTTGATTTTACACGCAGCAGAGAGGAAAATTTACCCTTTACGGATCATTATTATAAAGGTCTGAATTTAGCTCAATTTATTAGTATAGGGTTATTTTTCATTGCTTGCTATTTTATTATTCAAATTAAAAGTCAATCCCGTAAAGAGTCTTTAAGGAAGATGAATTAGAAGATCTTCCATAAGATTTTTGCAGGAGACAAAAACGAAAATGCTTAATGAGTCTAAAGAAGAATCCAATAATCTGGACAAGCTTCATAGAGAGAGAACACGCTGGGTGACTGCAACTTGGGTTTTCGGCGTACTATTTGCTTTAGCATTGATCGCTGTTTTCGGGTTGGGGATTTATTTAGTGAAGCCAGGGTTATTAAAAAATGCGGGTGTAAACCAAAAAGAGCCCACCGAAGCCCAGAAAGTGGCACCTAGCGCACCAGAAGCAGCAGCTCCACCTTCTCAACAAGTAGCAGGTGTAAGTGTTGATGATGATCCTGTTCAAGGTTCTGAAGATGCTCCAGTAACAGTAATTGAATTTTCCGATTTTTTGTGTCCTTTTTGTGCGGTTTCAGCGGGATTCAGGCCCGATTTAGCTGCCCAGATGAAAGCTAAAGATGCTAGTTGGGAAGCGGCAGTGCCTAAAATTTTAGATACTTATGTGAAAGAAGGAAAGGTACGTTTTGTGTTTCGGGATTGCCCATTTCATGGAGCAGGAGCGGTTTTAGCTGCCGAGGCAGCAGAGTGTAGCCGCGATCAAGGAAAATATTGGGAGATGCATGATTTGCTTTTCCAAAGTCAGACTAATTTGCCTGAAAATGAAGCAGATCTTTCTAATTTTTTTAAGGGATTAGCGGGTAAATTAGGTCTTTCCCAAAATCAGTTTAATGAATGTTTAGATAGTGGTAAATATAAAGATGAGGTGAATAAAGATTTAGAAGCGGCGCAGGCTGCAGGGGTTACAGGTACACCTACCTATTTTATTAACGGCCAGAAGGTTGTAGGTGCCCAGCCTTTCAGCGCTTTTCAACAGATTATTGATGCAGAATTAAATAAAAATAAATAAATTAGATGGTCTCTTTTAGCAAAAAGGTATATGAAGTTGTGACGTCTATTCCGCGAGGTAAGGTTGCTACTTATAGTGAGGTTGCTCGAATGGTTGGACGACCTAGGGCATATCGGGCAGTAGGTAATATTCTACACCGCAATCCAAATCCCAAAAAGATCCCGTGCCATCGAGTGGTGAAGATGAATGGTGCTCTTACCTGTAGTTTTGCTTTTGGGGGCATTATGGCTCAAAAAGAAAGATTGGAAAAGGAGGGGGTATGCGTGCGTAAAAATAATACTGTGAATTTAGGGAAATATGCCATTACGATTTAAGAAAGGTTGGAAACAAAAAAAGACTCCTTTATAAGAGTCTTTTTTATCCCCACACCAGAAGACCGCGAGGCATAAGATCTGTGGATGAATGGTAAATAATCTGGAGGGCAAGCTGTAATACCATGGGTGTAAGCCCATGGTGTGGGGATTTATTCCTGAAAATTTATTTCACTGTTTCTAAGGTTTTTTGGGCAATGCGGACAATTTTTTCAAAGGTTTCGGGATTTACTGTAACAAGATGGGCTAAAATTTTGCGATCAAGTTCAATATGGGTTTGTGTTAAACCATGCATAAAACGAGAATAAGAGAGATGATGTTTTTTTAAGGCGCCATTGATTTTAAGAATCCAAAATCGTCGTCTTTCTCTTTTTTTATTGCGGCGATCGCGATAAGCATATTGACCTGCCTTAAGAAGGGCTTCCTTGGCCTTGCGAAGATTAGTTCGTGTTTTCTGGTAGCCTTTTGTTTTTTCAATGATTCTTTTGTGATGTTTGTGGGTACCTACGCCTCTTTTGATTCTCATATAATAAATACTATAAAATTTAAAATGAATAGGGTAATAATTTTTTAATTCTTTTCCGTTCTACCATACTTATTTTTCGATTTTTACGTTTTAAGCGCGTCTTTTTTCCTCCCTCTCGAGCATTAAAATGATCTTGATGGGTATAACGTCGTAAGATTTTTTTTCTAGCGGTAATTTTTAGACGTTTTGCTGTGGCTTGATGTGTTTTAGGTTTCATAAAATAAAAGGGTAATAGACAAATTTTTTAATTTACTTTTGTAAGAATAGTGATAATACGGTCTCCTAATTTCCGTGGGGATTGCTCAAGTTTAAATCTTGATTGGAGAAGGGATTGAAAGGCACGTAATTCCTGGAAGGCAAGATCAAGATGGGAATGTTCTCTTCCCTTTAGAATCAGTTCAATTTTAACTTTATGTCCTTCACTTAAGAACTTGTCTGCTTGTTTGGCCTTGAATTCTAAATCATGTTTACCGATATTAAAAGAGAGCCTTATTCCTTTCAATTCCATTTTTTTAATTTTTCTTTTGGCTTTTTGCTCTCTTTTTTGTTTTTGGTACTGGTATTTGCCATAGTCTAAAATCCTACATACGGGGGGATTAAGATTATGCGAGACTTCAAGCAGATCTAACCCTTTGTTTTGGGCAATTTCAAGTGCCCTCCTTGTCTCTACAATACCGATTTGTTTTCCATTTTCATCCACTAGTCTTATTTGAGGAGAGTTAATCTGATAATTTAGTCTGAATTTTGGGGGATAGAAATTTTTTCTGAAAATAGTCTCTAACTAAAATTTATAAAAATAGCTTCTTTTTTTCTTGGAAAAAAGAGGTTATCTTTGCAATATTAGAAAATAGTTGTTTTTAATCATTAGTGGACATGATGGGAGTTGAACCCATGTCTGGAAGACAAAATGTAAGGTTTTTTACAGATATAGTTTATTTCCTTTTTTTCAATTATTAGCTTTAAAATAGACAAAAAACTAATAATCTATTTCGGATAACTTTCAACAGTCTTCACCGAAAATAAAAACTGTTTATCCCGATAAATGACACCCTATTCTTTCTATCAGGATTCAAAAGGAGGGCGAGCTTTCGTTTTTAGGCGAGAGCTAATGCGGGAGAAAATTGGGGAGCAAATATGCTCGCTAATTTTTCTTTTACCCTTGATAATGCTTTGGCATTTATCATTTGCCTTATCTGTTTTTTATGAGGTATCAAGAAAGGCTTATCCTCAATCTGAAGACTTTAAATTTATCTTGCCATCGAAGCCTGGCATGCCCAATATTAAGTTAAAAGTGCCCGCCCGCAACGCCTTGCCTGCCTGCATGGCGGGCGCGGCAAAGTGAAAAGTTGAAATCTTATTAGTAGTTTTTTAAGGCACGGTCAATCTTTCTTGATGCCTCTTTCTTTTTGATAGATTGCCGCTTGTCCCATTTCTTTTTTCCTTTTGCTAAACCAAATTCCAGCTTTAGAAGACCATTTTTATTGTACACTTTTAGGGGCACTAATGTCAAGCCTTTTTGTTTTAATTTTTGGGTTAAAGATTGGATTTCTTTCTTATGGAGAAGGAGTTTACGGGTTCTTTGGGGATTATAATCTGGAAGATGCGCTTTTTTGTAAAGCGAGATTTGGGCGCCGATCAAGCAAGGCTCTTGCTTTTCATTGATGGTAATATAAGTGCCTTTAAGGTTCATTTGTCCTGCTTTAATGGCTTTTACCTCTGCTCCTGTCAATATTAAACCTGCCTCATAAGTGGTGAGGATTTGGTAGTCTCTTAATGCTTGCTTGTTGGTGGTAAAGACCTTCATAGATTTATTGTATCATCTCATTTTATTTAAGCAATCATTGTTGTCAAAAATAGATACTTGGGGATATAATAGAGACGGAGTTAATTTTTAATTTTCAATATCTTAATTTTCAAATCTTTTAATCCCCCGATAAATATAAGTTAAAAATTGGTCCATTAGAAATATGATATACAAATATTGCAATGGTTATGGCTAGTCATTCTGGGGTGAGACCAGAGGCGTTTGGAAAGATTTGAGTTCCATAATGAACAAAAAAATAGTTCAGAATGGATATTGAAAATTGGCTTTGCGTCGGGCCATAGGTGAGGATCAAGAATTGTCACAAGCGAAATTAATTTGATCCGTGCCACTTAAATTGTTTTGAAAAATGCATTGGGGTTGATGGATGGGGATTTCGGCACCAGAAAAAGTGTAAAATAGAAGAAGAATAAGGAAGTAGAAATAGTTAATTATGAATATTTTTTTATTGTCATCATTCCTGATTCTATTTATTTAAATTTAGAATTTGAAATTTTCATGCGTATTGGTATAGATTGCCGAGCAATGCAGGGGAGAGGGGGTATTGCTACATATACTTACAATCTGGTAAAAAACCTTATTTTTCAGGACAAACTGAACCATTATGTCCTTTTTTTTGATCCTAAAGTTAGCCAAAGTTTAAAAAAATTACCTGAACAAGATAATTGTTCAGTGGAATATTTCCCCACCAAAGGCCCATTGGGTAGTTTACCTTTAATAAATTCTCATCTCCTTTTGAGTCGTTTTTTAAAAAAACAGGGGTTAGATATTTTTCATGCGCCTACTGGTTCTTTGCCACTTTTTTATCAAGGTAAGACAGTAGTGACAGTACACGACTTAGCAATTTATCAAAATCCTGAATGGTTTCCATCCTTTCAATTCTTTTCTAAAAATATTGTTATTCCTCAATCTTTTAAAAAAGCAACTTATATTATTGCCGTTTCTGAAACCACGAAAAAAGATCTTCTCTCTTTATTTTCTATATCTTCAACTAAGATAGGAGTTATTTATGAGGGAGGACTTGGTGTATCTATGATAGACCAAAAAAAGCAAAAAAATACTTCAGAATATATTTTGACAGTTAGTACTTTGGAACCGCGTAAGAATTTAATCCGTTTAATCCGGGCTTTCAGCCTTTATCGCCATCAAAATCTTAAAAGTAGAGAGAAATTAATCATTATCGGCGGAAAGGGGTGGAAATATAAGACTATTTATAAGGAAGTTAGAAGATCGGGAATTGAAAAAGAGATGGTTTTTACGGGATATATAAGCGAAAAAGAAAAAATAAGATGGTTGGATCGGGCAAAAGTCTTTATTTTTCCCTCTCTTTACGAAGGTTTTGGCTTACCTGTGGTAGAAGCAATGAGTTTAGGAGTGCCTGTAATTTGTAGTAAGCGGGGAGCATTAGCAGAAATCTGCGGAAATGCGGCTTTTTTTGTTAATCCTGATGATGTGCAATCTATTGCCAGGGGTTTGGGCGAAGTTTTGGGAGGGAAGAACAAAACCAGAGAAATATTAAAAAATAGAGGTTTAAAAAGGGCACAAAGATTTTCCTGGCAGAAATGTGCAAGAGAGACATTAGAGGTTTATCAAAAAGTCCATTATTTTTTGTAGAATTAGAGCATTTTTTGACGAATGAACCATAGATTAAAAAATATGGTTTTTATTTGACCAATTTTAATATCGGATCGTATCGGATGGTATCGGATCAGCTTCTGCAATGAGTCCTTTAGTTATTTTTAGTCTTTATAGAGTGACAAAGTTAGCGGATTACCTATACGGTCTAGGCTTACGATATTCTAAGATTATGTGAAATTTTTCTAATAATGAAGTGACTTTCTTAATTTGTCTATTTTAGGACTTTCGCGTTTGCCGATAATTCAATCAAATATTACTTATTGTCATTCCCGCGCCGCGCCCGCCAAAGCTTGCGCCCGCCCGCAACGCTTTGCTTGCAAAGCGGGCGTGGCTTCAGGCGTTGCGGGCGGGAAAGCGGGAAGGAGAGGATTAGTGCTATTTATCTGGATTCCCGAACCTACTTCGCTAAAAGCAGCCGCTTCTGGCTGCGAAGGCTGAATCAGGTCGGGAATGACATCAAACAGCGCGAATCGCAAAAAGTCCTATACTCTTAAAAAGATTTAAGTCAAACTTGGTTTTCCTGCCGGTTGGGGAAGATATGGTTTTTGGAAATAAGGAAGGAGGTTTGTTAGAAAGTGGATAATTTGAAATCCAAATTTAATATTATATTTTTATTTTTTCTGTGGATAACTCGCTATTTATAGAGAGTTCTTAGAGAGGTATTTTTTGAGGCTTATTTAAGCCTTAAATTACACCTCTTTTTTTGTAGTTTTTTCCTTTGTTTTTCGTTTTATTTATGGTAAAATTAATATCGGATAACCGATATCGGATGATACAAGATAAAAACAAATTTTTTTCACCCTAAAATGGGTCATAAAGAAAACACAAAAACAAAATATATATCGCTCTCCGAGGCAACAAAATATTGTGAATATTCACAAGAGTATTTAAGTTTGCTCGCACGTCGCGGCATCTTGCCTGCAAATAAATTGGGACGCAACTGGTTTGTTACTCGTGAGGATATTTTACACTACATCCGTAAGACAGCAATTAAAAAAGGTGAGATTCAGGCCGAATCAATCTCTTTAGTAGAAGCAGCAGAGGAATTTGGTACTTCCCAGGAGTTTTTGGATATTTTAGCAAAACAAGGAATTATTCCAGCAATAAAAGTGGGTAAAGTAAGGAAGGAGGTTTGTTAGAAAGTGGATAATTTGAAATCCAAATTTAATATTATATTTTTATTTTTTCTGTGGATAACTCGCTATTTATAGAGAGTTCTTAGAGAGGTATTTTTTGAGGCTTATTTAAGCCTTAAATTACACCTCTTTTTTTGTAGTTTTTTCCTTTGTTTTTCGTTTTATTTATGGTAAAATTAATATCGGATAACCGATATCGGATGATACAAGATAAAAACAAATTTTTTTCACCCTAAAATGGGTCATAAAGAAAACACAAAAACAAAATATATATCGCTCTCCGAGGCAACAAAATATTGTGAATATTCACAAGAGTATTTAAGTTTGCTCGCACGTCGCGGCATCTTGCCTGCAAATAAATTGGGACGCAACTGGTTTGTTACTCGTGAGGATATTTTACACTACATCCGTAAGACAGCAATTAAAAAAGGTGAGATTCAGGCCGAATCTATTTCATTAGCAGAAGCGGCAGAAGATTTTGGTACTTCTCAAGAATACTTAAGTCTTTTGGCCAGAAAGGGAACTATTCCGGCAATGAAAATTGGTAGAGTTTGGTATACTACACGGGAGGATGTAGATGATTATTTCCGCCGGGCGAATTTACAAAAGGGAGAGGCTGTGCCTGTGGTTTCAGAAGAAGAGGTAAAACCTAAAGAAATATCAGAATCAAGTGTAGAATATTTTTATGCCCAATCACAATTAAGGCAAGAGGTATATTTGCGGCATCCTGTCTTGAGATCGGTGTTATTTTCTACCTTAGGTTTAATTATTGTGCTTTTAAATATTTTTGTAATTACAGATGGCGTATTAGCTCAAAAGGGAGGAGGATTTAAAAAGGTGATGGGGAAACTGGGTGTGGCATCTTTCAAAGGGGCTCAGAATGCTGTCCAAGATGCCCAAAAAATAAATAAATTCGCAGCTTTCAAGACGCAAATCTTTGTCCAAAATTTAGGCCATACAAACAAAAATGCAAGTAAAAAACCTCAAATGAAGAAAGCTCAAAGTACAGAGGGGAAAAATGTAGCCCCAGAAGAGAACATTTCTTTGTCGCAGAAGGATAAGGATACAGGCCCGGGTTTAAGAAAGTGGCTAGAAAAGGGTGCCGAGGGGTTAAAAGAGGGAATTATAGGTCAAAGAGAAAAGCAAGGGCAAAAAATAGGGAAATTACCGCAAGAATCAGATGAAATGGGGCAGAATTTTACTAACAGCCAAGAAAATGATCAGAATATTAGGGATCAAGAGAAGATAATAGAGCAGAAGGTAGAGGAAAAAAGAGAAAATAAAGACACTATTGGGCCCAAAGAAAACCTTTCGAAAAAGGCTTTTTCTTTTCTTTCTTGGTTTGTAGATGCTCCTCGAGCTTTGAAATCCGCAGGCGTTTCTTTTCTTAATGCCCCTCCCCTTATTATTGAAAATGCTACAGTGATAGCAGAACAAGCGAAAGAAAGGGTTTTTGCTTTGCCTGGGATAGTAGTGGAAAAAGGGGATAAAACCTGGTCTAATCTTGTTTTTGCGAAGAACCAGATTGTCGATTTCCCCTCTTACTTGCAAGAGATGCGCAGCCGTCTTGATGAACGGGCTAATGAGGGGGCTCGGACAGCGATTCTCGGGACATCAACAAATCTAGAACAGGCAAATGAGCAAGGTCAGGACTTACTTCATAATAGCGAGATTAACCAAAATAAAGCCCAAACTAAGGGTGAAATTGCTACTCAAAAGTTGGGTTTGAGCTGGAGTCGGGCGGCTTTAAAATTTAATCAAGGTTTAGAATCCACTATAAATTTAGGGGGTGAAATTGCGGATAGCACTTTTTCTCTCTTGCAGAGATCTGGTGAACAGGTCTTAGATATTGGTATGAAACTAGGAAAAGATTACGAACATACCATTCAAGGCCTTTCTAATCTTTATTTAGTTTATGATCAGGGTGCGGTTATCAATAGTTATTCTCTTTTAAACAGGTCTCCGGGTAAAAGTCCAGGAAATATTAGTTTGCAACAAGATCAAAATCAAACCACTCAGAAAACAGAGGAACAATTGTCCTCTGATTCTGCTTTGAGTAGGGAGCCTTTAGAAGAGAAAAATGGCCCAGATAATAATTCTTCTAATAATTCCCTTAATTTTTCTTTTGATTTTTCACCACCTCCTAATCCAGATATTGCCTCTCAAATAACATCGATTGCTTCTGCTAGTTCCAATCCAATTACACTAGAATATGTGACTGCAAATGGCGCCAGTACGACCCAAAATCTTACTTTGCGAGGCGTGCTTTTTCATTCTGGGGCTAAAATAGGAGAGCTTGCAGAATTGTCTCGTAGTATAGATGTTAAAGAAAGGCTAACCGTAGGTACTTTGGCTACTTTTAAAGGAGATGTAGTGATTGCTAAGTCCCTCACCACTAAAAGCCTTGGGGTTACGGGTAAATCTCAATTTAATAATGATCTTACTGTAGGAAGCCAGGATTTGCATGTGGATACAGATAGCCACAGAGTAGGTATTAACACTATTTATCCGACTCAAGCTTTGGATGTTAATGGCAATGTTAAGGTTGGTCAAGACCTTTTTGTGGTTCAAGAGGCTCATTTCTTTGACGATCTTGCTGTAGATGGTTGGACAAAACTAACGGGTATTTTAGAGGCAAACGGTGGAATTACTATAGATAACGATAAATTTATTGTTAATGGTCAGACCGGGGATGTGGAAACGGCTGGTACTCTTCGCGTGCACAAAGACGCTTGGTTTAACCGCAATATGTTTATTGGTAATGGCACAGATGATCTTTTACAGGTGAGATCTCGGATTGCTTCAGATTTAATCCCTAGCGCTAGTGGAACCTACAATCTTGGCTTATCTAGCCTTTATTGGAATAAATTATATGCCAAAAATATTTATACATCTGGCAATGTGGGGATTGGCACAGCTAATCCCACTGGTAGACTCCAAGTAGTGGGTGATGAAGTAAGGATTGGAGACAGTGGCACTATCAATTATGCTACAGGAGATGGTGATCTGTATGTAGAGGATACTTTGGAGGTTGATGGCACTATTTATGGCAATATTATTGGTACAATTACGCCAATGGGATTTACTCAAGGTTCAGTGGTTTTTGTTAATGGCAGTGGTAATTTAGCACAAGATAACAACAACTTCTACTGGGATGATACGAATGACCGGCTGGGCATTGGCACGGCCAGCCCAGCTTACCCTTTGGATATCTCATATTTAACAATAGCAGTTTCTGGCGCCAGCAAAGGAGAAAACATTGCTGTTGTTGCCAATCCCTCAGCCGCTTCTTCTGCTAATTACTACGGCTTGATGTCTTCTGCTGACTATCAAGCCAATTACCCGACAAACTCCGGGTACTTTGTAATGGGTGCTTACAATTATGGCCGCAATAGCGGTACATCAATACTGGAAAATGTTGTTGGAACTTGGGGTAAGGCCGAGAATTATTCTTCAGGCAGCATCAACGATGCCTACGGCGTAGTTGGCCAAGCGCGCAATACTGGCGCTGGCACAATCTTAAGGGGTTATGGCGTAGTAGGCGCGGCGCGTAATAACTCCAGCGGCACAATTACTGGTGCAGTTGGTCTTTATGGCGACATCATCAATGCCAATGCATCTGGCAATATTACTAATGCTTACAATATCAAAGCGGCAACACCTTACAGTAATGCAGGCACCATCCAAAATCTTTACGGTGTGTACATTGATTCGCAATCGCCAACCGGTGGAGGCACAATCACTAACAAATGGGCTTTATATCAAGCGGGCGTTTCTGATAAATCATATTTTGCTGGCTATGTCGGCATCAGCACCACTGCCCCAGACAAAGCTCTAGAAGTAAACTCCTCTACAGGTGCTAATCTCCGTCTCACCTATAATGATACTAATGGTTCAGCTAGCTATTACACTGACTTTTCTATCTCTTCTTCTGGTGATCTCACCCTAGATCCTTCAGGTGGTAATGTTCTCCTTGCCGATACGAAAACCATTGCGATTGGTGGCGCTCAAGGTCAGGCTTACAATGTGATTGGTGATACGACCACAGCAATGAGCCATGGCCTTGCTAGTGATAATGACCTATACATAGAAGGCAATTTAGAAATAGATGGTTCTGCTTGGTTTGATGGTTCAGTAGTTTTAGGCTCAACAACCAACGATGATTTTACAATCAATGCCTATATGCATAGCGATATTATTCCCTATACAGGAAGCCAATATAGTTTAGGTAGTAATACACGTAAATGGAAGAATATTTATGGCGACAATATTTATGCTTCTAATATTGCTGGTGTAGTGGTAACTGGCTCTACCTCTTCTTCAGATTGGTTAATTAATTCTGATAATACCAGTCCTGATACCGAGGATGCGACACTCACTTTTGAGCGCGGCGCGCCAGCTGTGAACGCCGAGATCCGTTGGGATGCTAGTGCATCATATCTTTCCACAAATGTCGGCTCTTTTGTGATTAGTCCTGATGTCGGTGTCACTGTTCCTGCTACTGCGGCTATCTTAATTAACCAGATTAACAATAATCCTTTGATTAGCGCAAATTACTCTAGTACTGACCGATTTATTGTGAGTAACCAGGGCGAAATCCAAGGTGCGGATTTAACATTGGGCTTAAATGATGCTTCAGCAACCATCGCTACCTATGATACAAACGAAGATCTTACAATAAATCCTAATGGCATGGGTGATATTTACTTTCATGGTTCTACTTATCAACTTTCGGATAGCGGAGATTTTACTTTAGGTGGCAGAATTACCTTTGAAAATGGAGAATATATTGCCAATGAAAATGATGATATCATTGCTTTTGGTGGCGTTGGGGGAGCGGATAATACAGATTTGAGTTTGAATTTAGACGGCACTTACCCCATTCTTTATTCTAATATTGATTCTAAAATTGGTGTTAATGATGGTTTAGAATTTATTGGAGCACAAACTATTTCTACTTCCTCGGGTGATTTAACTCTCGATCCCACCGGCGGCAATGTTCTCCTCGCCGATACCAGAACCATAGCAATTGGTGGTGCTCAAGGTCAGGCCTACAATGTCATCGGTGACAC
>CAYWOB010000023.1:0-14728 GCA_964459815.1 uncultured Candidatus Saccharibacteria bacterium
TCAAAAAAATCAGCAAAACACAGTTCACGATTTTTATTTTAATTTTCTTTCTATTTCTATTTTACCACTCTTACTTTTTTAAGGGAAACTCGATAGAGACACAAAATCTTGTTTGGGGTTAAAATAATTGCCTGAAAACTGGCAGATTAAAATAAACAAGAACTAATAAAACTGTATAAACTATAATGGTAGAAATTTTAGAAGGAGCAACTAATTTTAAAGCACTTCCTAGAGAGCGGCGCGGAATTAAAAAAATCCCTTTAAAACGTGTGGCGGATTTTAGCTCGTCCAAAAGAAGATGACCCAAAAATCCTAAACCTAATGCTCCAGAAAGTAAAATCTTTTCGCGGGATAAAAGATTAAGTTGGTTAAAAATTAAAATTGAACCTAACATTACTACGCCCAGCATTGGTAAGGAATGAAAAATACCACGATGATGGGTGAATTTCTTAAAAATTGTGCCTAAAATAAATCGAACAAAAACAAAAGCAGCTAAAGGCGCACCAATTAGCACTCCTAAACTATGCGGCTCTTGCTTATAATAATAGATTAAAGTGACAGCCGCAGAAACTACGGCTGCTAGACCAAAAACCATTTGGAAAAGCGTACCTTCATCACTATCAAAATCAGGTAAAAGAGAACCTAAAACCACCACCAAAAATAACAAAGTATTAAACAAAATACTCCCCTTAAACGAGACATAAAACAGAACTAGCACTATCGCGACAATCCCTAGAATAATTCCTAAAGAAATATGGGTTTTAAAACTCGCCATAAAATTATTATTGGTGAATGCCCCTTTAAAAAATTTTGGGAGCCTACTTTTTACCCTGCACTTCTTGCCAAAACTGCTGCCAAAAGTACAGCATAAATCTATGCCGCCCCATGGCAAGCTTTTTACCACTTGGAGTCAATACTGCATCTTTTATTTTCTTGAGTTTGATTTCGTATTCCAAAAAAGCAGAGTCTTCTTTGGTAAAAGAATAATCATGTCCAATTTTAGCTAGTTTTACTTCATTGCCTGTATAAAGATTGCCCGAACCTGGGCCGCCTGCGAAAAGAAAGGCGCGTCCCAAACCCACTGCGCCAGTAGAATCTAATTTATCGGCATCAAATAAAACTTTGGCCTCAATAGTTTTTGGAATATTTCTGCGGTCGCGAAAACGATGGGTTCTAATGCAATGAACAATATTCCCTACCACATCCCTGTCTAGTTTATAGCGAGCCAAAATTTTTTGGGCTAATTTTCCTCCCATTTCAGCATGACAAAAAGCGCCCTTCGCTCTCATTTCTTCGCGCCGGCCAATATCATGCAGTAAAGCCGCGACCTCTAGTATTTTCAAATCTGCTGTCTCTAGCCGGCCAAGATGTAAAGCAAGATTCAAAACCCTTTGCACATGAGTCCAATCATGGCAACCACTTGCACCATGAAAATATGTTTTTGCTTCTTGCTCTATTCTCTGGATAATAGAGCGTGAAATTTGATTATTTTTCATACCTCATTCATCTGTCTTACAATGATAGAAAGAAACTTTTGTATTCTCGGCATTAAAATCGCACTGGAATCTTTACTTGTATTGAATTTTCTGGCAAACCCGAGGGATTGTCATTTTCTAAAACTAGTGTACCGGTCTGGCTTGCCGGAGTCTGAAATTCCAAATGCGCTTGGAATGGTACAAAATCATCGGTCATCCAATCCCCTTCTGCCTGCGCTGTCCCTTGTGCAATCACATTTCCCGCGCTGTCCAATAGCTTCACTGGAAAGGTAGCTTCAAAATACCAAGCCCCTTTTGCTTCTCCTTTTATCTCCAGAGGACTCGCCACAATTGCATTCGGTTTAGGATAATCCACCCGCATATCATCACGCAAGGTCGGCTCTACCTCCCCGCACGGCGCTATGGGCTTTTCCGCTCTCGGATTGCCATGGCGTACCCACTCGCCGTTCTGGCAAAGCCAAGTATCTTCATCCCCACCCCAAAAACGTAGGGCCAAAATCGCTATCCCGGCAACCAAAATCACTCCCACAATAATCAAAATAATCTTGGTCATATTTTTTTATAATCTCAAGAAATATATTTTCCTTTTAGCTACAAAATAAAATAGACTATGGCTCTTAATATTGTAGCACAAATTTGCTCACTTAAAACAGATTTGCTACAATACAAATAACTCAAAAAATTATGTCTTTTTTTGAAAACGGCATCAGCCTACCTTTAATTGTTTTTTTGGTAATCCTCGCCATTTATATTTGGTACGCCTTTTGTATTATCTATCATTTCATCCGTTTTGGTATTGGCGTTAAACCCAAGATTCTTGCTCTGTTTTTTTTCTTGGGTTCTTTCTTCTTTTTTGCCGTTATCTTGATCCTTTACCGCCAAATTAACTGGGACGAAATCTCTCAAAATATTTTTTAAATTTTATTTTTACGCTTTTCGCTTTAAATTTTACGCTTCTTTATGCCCATTTTTTCCTCTACTAATAATTTCCGCGGCCGCCAGCCAGATGAAACAGTGATTTTACTCACTCGCCGGCATTGGATTAAACTTGTCGGCCCTCTTTTTGTCCTTACTCTCTTTGCCCTAATCCCTCTCTGGATCTATTTTTTGATTGCGGAAAGTGGCTGGTATGAAATTTTTTCCTCTCTTTATTGGTTTTTGGTAGCGATTTATCTTTTTATTTTATGGACAATTGCTTTCTATAATATTATGATTTACACCTTGAACACAGTGATTGTAACTAACAAGAGAGTTATGGAAAATGAACAAAAAGGATTTTTTAAATATAATCTGAATGAATTGAAACTGTATAATATTCAGGACATCTCCATCAAAATGTTCGGTATCCTTCCCGCGTTCTTAAACTATGGCGATATTGAAATTGAATCCGCAGGTGCAGAGCAGGATAAATTTTACTTCAATGCCCTCCCCCATCCCCAACAGATCAAAAAAATTATTATGGATCAAGTAGCCCTCTTTCATCGTCCGCCCCAACCCTAAAAAAGTATATATTGCTTTTTGCCTACCTCTGAAAATCAATCTGTGAACAAATACCCTTAAAATATTAAAGGGGTATTTTTTATACTTTCATAAGGTTTGCTGAATTTTGCCAAATTCATAACCTCTCTCTTTGAAACTCTGAATAATAGAAGGAAGAGCCAGAACCGTCTGGGAACGATCACATAGGGGCCGGGTTCCATCACCATCGTGTAAAAGAATAACTACATTTGGTCTGATTTTTTGTAAAGCCCGTTTAACAAGGATAGCGGCAGGAGGCTTCTGCCAATCATAAATCTGAATATCCCAAAGGACCAACTGGTAATCTTTCTTTCCAAGATAATTTTTAAGCCAAGGACGAACATAACCATAAGGAGGACGAAAAAATTTCGCCCCAACACCAGTTATATTCTGGATAACATCCTGCGTTTTTTCAATTTCCCCGGATAAACAGCCCATTAATGATAAAAAACGAGAATGGGAATAACTATGATTACCAATCGTATGTCCATCCCTCATGATTCTTCGGGCAATTTCAGGATATCGCTCTGCATTTTTACCACAAACAAAAAAAGAAGCCGGCACTTTATACTCCTTTAAAATATCTAAAATCTGATCTGTGAAAGGCACACTTGGCCCATCATCAAAAGTTAAAAAAATTTGTTTGAATGAGGTAATTTTTGAGATTGCCATATTTTATGAGGCCGCAATTTTCTCTTTGCCTTAATACCCTGTTTAGCTTTCATTACAAATTTCTGCATCTCTTTGGTATTCTTCTGCATCTCTCTCACCGGTGAGGTAACACCTTGCTTAATTAACCTTACACTTTTAGCCTCGGAAATGGAAGGATTAGAAAAATAAAATAAAAGAAAAAGAAAAACTACTGCTGCCATAAGAGGCAAAAAAAATGATTTCTGAAGCAACGATGTTTCAGTGCGAATAGTAGATAAGTGATAATTAAACTTTTCCCGACGCAAAACTGTGCTTGTAATACAATTAGGTGCGTAAGTGCAAAGTGCCCTCAAAACACCATCTTTGTAACGCCGTCCCGAGGTTTTCACCCGAAAATGAGGGTCCAGCTTCACCCGACCAACAGCCTTGAGTTTTCGAGCAATGTAAACATCCTCGCCTAATTTCATTTCTGGCGCAAAACCACCTACTTTTAAGAAAGCTTCCCTGCGTACTGCAAAGTTAGGTCCGGCAAAACTCCAACCGCCGGAGAATAATCGGTCCCAAATCCAAATAAGGTAAAGAAAATAATATACCCCTAATTTAGATGGGAACGTTCCTGAATCCAAGATATAAAGACCACCAAAAGCAGCTAGATTTTTATCTTTTTGAAATTCCCGCACAATACGCTCTAACCAGTCTTGCGGTAAAATTGTATCTGCGTCAGTGGTCGCAATAATTTTCCCTTTTGCAGCCTGAAACCCTGCCTGACGCGCCCATCCTACACCTCTCCTTGACTCAAAAACTACTTTGGCACCAAAATTTTCTGCAATCTCTCGCGTCTTGTCTCCCGAATTATTATCTACGACAATTAGTTCAAAATCCTGATAAGTTTGAGAACCCAAACTTTGCAAGGTCTTTGCTAGAAACTTCTCTTCATTAAATGCCGGAATCACTATTGAAATGAAATAGTGAGAGCTCTGCTTGCGATTAAATATCCTCCCAAGAGTTAGGTTCCTTTCCATTTGCTTCTTCTTTGGCCAAAACAAAAATAGAGATAAAGGAAATGCTAAGATCACAATTGCCAGAAAGTTACGCATTCCCCAATAATCATCTAGTTGTAAATCAAATAAAAAAGACAATTCATCAAACAAAAGTCCAAGTCCTATACCAAGGAAGGTAAGAGAGAAAAAATTTCTTTTTAAACCTAACAAATAAAACACCCCGCCAAAGATTAAAAGTAGAAACAGACCAATAATAAAATGGTAAATATGAAATCCCTTAATTATAATCAATGGTTCAATGAATCTTTTGTTTTCAAAATAAAAAATCAAACTGCGTGCTATTAAAATAGTCACCCAATAGGTAATTAGAATCAAGGCTAATTTTTCTCTAGAACTATTTTGCATATTCTTTTTTTCTTCTTGAAGCTAGAAAAAGATGAAGCCCAAGAGGGAAAAATATCCAATAAGAAACAATGCGAAATAAAATCGTTGCAAACAAAGCAATATGAGCGGGAAAACCCAAAACCACAAATACACCGCCTAAAGAAGCCTCTATGATACCCGGTGCCTCGGGCATAAAGGTTAAAAGGGCTAAAATAGAAGAAACCGTAAATCCAAAAATTACATAAAAAGGATTGGGTTGAAAATCAAAAACTACAAAGGAAAAATAAAGGGTGGCAATTGTGCCAAGATAAAATATTAAGGAAGCAAGAAAAATCTTAGGTAATTTGCTTTTATGAAACCATAGAAACTGTAAACCTTCGGTTGCACCCTTCACAAATCTTTCTAAACGTTGGAAGCTGACGAGATTTTTGCGATGAAAACGACTACCGATTTTATTTAAAAGACGAAGCAGGGGACGAAGAATTAAAAAAAGACCCTTTCCTTGTTTTCTTAGCAGAAAAAAACTCATAAATAAAAACAGTATAAAAAGAATCAAAAAAATCAGAAAAAATTTTTGTTGGATTAAAGCTAAAATTGAACCTGGCAAAAAAAGAGTGCTACAAAAAAACAAAAAAGATTAACACCCCATACCGAAATAAACCAGGTCCAAACTAAGAAAAAAATCGCTTCTGGAGAAACATTTAATTTGCGATAGAAATAATAAGTTGCTGCTGGCCCGCCAGTAACCGGAACAGCTTGATTACCTAAATTACCCAAAATAGCCACCTTTAGAGTATCCTTCACTCTCAAGGGGAAACCCGCCATACCTAAAAGTAATTTGGAAAGCCAACCATCTCCTAAATAAACTACCCCTTGCAATCCTAAAAGTAAAAAAAGTAAATATTTATTTGCTTCTTTAAATAATAAAGGGATTTCATGCAAAGAAGCCTTTAATTTAGGATAAATCACAAAAACTGCAATCAAAATAAAAACCATTACCAAAAAATATTTAAAAAAGCGCATATTTTTCGAAAAACATAAAACTCAAAACGATATTTGATGGTCATAAAAACATATCCATTCAGCTAGATCTTAAAATATCTATCATTCTCATTCGTCATCTGGGTATATAATTTTTTGTATTGATTTAAAATTTTTCTACTAGGAAAGAAAATTGGATTAGGAAGTTTATCCAAAGCAAACCAGCGCCATTCGGTAATCTCATCTGGTTCCATTATTTTCGGCTTGCCTTGAAAATCTGTACACAAAAAACCAATGGTTACAAAATGGGCGTCTTTTGCAATATCATTGGTGATGCTAATTATTTTTAATTTCTTTTCATTAACCTTTAATCCTGTCTCCTCTAAAACCTCACGGCACGCTGCACCCTCTAATTCTTCACCAAAATGGAGCTTACCGCCGGGCATTGTCCAGGTGCCTTCGCCATGTAATTCACTATCTGCTTTTTGGGGATCATAATGCCGCCTCCCGAGCAAAACCCTACCCTCTTTTAGAAGCATTATTCCAACACCCACGCCAGGCTTTTTAGTATTGTCCATAAAAATTAAGTGTAGAGACAGGTTTAAAACCTGTCTCTACTGCATTCTAAATTATGTAATAAACCCAAAATGCCGCAATGCCTCTTGAACATTCGGCGCTATACTTTGAGGAAGACTCTCCACTGGAAACCACTTCCACTCCCTAACCTCTGCAGCCGGTTTAATTTCTCCCACCCTTTTTGCTAAGAAATGCACCAAAATAACATCTAACTTGCCTTCTGCTATTTCTTTTTTGGTATAAGTAATAAAAGGATTTTCATCAATTATTTCTATTTCAATTCCCATCTCTTCTCTAACCTCTCGCCGCGCATTCTCAATCAAATCAGCATTATAATCCTCAACCCTGCCCCCGCAGAATTTCCAAAAATTGTCCTCCCCATGCTGATTTAAGAGAACCTTTCCATTTTCTACAATTACCGGACCAGAAGCAATAATAATTTTATACATATTATTGTATTTATCATCTGTTACATTATAGCATCAATGAAAATAGGGGTAAACTCTAAACAAAAAAGCCAGTTTACCCAAAACTGGCTACCTCCTTAAAAGCACCATTTTTCTTGTCTTGCTGAAATCCCCTCCTTGCAGAACATAGAAATATATACCACTCACCATTTGCTCTCCTTGTTCGCTCCTTCCATCCCAAGAAGCTGCCCTCTCTTGACTAAAATAAAATCCTGCAGGCTTTTCTCCTAGGTTTAATTCTCGCACTAATCCACCATTAGCTGCATAAATTTGAAGCCTCACTTCTGCCCTCTTTGTTAATGCGTAAGGGATAATAGTATCGCCTGAAAATGGGTTAGGATAATTTTGCTGTAGAATATTTGCCAAAGGTAAAACCTCTTGAGGCAAATCCTCTTTGAGAGGTTTAGGTGGTTCCACAAAAATCACCTTGCTTTTTATTTCCTCTCCCTGTACCTCTACAAGACGAAAGCCATATTTCCCTTTGGTAGCGCTAGGCGTAGTCCAAAAATAAGTACCTCTGTAATCCAAAGTATAACTCCAATGAAGATGTCCAGCCAACACGGCTTTGACGTTATAATCTTCGCAATAATCTAAAAGTTCTTTGCGATGATGAGTAATCGTTCCATTCTCACACTGCCCTTCAGGTGATTTTCTTATTATCGGATGGTGTAAAAATAGAATCTTTACTGCGGCTGGATTTTCTTTCTGGAGATATTCTATTTGAGAAGTAGAAACACCATTCCCTTCCGGACCGCTCAAGTCTGGATCCAAACCCAAAGTGTCAAAACCCGAATCCAAGCCAATAAAAGAGTAGCCTCTATAACTAAAATGCACAAACAAATTGCCCTGATCTTCAATCTGGCCAGGACTTTTCAGGCACTCTTTATAAATCTGCAAATTATCACCCTGTCCAAAATCAGCCTCTCCCTCACGACGATCATGGTTTCCGGGTACAAAATAGACTGGAATTGCATAATCTTTTGTAAAATCCCGAATCAAAGTTTGAAAAATTTTAAACCATTCACTCCTAGCATATTCTACTATATCGCCAGTTACTAGAACAAAAGCGGGTCTGGGCTGAAGCATACCGATATTTTTTAGAACATTAGTAAAATTTGTATAGGCTTCTTCCTCGGTCCATTCATAAGAAGGTAAGGTATTATCTCCAATATGCACGTCCGTAATTTGAACAAAGGTAAATTCTGTAGTGGCAAAAATCGTGGCCAAAGCACGACCTATTAATTCATTCTGATCCTTCACCTCTACCCAAATCTCTTTCTTGCCTACTGTACTGAAAGTCCAACCCTTGCTCTTTGTTTCTGTATTCCAATTATCTTTGGAATACTTCCAAGAATACCAAGGAGTCCAATTACCACTAGGCTGTCCATCTGGGTCATCATCACTTAAAAAACGCACGGCTTGGATATCAGAAGAAGTTTGTACATAAATATCGAAACCCTCTTCTACTTCAATCTCATTTATTTTCTGATCGTTTTTCTTTAATTCCAGCGCACATTGGGGCGGTAGTGGAGGAATAAAATCTTGAGTCTTGAAAATACTGATACCGCCAAAACCTGCTGCCACACAAACATATTGACCTAAAATCCAAACCTTTTCTGGAAAACCAGTCAAAGAAGAGGAAGCAGCAAGATGAGGCTCCGTGGGCAAATTAATATCTAAACATCGCAGAGCCTGATCGCCACGGTCGGCAATATATAGATAATGACCAGCCAAAGCCACGCCACGCACATCATTACCCATACAGAATCCTTTTTCTCGAAGATGATAAGGGTCAGAAACATCAATAATTCTTACTCCTTTTCCTCCTGATGCAACATAGGCATAATTTTGATTAACAAGGATATCCCGCCCTGTTCCTTGTACTTTCAGACTCCCAATCTCCTGGGGATTTTTAGGATTAGATAGATCAACCACTCGCAATCCCTGCTCGCCACAAGCTATGAAAGCATAAGTAGTAGAGAGATCTAAGGCTAAACCTTCTGCGCTCAACTGACAAAACCCTACTAAATTTGCTTCCCTGGGATTAGAAAAATCAATAATGTAAAATCCCCCTCCCTGGGTTAAAAGATAAACATAGTTGCCTCTTGTTTTCAATGCATAACCAAGGTTAGGAAGATCAATACAGCTAATACTTCTCAAATGCCGAGGGTCAGAAAGATCAACAATCCAAAGATCACTTCCTGGTCCAGCAATGGCATAAGCATAGTCATCATTTCCTGATACCTTACTTCCCCATCCTCCTAGGTTGCAAAAAGAAATCTCTTGAGGTCTGTATGGCTTCGTTATATCTACTGCCCAAAGACCACCACCCCAATCTGCAGCATAAAGGTAATGATCCTTGCCCCACAGATCATAGACTAAACCAGGCGTATCATAAAAACCAATCCGCTTAGGTTCTGCAGGAGAAGCAGCATTAATAACCGCTAGCCCCTCCACACCATTAACAACATAGATAAAAGGATCTTCTACTCTTACCATCAGAGAATTCTGGGGCAGGCTGCAAGAGCCGATCTCCTTTGGCTGTCTAGGATTTTGGACATCTACAATCCGCAAACCGCCGTACCATAGAGCGAGAAAAGCATATTGGCCTTCGGCAAACACGCCTTCCACTTTTTCCTTCACTGCACAAGAACCTACCCGGCGCGGCGATCTGGGGTTAGACACATCAATTACAAGAAGGCCCTCATCCCAGATTGCTAAATAAGCATAATTACCAACCACCCAAACGCTCCTCGGATCTCCAAATGTGTTCACAGATCCTACTTCTTGAGGTTGGCCAGGATTTCCCAAATCCCAGATACACAATTTATTACCCCAAAATCCCAGGGTAGTAAAATAGGCATAGTTTTCACTAATAGTAATCCGATAAGCCAAGCCATCTGTTTGGTGAATCCCCACTCCTTGTGGATGAGCAGGATCAGTAATCCTAATCACCTCTATACCTTCTTCTCCAAGGGTGAGAAAGGCATAATCCCTAAAAACTGCAACGCTATAAGCAATACCTCGCGAAGCATAGCAAAACCCTACTAGAATAGGCTTCTGGGAAATACCAACATCAACAATCACCAAGCCTTTCTGATTTGCTATATAAGCATAATGACCAGTAACAGTAATGTCATAGCCTATACCTCCTACATCCACTTGCCCTTGCACTAAAGGGTTTTTAGGATTGCTCACGTCTAAAATTACTAACCTTCCACCAGCGCAAAGATAAGCGAGGTTGTTCTGCACGCAAACGCTTTGCGCTGGGCCAAAAGTCCACCTACCTACTAGCTCTAACTCTTCTTCCCGAGCTAAAACTATTGAAGTAAAAATCAACATTCCAATCATTGCTAATAACAGCCGTTTCATGCTCAAACCTCCTATTCTAAAAAGTTATAACCCTCTTGCGACAAAACTCTTTCTGAACCTTCTTTAATTAACAAAGAACATAAAAAATGATTTTTTATTTTCGCTCCATTGTATCAGAAATACAAAAAAATGAAAGGTTTTAAAAAAGAGTAGTATTACAACACTACTCAAAAATTCAATTGTGTTCATTGATCTAATATATCCTTCAAGCTTACCTCTTCAATATATTCTTCATTCTTTTAGCTATTTCATTCCAATTAATAATATGCCAAATAGCATCTATAAATTTGGCTCTTTCATTCTGATAATCAAGATAATATGCGTGTTCAAAAACATCAATCACCATTAAAATTTGAAAGGTAGGATAAATATTTGTATTATGTTTCTCAATCTGCATAATAAGAAGCCGTCCGGTTTGTTCATCAAAAGTTAAAGCTGCCCAGCCTGAACCCTCTACTCCTAGAGCAGCTTGTGTAAACTCTTTTTGAAATCTTTCTGGATTGCCAAATTCTTTTTTAATTTGATCAGCCAAAACTCCCTTCGGCCCTCCTTTATTTTTCCCCTCTGGCATCAAATTCTTCCAAAACAAAGAATGCAAAAGATGGCCGCCAATGTTAAAAGATAATTCTTTTAGAGTTGCCTTCATATCTAAATCAATATCTTCCTTTCTTGCTCTGTCAATCTTTACCAGGACGGCATTTGCTCCATTCACATAAGACTGATGATGCTTTTGATGGTGAATAGTAAGCTCTCTTGCCGAAATATATGGCTCCAAATCTTTGTAACCAAAAGGCAGGGAAGGTAAAACATAAAATTTTGTTTTAGACATAATTTTCCATTTAATAATAAAACACGGTTGTAGATATCGAATCTACTGCACAATAATTTCTCCCTGCATTGAAGGATGAATCGAACAGTGGTAGTTAAAAGTTCCTATTTGATCAAAGGTATGCGTGTACGTTTGGCCATTACCAATGGGATTGCTCTGAAAATTGGCACCTGTCACAGTATGTTCAACACTATCTTCATTAATCCAAGTAACTGTATCTCCTTTCTTGATGGTCAAGCTCGATGGGTTAAAGGCAAAACCGCTAATTGTTACGGTATTGTCTGATGATGTTGTGGTGGGCGGAGATGTATTACTGGCAGTGCCACAGCTATAGGCCGAGAGCACCAGAAACATCCCCAAAAGTAACAAAGCTTCCAAACCCATTTTGTTCTTTGTTCCTTGCACATTTTTTGAGCAGAAATTATGTTATCTTTGATTTTTATTTCTCAAAAAAGAAAAAGATACTTTTTCTTTCCGTAACATAACTTCTGTTATTTAATTCTAAAATTAAAAAACCAAATACCTAATCCATAAAAAATATGCACAATCGCCACCAATATGATTAAAAGGGCAAATATTTTGTGTACTCTTAACAATTTAATTTTTCCTTTTACCATCTGTATGCCTGTAATGATTTGAATGGTGAGTAGCAAAATCAAAAGCAAACCCAGATAGATATGTATTGGTTTACCTGCAATTAAAGGCACAAAAATCATATTTGTAGATTTGATTATTAATCTAAATATTGAATGTTAAGTAATTTTGCCAACCTGTAATTAAGGGATACAAGATCCTTTCGGTCTAACTTCCGAATATCATTTTTACCCACCACCCTTACAAAACTTTCCATTTCCCGCGTCATCACCTTAACAAAATTAATTAACCTTTGAGCTGCTGCATCAATATTAATTTGATTGGTCAAACCAGGGTTCTGCGTAGTTATGCCTGTCGGGCAAAGACCCGTATGACAAAGTCGGTATTGCTCGCAATTAATCGCGATTAAGGCCGCTGTACCAATATATATTGCATTTGCACCCAAAGCTAAACACTTTACAAAATCAGCAGAGGTTCTTAAAGCGCCACCAGCAATTAAGCTAATCTTGTTCTGGAGTTTTAATTTCTTTAAAAAATTTGCCGCCCGCGGTAGGGCCGCAATGATTGGAATTCCTACGTTTTCTCTGATATGTAATTCAGTAGCCCCTGTTCCTCCGCCAAAACCATCCAAAGCCACAAAATCCACTCCTGCCTTAACTAGAATATTTAAATCTGCTTCAATATTTCCACAGCCAATCTTTGCACCAATCGGCACACCATTTGTTATTTTCCTAAGAAAATTTACCTTCTTTCTAATCCCAGATAGATTAACCATATCCGGATGATGCGCTCTGCCTCACCTATTTTTAAACCCCTAATCTTTGCAATATCCGGGGTAATTTTATCTGCCGGTAGATAACTTCCCTTACCCGGATAAGCACCCTGACCAAAGCGAATCTCCACAGCCGCTACTTTCTTTAGTACCTCTTCAGTTATACCAAACCTTCCTGTAGCATATTGCCCGATCAAAAAATCTCTAGCCAAAGTAATTTCTTCTTTTGTAATTCCTCCCTCTCCAGAATTAAAGCCAATTTTAAGTTCTTTAGCTGCTTTTGCAATAACTATTCTTACCTTTTTGGAGACAGCACCATAACTTAATCCAGAAATTAAAATCGGAGAAGAAACAATCAATGGTTTTTTGCCTGTGGACCAATAATCACTTCTGTATTTACTTTTTCTCCCCTGTTCAAAGGAATCCTGGCTACCTGTGCAGGGACAAAGTGTAAATCAGCAAGGGAAAAAGGCATCTTCTTTAGTGATCCCATAGATTTTACAATACTTTCACCACTCTCTGCTATATCTTTAATATTAACAATCCCCTGATAAAAAAAATCGCTCTCGGAAGAGCGCTGTTTACGCATCCAGATGCCATTCTTGCCTATCTTTGTTTTATCGCAAAAATACAAGCTTTTAAGTTTATTCTCTGCATAAATTGGACATACGCTACAAATACACCCCTCTACCTCTATATTGCATTTACTTGCCTCTCTTGCACAATATAAAACTTCTCCCTTGCATTCAGCGGGATAACTTGGGCATTTAGGGACAAATGCATTTTCTTTGGTTCTCTTTTGAATTCTTAACCATCTTTCTAAAAATTAATTTATTCACGGAACCGGGGTTCCCCAAAAATTCTTTCAGAGAATTTTTGGGGTTTACTCTGCCTTGCCATCTCTACAATAATAGCTCTCTGGTTCTCCCTGAACCAAGTTATTCTCTTGCCATACTGCACATTGACCGCAGATACACATTTTTTGTGTATCAATATCCTGACAACTTGCCTTACCGCTTGCACAATACAATTCTGGAACATCTTCTACAGGAGGCATATCCATTTCATTAGACGAGCCTTCTGACATCTTCCTTATTTTTTCCTGAATGCACACACTTTTGGTTTGGACTGGACATTGTTCACAAATGCATCTTTTTTCATTTTTCTTGTTGAACTTCACTTTGGACATATGTTTTTACTCCCTCATAATATAATCGGCCTTTGCCGCTAATTATAACACATAACTCAAAATGAATAAAAGACTTAAAAAGACTACCTGTTCTGTGGATAACTCCCCAAACTAGGCCCCTCTTACCTAAAAATAATAACACAATACTATTCTCCTTTTTTCCTACCCCCTTCAAGCCAAGTATGCATCTTTGAAACATTACTCAAATAATCCCTGCTCGCAAAAACACTGGCGCTACCGGCAACAAAAATATTAGCCCCTGCTTTTTGCAAGAGAGCAATATTGTGCTCACCAATATTCCCATCCACCTGAATATCAATGGCTAGGTTTTTCTCTTGTGCCAACTTTTTTAATTGTCCTACTTTATCTAAAACCTCTGGAATCCATTTCTGGCCAGCAAAACCCGGATTGACCGTCATCAATAAAATCATATCTAAACTTGTTAAAAAAGGTACTACGGCTTCTATCGGGCTCTGCGGATTCAAGGCTAATGCTGGCCTACTTTGTTTCGTTTTAATCTGTTCAATAACTTCTTCAGGCTTGCTTTTCGCTTCTATATGAAAAGAAATAATATCTTTTGAAGTGGGTTGCCAAATGTCAATATAACGTTCTGGCTCTTCCACCATTAAATGAATATCTAAAGGCAAGCTTGTAATTTCCCTCACCTTTTTAACTATATCCGGTCCAAAGGTAAAATTAGGCACAAAATGTCCATCCATAATATCAATATGCAGCCAATCCACACCTGCTTGTTCTAATTTTTTGATTTCCTCATATAAATATGCCAAATCAGCGCACATCAAAGAAGCTGAAATTTTGTTCATTTTAATTATTAAAAATTAAGGGACTTGTCTAGAAGAACTTAGAGCTAAGAAGTATTTTTTCAATTAGCTTAGCT
>CAYWOB010000024.1:0-5834 GCA_964459815.1 uncultured Candidatus Saccharibacteria bacterium
ATCGCTATAGATTGTGAGTTGTTTCATATTTTATTTTTGAATTGATAATCCGAGGCTTTTAAATCAATAATTTTGAGTTCTATTTTTCTTTGGCCATTCCATTCATTGACGAGGATTTCATAGACCAAGTCTATGGTGTCGCTGGGAAGGAGTTTTGCAACCCATTCCCCCAAACCAAAACCAATTGCTTCTAAATAATGTCCCTTCTTGTCTTTCAATTTTAATTTTAAATGTTTTTGTTCTGCACCGGCACTGCGGATTTCTACCACTTGTATCTTTTCGGCTAAAAATCGCGGTATGGGATTAGCTTCACCAAAAGGTTGAAATTTTTCAATTTGTTCAAAAGTTTTTTCGTTAATCTCCGAGAGATCAAGTTTTGCCTCAATGTAGAGGGTGGGCTTTAATGCTTCCAAACCTATTTCTTGGCGCGCTATTTTTTCTAATTTTTGATAAAAAAGCGAAATTTTAGTAGTCTGCAAGCTAAAACCGGCAGCAGTCTTGTGCCCACCGTAGTGGATCAGAAACTCTTCGCATTCAGTCAGAGCCTTGGTAATATTAAAATTTTCCACACTACGCGCTGATCCTGTAGATTTTTTTTCTCCTCTTTCAATAATTAAAGTAGGCTTTCCATACTCATCGCAGATTTTACCCGCTACCAGTCCAGCAATTCCAGATGACCAAGTGGGATGGCTCGCGAGGAGAATTATTTTTTCCTCTATTGCGCCAATTTGTTCTTTGGCTTGTTCCAAAATATTATTGGTTAATTTTTGACGATCGCGATTAGTCATTTCCAGTTGCAGGGCTAATTTTTCTGCTTCCCCTTCTGATTCGGTAAGAAGGAGATGATAAGCAGTATCAGCATGTTTTATTCTTCCAGCAGCATTAAGGCGTGGTGCAATTTGGTAACCAATATTATAGGTGTTTAAAGGAACGAGCTTTGGTTTTAAACCAGCTTGCTCATACATTTTTTTTAATCCTAATCTTTTACTTTGATTAAGAATAATTAAACCATATTTAACAAGGGCACGATTCTCATCTAATAATGGTGCAAGATCTGCAATAGTGCCGATGGCTACTAAGTCAAGAAGCCATTTTTCAAATGCTTCCCGTACTAGCGGCAGTTTATCATTGTCTTTTTTAAATAGCGCTTGAGCGAGTTTAAAAGCAATGCCTACACCAGCTAATTCTTTAAAAGGATATTGGTCGTCTTTTTTTCTTACATTTAAAATTGCATTGGCGCGAGGAAGTTCTTCGGGCACTTCATGGTGATCTGTAATAATTACATCTATCTTGAGTCTTTTCGCTTCGGCTACTTGTTGGATGTTAGTGATGCCGCAGTCTACGGTGATGATAAGATTAATTTTTTGTTGTTTAAATTTTTGAATATTTTTTTTGTGTAGACCATATCCTTCTTTCTGGCGGTGTGGGATATAAGTTTCTAAATTTTCCGCTCCTAAAAATTTCAGAGTTTTATAAAGTAAGACAGTGCTTGTAATACCGTCTGCATCATAATCACCATAAATCATAATTCTTTCTTTTTTTTGAATAGCTTTAAAAATGCGATCAGTGGCTTTTTCCATATCTTGAATTAAGAAGGGGTCATATAGACCAGTGTGGTAATCAGGGTTTAAGAATTTTTCGATCGCATTTTTGTCTTGGAGATGACGATTGTAGAAAAGCTGGGCAACGAGGCTGTTGGATTCGTCAAATTGATATAGAAATTCCTTTGGCGCCTTCGGTGCCAATTGCCAAGTTTTTTCCAGAAACATTTTATTTAGAGGATATTATGTACCAGGACATCCGGCATAGTTTGGCGTTCCTCCTTTTATGCCATAAGAGCTACCAGTTGTTTCCAGGACGGTTTTAAGGCAGTAGTTTGAACAATAAGTTCCGCAAGTACCGTCAGGATCAAAGTAGTAACGATTAGTCGCTGAATTTAAGGGATCGCAAGGAATTTTAGGAAGAAATCCTTCAGTTACTAATTTGCCGATATCGTTGGTAGTTGTATTACAGGGACTCTCCCAGCCACTAAATGTATCGGATGGATAACCATTATATTTATCATAATACATTTCTAGAGCAAGACTGATTTGTTTGAGATCAGATTTCCTTACTGCATCCCGTCCTTTTTGTCGGGCACCATTTACCGATACGGCTACTATTGTCGCCAGGAGCCCAATAACGGCAATAACAACTAATAATTCGATAAGGGTGAATGCCCGCCTATACTTCAATCTTTGCGAAATGCTTTGATGGGCACAGTAAGGTTTTAGTGGATAGATTCTCTTTTTATTTTTGATCTGCATATTTTTTATTAATTAAATCTATGCCTTTTTCTAATGCTTTATAATTTAATTCTTCTAATTCTGGCTTATCTTTGAATTTGCTGCCCAATTGTTGTTTAATTGTTTTTTTAACGTTTTCTTTTTGGAGGATAGGTACAAAAGGAAGAATAGCTCCTAGAACAACAATACTCAAAGTTTGGGGCATAAATTCTTTATTAACAATATTAGTAGCATCTATTTCTGTAATAGTATTTTCGCTAGGAAAAATATTTTTGGGAACAAGTGAGCTATTGGAAATAATTTTAGTTTGAGGACTGATATAATTTTCGGATCGTTTAATTGAGCGCTCACTCAAAACCACTAGAATATCCGCTTTTCCAAATTTAGGATAGGTTAATTCTTGATTAGAAATTTGAACAAAGGCAATAGAAACTCCACCTCTTTGTTCTACGCCAAAATTAGGCACATAAAGAGATTTTAACTCTTGATGAAAAGCAGCTTCTGCTAAAATTTTGCCAGTGGTTTGCACACCTTGGCCGCCTTCGCCGGCAATCAAAATTTTGGTATTTTCCAAGTTCATTTATAAAAAGTTATATGTCTATTTTAAATATTTTGCGGGTTAAATTCATTGCTTGCCCTGTACCAGCCGAACGTTAGCGAGGCTTGGTTCAGGGCTTCATTGTTCGATTGTTCTATTGCTAATATGATTTTCAATGCTAAACAATCGAACAATAAGATCACAGTTCTCCTATGGGGAAATGTTCTTGCATTTTTGCAAGAAATTTTATTATTTCCGTAGGAGGTATTTTCCAGTTAGTGGGACAAGGAGAAAGGATTTCTAAAAAACTAAACCCCTTATTTCTAATTTGATATGTTAAAGCTTTTTTAATAAATTTTTCTGTGAGATCTAATTTTGTCGCAAGACTGCGCGCGACATAAGCATGAGGATTAATGGTTTTGACTATTTCAGGCCCTTTCAGAAAATTTGTTTTTTTACCATAAGGCGTTGTCTCGGTAATTTGACCAGGCATAGTTGTGGGAGCTTGTTGGCCGCCTGTCATAGCATAATTCGCATTATTAATTACAATTACAGTAATGTTATCATCGCGTATAGCGCTATTGATAAGGTGTTGAGCTCCGATAGCATAGGCTCCTCCATCGCCCATATAGGCAATCATAATTTTTTTTGGTTGTGCCATTTTTAATCCTAACATTACTGGGGTGGTGCGGCCATGGTGGGTTTGAATTGTATCTATATCAAAAAAATCCCAGGCAAGGAGAGAACAACCAATATCTACTCCCAGAATACTCTGGTTTTGAATTTTCATTTCATCAATAACATTACCCAAAGCGCGCAGAGCCATTAAATGGCCGCAGCCAGGGCAGAATTTGGGGGGCTGGGATTCGGGTTTCCAACATTGAGGATATGAATTTGAAGCCATATATTTTTAAGGGAGACAAGGTGCTGGATAATCTTGACGCGTAGAGATTGACCAAGAGTCGTGATAGCGACAGTCAATTAAAGATGTTTGACTGTTCACGCTATCTGGTCCATGATAATCTAAAATTTTGTAATCTGTGCCATTTGATACATAAAGATATGTTCTATAAGCACTGCAATCCTGCGAGGGGTCTTGAGGCAGTTTAGCTATATATTCACCTATACCAGGAATCCAGTCTGTATGGCTACCATATGATGGGCACTCGCCCCACCAGTTACCTCCTGTAGAAGGATAGGAATTATTTTTATCATAATACATCTCCACAGCGAGCTTTAATTGTTGTAATTCGCTTACTCTTTTGGCATCTCGCGCTTTAGCTCGTGCGCTGTTCACAGCAATTGAAATAATAGTGGCTAAAAGACCAATTATAGCAATGACAACCAGTAATTCAATAAGAGTAAAAGCTCTCTTTGAATAAGACATATAAATGATATTAGCTGATGAGCTTTCCTATTTCTTCCACCTCAAATCCCATGCCTGGTTTGCCGAATTCTTGGATGGGTATATCCAGACCATAAAGATTTTGACGGACAATACTGGCTAGCTGGCCAAGGCTTGACTCTAGAATATAGATTTGTTTGGCTTGTCTGACAATTTCTTGTATTGATTCTTTAGGGAAAGGGTTTAAAGTAATAGGTCGAAAGAGACCTACTTTTTCGTTTTTTAATTTTATTAGTGCTTGTTTTGCAGCGGCAGCGACAATACCATAAGCAATAATAATTTTTTCAGCATTGTTGCAATGATAAGCCTCGTATTCCGATATTTGGGGCGTGATTTCATTAAAGGCTTTTTTAAGATCCAGATTTACCTGCAGGATTTCTTCTTCTAAATTGAAGCAATTTCTTAAATTTACATAATTTTTTTTCACTGAAAAACTGCCAGTGGGCTGGAATTTTTTGATTAAAGAATTATTTTTTCCTTCACCCAAATAGGAAACAGCCGGAATTAATTGGAATCCTTTTTCTTTAGGATCCCAAATTTCCACCTCGCCTTGCATTTTGGCTAAGTATCCGTCGCCTAAAATAAAAGTAGGAAAATGATATTGCCAAGCCGTATTAAAAGCTTTAATGGATAAATCATAAAGTTCTTGCAGGGTCGCTGGGGCGTAAACAATCCGTATTCCCTCACCATTTCCACCATGACAGGTTAAAATAAGTTCTTGCTGAGAATAAATTACGGTGCCAGTGGAAGGGCCACCGCGTTGCATAATAAAAGTAACGGTTGGTAAGCGCATCGCTTCGGCCATAGACATTGGATCCTGCATTAAAATATTGCCCGGGCCTGATGTGGCAGTAAAACATTTTTTGCCCGCGAGGACAGCACCAATCATCGCAAAACCAGCAGCCATTTCATCTTCAGCTTGTAAGAATTTAATTCTATCTTTTTCGTCTTTTTCTGAAATTTTTGTCCAATAACTCATTATTTCAGTAGTAGGGGTGATAGGATAGCCAAACATAATTTCGGCTCCGGCGGCAAGACAGGCTTTGACAATTACTTCATTTCCGATGATAAATTCTTTTTGCATTGTAATTTTAATCTGCTTTTTAAAATTTGAATCCTAAATTATAAACATTGAGCCACTTATAATTTTTGGCATTAACTCTGTTAAACATTTGTAGGGCAAATTTAGAGGGGTTAACGGTGCCCAAGAGCATAATTCATACCATAACCATCTAAGTTAGCACACCCGGCATTTTTGGAGGCGGTATAGGTTGCCGTATCTTGGGCACTGGGATTTTCCAATCTGGCGTAGACATAGAATCCGCTTCCGCATTGATATTTCATATATTGGGTACCTGAAGAGATAGATGGATCGCGAGGAGCTTGCCTGAATAGACCTGCAGAGATAAGCCCATTGGCTATTGATAGGACATATGATCCGCCTTGGTAATTAAACCAGCCGCAACTGCAACCATTATAACCAGTGCCGGGGATTATGTAGGTTTGATTTTGGTCATAATAAAGCTCCATTGCCTGGACGATATTGGCAAGATCAGCTTTTCTTTTGGCATCCCTCGCTTTGACTCGTGCGCTATTCACTGATGCA
>CAYWOB010000024.1:5934-14410 GCA_964459815.1 uncultured Candidatus Saccharibacteria bacterium
ATCAGCTTTTCTTTTGGCATCCCTCGCTTTGACTCGTGCGCTATTCACTGATGCAGCTATGATCGTGGCTAAAAGACCAATGACTGCAATTACAACTAAAAGTTCAATCAAGGTAAATCCCGCTGAAGTTTTACGGTTTTTACCCATGTATTTTAGGGGAGTAAAAGCGCGAGGTTTGTTTTTCATAATTTTATTATTTTTTTGTTTTTCAAGAAAAGGTCATTATTCGATCGTTGATTTTTCAAGAGTTTAAATGTTTAAGCATTGCTTTTTGACTGTCTGGGCGATCATTTTCTCTTCATCAGTTTTAATCGCCATTATTTTTACGCCCGCTAATATTTTTTCCAAACCTGCACAGATGGTATTACGGGTGATCGCTTCTCCTGCGCCAATTTGACCTGTAAACACTAAAGCGTCAATACCGTTTAAAATAGCAAAATAGGCGCCAATGTATTTTTGAATATGGTAGATAAAGATTTCAAAGCCAAGTTTAGCACGCCATTTCCCTCTCTGAACTGCTTTCAAGAGATTTAGATAAGTTTCATATTCTGTTAGTCCTTTTATTCCACTTTGATAGTTTAAGATGTCTTCCAATTCTATTTTATCATGTTTCTTAAGCAGATATAAAATTACTCCTGGATCCAAATCACCAGCACGCGTCATCATTGTTAAACCTTCTAGAGGCGTAAAGCCCATACTGGTATCTATGGGCTTACCTTTTTGAATAGCAGTTATACTACACCCTCCCCCTAAATGAACAGTAATAATCTTCAATTCTTCAAGAGGTCTTTTTAGTTTTTTGGCAGCCTCAAGCGCGACATATTGATGAGATAGACCATGAAAACCGAAACGTTGGATATGTTGCTTTTTGTAGAATTCCCAAGGGAGGGCGTAGATTTTAGTATGTTTGGGAAGATCGGTAAAAAAAGCCGTATCAAAACAAGCATAATTTGGAATGTTAGGTAAATATTTTTGACAGGCACGTATTCCTGCAAGATTAGCGGGATTATGAAGGGGGGCGAGACAATTATATTCTTCTAACTTTTGCAAAATTTTTTCTGTAATTCTGGTAGATTTTTTAAAAATAGGTCCGCCATGCACTACACGATGGCCGATTACTTGAATGTCACGTAAATCGCCAATATTTCTTAAAGCCTGTTTTAATGCTTCTTCGTGATTTTTAATATTCTGAAAATTACCTTCATTAAGAATGCGTAAGGAAGGTGTATGAAAAAGTTTATATTTTAGGGAAGTACTACCGGCATTGATGACGAGGATCTTCATAAATTAAATGTAAAATGCAAAAATCAAAATGTAAAATGATCATCGCTTCGCGAGATCTCGCGAAGCGAGACAATGCAAAATCGACCAAAGGTCGTCCCGAACGAAGTGAGGGATCCCGTGGGTCTTTCTCTAAACTACGGGACGGCGGGATCCTTCAGTCGCTTCGCTCCTTCAGGATGACACAAAGTGTCATTTTGACATTTTGATTTGCCGCGCCCGACTTCGCCTTGACTGACATTCAGGGTAACCCCTTGTTAAAAGTCTAGCTATTTTGTTAAGATTGAACATTTCTAACTAGGAGCGAAGTCAAGGCGGGCGGGTCATTTTGATTTTTGATATTTACATTTTGAATTTATTATGATTTCTCCCTCTCCTTTTCCTTCTATCCCTGCGGCATTGCCTTCATCAGTATCTAAGTGTACAGCGGCTCTATATGCTGGATTCACACGCGTTATAACATTATGAAAAGTGAGTGCTCTTTTTCCCTTGATCTTGATAGATATTTCTTGGCCATGCTGGAGATTTAATTTTTGCGCTTCTTCTGGACTAAGATGAATATGGCGTTTCGCAATAATTAGTCCTTCTTTTAAGTTAATCACCCCATTTGGTCCAATAACTGTGCAGCCTTGGGAATTTTTTAAATCGCCGGAAAGTCGCAGCGGAGCATTCACTTTTAAGTAATGGGTATCAGTGCAAGAAACCTCAATTTGAGTTTGGGAGCGAAAAGGTCCTACTATTCGTACTTTTTTTAAAGTTTCTGGACCAAGTTTGATATCCACAGTTTCTTGGCATGCAAAAAGACCGGGTTGGGATAAATCTTTGGTTTTTTTTAACCCATAACCTTTGCCAAAGATTTTTTCACAATCAGATTGAGATAAATGAATATGGCGGGCAGAAATTTCTACCAGGGATTTTTGAAAATTCATAAGTCTTATATAAAGGAATAACCTTTCTTAAGAAAAATTAATTTGGTCCAATATATTGAAAACAATAGTAGAGACCACAATCATAGCTACCTGCATTATATCCAGGACATTCACCAGTTGCGAAATTACTACCCTCCTTAGCCCAGATTATCCAGGCTCCTGGTCCCCCTGCTCCACCAATGGCGGAGGGCTGATTCGAACGATATAAGTAACTATCATACGCACGACAACTGGAACTACTGGCTTGGGTTTTTGGTATGTTAGGCAGAAAAGGGCTAAGTGCCGTAGTAACATCACTATCCCCGGCATATACACCTCTCCAACAGTTTCCTGAAGATTTTAAACAGCGCCAAGTATTATCACTGGAGGGATATTTGTCATTACTAGAAGAATCACGCGCCATCTCTAGGGCCGTAATTATTGCCTTGATATCTGTTTTAGTTTTTGCATTCCGTGCTTTAACCCGTGCACTATTCACTGATACAGCGACAATAGCGGCTAGGAGTCCAATTACAGCAATTACAACCAAAAGTTCAATAAGAGTGAAAGCGGCATTTTTGTTTTTGGGCATATATTTATTTTAATTTATTAGCCTATTTCAATTTTTGGACAGCACTATTAAATTGTTCGCCGCGGTCAAATTCATTTTGAAACATTCCGAAACTGGCGCAGGCAGGACTTAAAAGGACAATATCTTTTTCCTTTACTTGTTTTTGCGCTAACTTTACTGCTTCTTGCATTGATTCTGCGGTTGTGATAGGTAATCCTGCGGAATATTTTTTTACTGCTTGTTTTAGCTTAGGTGTAGCATTGCCTGTAAGAAGAATAAGATATTTTACCTTTTTGGCAATTAACCTTCCCAGTTTTTGGAAATCGAGATTTTTGTCTGCTCCGCCCGCAATTAGAATTATTGGTTCTGCAAGACTTTGGAGGGCTGCTAATGTAGAAGTAGGTGTGGTGGAAGTAGTGTCATTGTAGTATTTTACGCCTTGCCATTCCCGGATAAGTTCCAAGCGCGAGTCTAGCCCAGAAAAACTTTTTAAAACCTTTTGGATGTTTGTCTTCTTAATTCCATAGACACAGGCTATGGTTATTGCAGCCAAAACATTTTCTAAATTATGTTCTCCAGCAAGTTTGATTTCTGATTGGGAAATAATGTAATGTTCTAGATTTTTTTCTTGGAAAATAATGCGCTCCTTTCGAATAAATGTGCCCTTCCCGATTTTTTCATGGCGAGAAAACCAGTAAATATTTTTTAAATTCAAAGAAAATCTTGGATCGCGTAAGATGTGATTATCATAATTCATTATAACATAGTCATTCTGCTTTTGAAATTTAAAAATATTCTTTTTAGCTTCAGCATATTCTTGCATATTCTTATAGCGATTCAGATGGTCAGGAAAGATATTGGTAATGCAGGCAATATGGGGGCTTAATTTGTGGAGGGCGAGACCTTCTAGCTGCCAAGAGGAAAGTTCAAGGATAACGGGAGTATCTTTTTTAATTCTGTCCAGGATTCCAAAAGGTGAAATACGGATATTGCCTGCAATCTTGGCTTCCTTGTTTCCAGACTTAATCATTTCATAGATCAGCGCTGTGGTGGTGCTTTTACCTTTAGTGCCAGTGATGCCGATAATATTTTTAGAAGGGCAGAATTGAAAAAATATCCCCGTATCTGTATCAATGGGGATTTTATTTTTTCGGGCAATAGTAAGGTAAGGGGAATTATCAGCTACCGCCGGGTTTTTGATAATTAAATCTGCTTCTTCAAAGTCCTGCTTACGGTGTTCACCTAAAATAAACTTGATGGATAAACCCGCTAGTTTTTTTAGCGAAGGATCAAGTTCTTTTTGGGTTTTAAGGTCTGTGACTGTAACGCGTGCTCCTTTTTGGGTTAAAAATTTTGTCATTCCCACTCCCCCGCCATGCAACCCTAAACCCATTACTAATACTTTTTTATTTTTTAAATCCATATTTTTATAAATTTATTCATCTTTTATTCCGATTATATTTAGAATACTGTATTTTCTCTTTTTACCTTCGCGGCGGTGCGAAGACAAAATTTTATCCTCACAATAAGTGCAGTAAGGACTTATTTCTATTTGGCGAATTCCTATGCTGTTAAGTTGAATTTTATTGGCAAGCTTTAAATCAATATATTTTTCCTTTAAGACAGCAGTCGGCCATTTCCTTTGAAATATTTTTAATCTTTCCGGATGATGTGCATTATTATAACAAGAGCCGTCAATGGAAGGTCCGAGGTAGACAATTAAATCGCGTGGTGAGGAATGAAAATATTTTTGCATAGCAAGAACAGTTTTTGGTCCAATCTCGCGATTTGTCCCCAGCCAACCAGCATGGGTTAGAGCTACCACTTTTTGTTTGGGGTCATAAAAAAAGATACAGACACAATCTGCTGTCAAGATGGAAAGAAATAGATTTGGGGTATGAGTAATTAGGGCATCACAGTCAGGTATAGCGCTTTCAGAATTTTTTGCACCACGGCCTTTGTCTTTTTCATTTACTATTTTTACCTTATTACCATGGATTTGAAAGCAACTTACCAAATTTTCAAGTCTGAAACCTAATTTTCGGGCAAAAGAGTAGCGGTTAGATAAAACTTTTTTTTGGTTTTTAGTACGATAGAAGTTTAAAATGCCACAAGATTTTGTAGATGAACCATGAATTAAACCTTTGAAGGAGGAAAGTTTTTTTGAGGTAATAATTTTCATTATTGTGCTGTCATTGCGAGGGAGGCACAGAGTGCCGACCGAAGCAATCTCATAGATTTGTATCAATACAGCTTGATGAGATTGCTTCGTCGGGCTTAAAAGCCCTCCTCGCTAATAGACGGCGGTGTGATTCTACTTTGGCGGTGTGCCCATACCAATAAGGCCAATAATTAATCCTATAAGACATCCTAAAACTGCAATAATCCAGAAGCGCATTACCACTTGGGGTTCTGGCCATCCTCTTGCTTCAAAATGATGGTGGATAGGGCTAGAGAGAAAGATTTTTCTTCTCAATACTTTTTTTGCACTCCATTGCAGAATCACAGAGAGAGATTCAATAACCAAAACAATACCAATCAAAGGAAGAACAAGTGCGGAATTAGTAAGCATAGCGATGATTCCTAAAGTAGTTCCGAGGCTCATTGCACCAGTATCTCCCATAAAAAAACGCGCTGGGTAGATATTGAACCATAAGAAGGCAAGGAGAGCACCGGCAATAGTACCGCAAAAGGCGGCTAATTCAATTTTGCCTTTGGCAAAAGCAATAACGCCGAAACTGGCAAAAGCAAAAAGGAGGACGCCGCCAGCAAGGCCATCAAGGCCATCAGTTTCATTGGTAGAAAAAGAAGTCGCCACCATAATAAAAATAAAGAGCGGAATATATAACCAACCGATGGCAAAATCCCCTACACCGGGTAAGTGAATGATGTCCCAATCTAGTTTATAATAGAACCACCAAGCGCCGAATATGGCCACAATTGTATAAAGAATTAAACGATGTCGCATCCGTAAGCCCCCGCCGCCCGGTCCTACTTTGAAAACATTCATCAGATCATCTACTGCACCAACTAAGGCGGTTGCCACTAATGCTCCGAGAGGAAGAAGAGTTTGGGGTCGAGTCAAAAAATTGAGATAGTGAAAAATGGAGAGATGGGTTAGTTTATCTAATGAAAAAAATAGAATCGCTAAAAAAGAAACTGTGACCCAAATTAGCACTCCTCCCATTGTAGGCGTGCCTTCTTTTTTTTGGTGTAATTTCGTGAAAAGAGGAGCACCAGCGCTGCGGATACTTTTGCCGATTTTATATTTTTTCAAAAGTTTGAGAAAGAAAGGAGTCCATAAAATAGCGATTAAAAAAGACAGTCCTGATAAGATAAAGACCTTGGTAAGGCCTGGGAAATATTGCATATCCGGCGTCATTCTCATTGTTCAATCGTTCTATTGTTCAATTGTTGCATTATTTTAAGACTACACTTTTAGGTAAAGGATTAACAATGAAACCTTAAACTACGGCAGCTTAAAGACAAGCAATTTTGACAATAAAACATTTTTTATACAAAGAAGAAGATATTATTCCAAGATTTATATTGTTAGGTATAGATAGTTTGTTCATTTCCATTGATAAGCGCGAAAGGTCCAGTCAATTAATCCTTTAGATTCTTGCCATTCGTTTTGACTATTCATCACTACAGTAATAATTTCATGACCTTTTTTATCTGAAGCAACTTCTATTAAACAATAGCCAGCATTATCCGTGAAGCCGGTTTTGCCACCAATGATATTAAGATAAGAATTCCGCAGTAATTTATTACTATTTTTAAGAAAGCGAGTGCGGATGTTAGTTGTGAAGCTAATATTAGGAGTATGGATAATTTCACGAAAAATTTTTTTATTTAGAGCGTAACGAGTAATTTCTGCTAAATCATAAGCCGAACTGTAGTGTCCTTCGGTGTCAATCCCATGGGTATTTTTGAAATGGGAATCATTTAAACCAAGAGCATGCGCTTTTTGATTCATTAGGTCTACAAATTTTTCCTCACTCCCTGCAATGTATTCTCCAAGCGCTACTGCTGCATCATTGGCCGAGGACATTAAGAGGCCGCGCAGGAGATTATAAACTGAAATTTTTTCCCCCGCTACTAGCCGCATATGGGCGCCCAATGGCTGGACATAGGCCGGGCCTTTTCCTACAGTGATAGAATCATCGGGTTGCGGAGCATTGTCTAAAACAGTAATCGCAGTCATAATTTTGGTTAGACTTGCTTGCGGTAGTTTCTGATGAATATTTTTAGCAAAGAGTACCTTACCTGATTCTTTATCTAAAACAATGGCGGAGCGAGCAGTTAATTTTACCCCTAACATCCTTGGATTTCTAATTGGTCCTTTTAATGTTTGCGCTGCCAACACTTCTTGCCCTATAGGTTCTTTAGTTTCATTATCAGCAGGATTTTCCATAATTACCGGGTTTACTTGAAGAGGTAGATGCGCGTTTTGCGTCGGGGCAAGATAGTTAGAAGCAATAAGAGTAATAAGACTGATAAATTGGAATAACATTGTAGGGTAGAATCAAGAAGTAACCCGCCCGCCATGCAAGCCTGCAAGGCGTTGCGGGCGGGGAATTAAGAATCAAGGGAGAATTAACTCCTCGTTCCTGATTCCTTTTCTTTAAATTCATTATACTTTGGTAATTCGGAAGCTTGGGTTAAGCCTAAATGACGTAGAAAATCGGTAGTAATTTGATATTCTATCTTTTTTCCTTGAATTTTTCTTTCCACTAATCCACGGCGCAAGAGATTGCGTAGGACGAAAACGGAATTAACCCCGCGGATTTCTTCAATTTGATAGCGAGAGAGAGGACCTTTATAAGCGATAATTGCTAGGGTTTCGAGGGCAAGTAGAGATAGATCTTCACGCAAATCTTTTTGTTGATATTTTTGAATCCAAGAGGCATATTTAGGATTGGTAACCATCTGAATTTTATCATTATGTTCCAAAATCATAATTCCCCTTTGGAGGCAGTCTTTTTTCATTATTGCGAGCGTCTCTTTAATATCTTTTGCTTTAACATTAGTAATTTGAGCCAATTTTTCAATGCTTTCCTCCTCCGTGGATACAAAAAGGATTGCTTCTAAAATCGCGGCTAGATTATTTCTGGGGTTCCCCGCAAAATCAAAAGATTTTGCGGGGCCTTTATTTTTAGAATTGTTCATAATTTTGATATTCATATTTTAGCAGAGAAAAATGAGAAGATAAAGATTGACAAAAAAGTGATTGTGTTGTTTTAAGTGGTTTCGGTTTAGCACCTAACTTAAAAAATATTTAAACATTCTACACTTGTTTCACTCTTCATACTTCGTTATAATACTAATAGCTAGCATGAATATCAAAACTAAAACATGTTGCAATATTCATTAAATGTGATTAATAGAAAACGCCATAACTAATGAAATGCCCCTCTTGTAGAAGTTCCATAATCAGGAAAGGTAAAAGGGCCTGCGCCTGGTTTGATGATAAAATTTATTATGCATTTGACCCCCTAGAAGCAAAGATTACATTTTCAAAAGCAACGCATTCTGTCTCCAGAGTAGGTAATGGATTTAGGAAAGGATTTAGCTTTGACTGGAGAGGTCTGTCAATAGAATAAGCATTGAATTTTGGGAAGATTTGAGAGGAGAGAAAAGAATAAGATTGGCTTTGGCTAAAGGTTCGGAGTAAACAAATGAGAAATAGATAAGTAATACTGACAGTCCAGTA
>CAYWOB010000025.1:0-1453 GCA_964459815.1 uncultured Candidatus Saccharibacteria bacterium
CCCGCCTGCATGCCGAGTTCGTCTAGCCCGGTCTAGGACGCTAGGTTCTCAGCCTGGAAACATGGGTTCAAATCCCATACTCGGTACTAAATTTCGGCGGGCAGGTCAGCCCAAGTAAACCGGGGTTCAAATCCCCGTGGCGGTACGAATATTTTGAGAATATAGAATTTAGAATTTTGAATCTTGGTTTTTAAATTAAAAAAGAAGCCGGATTCTAAATTCAAGATTCTGACATTAAGGAGGGATTTTTGTTTTGAAGAAAAAAATTATTTTGTTTTCCTTTGTTCTTTTTTTCAATGAATTACTGATAGTATTTGTACGTCTAATTCTATCTAGTATAAAATATGCTGGGTTCATCTTCTCTTTGTATGCAGGCAGTTGGTGGTTAAAAAATACTTTTCGCAACACCCTGCGTCTTTATGCGGATAGAATGGCATCCCATCGTTTCTATCAAAGTTTCATTGTGCTCATTGTCGCGCTGGTGCTCTATTCGCCAGCAATCTATTTTTTAAGGAAATGGATTTTTTAAAAGAGCCCAATATTTTTATAGGAGGCTCTTTTTTACAGATATAATTTTTTATTTTTTCTTTGACAAAATTAAATTCTTTTGTTATTGTACAAAGTTTCGTAGAGAGATGGAACGGCTTGAATTTTTAATGGTTTAATAGGAGGTACTATTTATGTTGATTTTAAGAAAATCGGAATTGAATCAGTGGAAGATGGATTTATCAGAAGGCACATTAGAAAATCCTCGTTTTGGCATGATTCAGTTAGTGGATGTTTGCGATGGCAATAAAAGATTATATCAGCAGCCAATATGGTCAGAAACCCGCGGGGAAGTAGATGTGATCGTTAATGACACTGGCGAGATTGCTTTTGTAGAGCAAGAAAGACATGCGGTGATCCCTCCAAAATTATATGAAAATATATGGGGAGCCGCACCGGACAGATTATCTATAAAAGGCGGTATAATAGAACTTGAGTTGCCCCGTGGCTTCGCGAACGTGATTATGGCGGAGGTGGAAGAGGAAACGCGATATAAAGGTGGCGAGGTTTTATATACGACTCATATCAACCCTAATACCTCATTATTTGCTACCTCACCATTTTTAGTGGTTTCACTAGCCACTAAAATTCCCGCTACAGCTCCATCAGATCCCAATGAAAAAATTCGCAGAGTGGTCTGGTTGTCGCCAGAGGAAACGCGCGAAGTGGAAACTTTATGCGCATTTACCCATGCTGGTTTAAGAATCTTCCGGTTATGGGCTCTAAAACAGGATAACAGTTTCTGGCAGGATATAGGAGGCAGGATGTAAAAAAGCCTCTATTGGACTTAGCCCAAAGAAAATAATACCTTTTCTTCTAAGTCCTTATTTTTTATTCTGAATTTGCGCAGAAATCGGTTTGAAAATAACAATTTTTGGCTTATTTTAGCCAAAAAAGCGCAGGTAAG
>CAYWOB010000025.1:1553-13405 GCA_964459815.1 uncultured Candidatus Saccharibacteria bacterium
TCAGGGGAGAAGTTTGGCTCCCTCCCTGATAAGGGAGGGGGGTGGGTTTGGTTTGGGTTTGGTCATAGTTCAACACTGAAAAAATATGATCCTTAAGTCTTTTGCAAGCCGGTTCAGAAGTGCCAATTTCTAGAATTTTTTTGCTATCTATTTCTTCTTTATTTAACCATTCTGGAATCGGTAAACCCTGGCGCAATTTAAATAAGTTCATTAAAAATGTAGTGGCATAAGCACCTTTGGACAAAGTAAAACTAATAATCACCCCTTGGTCCAAAGATTTCGCCAAAATATCTTTAGGATAAATCATAGTCGGATTCATTCTTCTTTTAAGCTGGATAAATTTGAAAGGTTGTAGGGCCACTTTAATATTGTAGATTTTATCGTCAGTAAGTGTTGCCTCATATAGTCTTTGCTCCTGATAGTTATTACTCAAAAGAAGAGGGATTTTTTCGGGTAATGCTACTCTATTTTCTTTTGCCCAAGATAAATATTGATTAAAAACAAGACTCGCATAAGCATAAACCCAGAGTTGGGTTTGATCTTTAATTTTGATTAAAGCACCTAGGAAATTGCGCGGTTTTTGAATTAAATAGTCAAGCACTTTGATTTCATTTTGGAAAGTGTAAGGCAAATGTTCTAAAATTTCTTTCATCTTTTGCCAGTGGCCGAACACCCTTTCGGCCTTTAATTGCACGGCTTGCACAAATTTAATACTATAAGGATTGGGGGTAGTAAGAAAAATTTCAATCGCTTCTTGATATTTTTTTTGCAAAATCAATTTACCCAAAATGTGACTCAAAAGTTTTGTTCCGCCAAAGCGCTGGGTATGATAATAATTTAAAAATCCATTTTCTTTTAATAAAGTCAGCTTTTCTCTCAGACGCTCACGGGGAAAATGTTCTTTGGTGCGGATGAAAATTGTGAAGCGATTGCCTCTTAGGGAACCTATTTCTATTGTGCCCTTATTATAAAAAAAATGAGTTAAGAAAAAGCCTTCACATTTTAAATCCTGCATCTGTTCATACTTTATTCCTGGTAAGCCAATCCTCTGGCTTGCCAGCGCTTGCGCATCTTTGATGCCTGCATAGCCGATTTTGTTAGGCGTGATATTTAACTTTTGCGCCAAGCGATTTATCGCTTCCAGCGTAGAAATACCCACTTTAATTAAGTCAGTATAAAGAGTAAATTTTTCTTTATTTGGTTTTTCAGGAACATCGTCTTTGGGTTCAATAGTACTTAAATTTCCATCGCTTTGGATTTCCTCCACAATAAAATCTTGGGGGTAGAGCCGCAAAAAGCCCTCTGGTCTTTGAGGGTCAAGGGTGGTAATACCAATTTGAGGCAAGACTTCTTCTTCAGTGAATAATTTATTCACTTCAAACAAATCCGGCCGCGCTGATTGCATCTTTTCCAGATATTCCCGCTGTTTTTGAAACAGTTTAAAAGAGTTTTCTATCATAAAATATATAATTGTATATTTTCAGATTAACATATTTAACTAATTTTGTCATAAGGATGCAACCCTCTTCTTTTTCCCCCTTGTCAGGGGGAAGGCTAATTTTTTACTTTTCACTTTCAACTTTTTACTCTACATTAGCACTCCGCCTTGACAAGTGCTAAGGGGGGTGTATAATGAAATTAGCACTCTTGCGTTTTGACTGCTAAACCTGTGGATAACTTTTGTTGTGAACCCTGATTTATATAAGGACAGGTAAAGCAATTTCTAAATAAAAAATATTTTCCAAAGTCTTATGCATATATCCAAACGTCAAAATAAAATTTTAAAAGCCATCATCCGTGAATATGTAGAAACAGCCTTGCCTGTTTCTTCTAAACGGTTAGTTAGGAAATGTCATTTTAATATTTCACCAGCGACTATCCGCCATGAAATGGTGACCCTAGAGAAAAAGGGTTTAATTCTGCAGCCGCACACATCTGCAGGCCGCATTCCGACAGATAAAGGTTATCGTTATTTTATTGATCATCTAATGCGGGATAGAAATCTTTCCCATGGCGAACAAAAGAAGTTGGCCTTAGAATTATTAAAAACCAAAGCAGTAAATACTAAGCTTTTGCGCCAAGTAGTAAAACTCTTAGCCAAAGCGACAGGCAGTGTCGCCTTAACGAGCGTATTGGACGAAGACTTAGTATTTGATTCGGGCCTTTCTCGTCTTCTACATGAACCAGAATTTGCACGTCCGGAATTAGTTTCTGAAATGGCACAAATGGTTGATCTTTTAGATGAACATATTCAGGATTTGGGAGGATCTAGAGATAAAAATTTAAAGGTGTATATCGGCGGGGAAAATCCTTTCTGTGATGCCCAAGGTTGCGCCCTAATGGTATCTCGTTTTAAATTACCATCAGGGGAGAAAGGCGTGATCGCTTTGATTGGTCCGAAAAGGATGCATTACGCACGCAATATGTCCATTTTGGATTATGTTACTAAATTTTTAGGTGGCGCAGCAGTAAGTGGAATGTTTGTTATAGAGTTTGGAGATCAGATTTTGGAATTGTTCACATAGGAATCAGGAAGCAGGAATGAGGAATCATGAACCGTAAGATTTTGTTCCTAATTCATGATTCCCCGCCCGCAAAGCTTGGGCTTTTGGTGGCGGGCTGGTTCATAATTCCTTATTCATAAAACATGAAAGAATTCAAGCGCAAAGATAAAATACAACAACCGAAACATTTAGAAAAAGAGCTAGAGCAATGTAAAAAGATATCCGAAGAAAATCTAGCGGGTTGGCAAAGAGAAAGAGCGGATTTTGAAAACTATCGGAAAAGAATGGAAAAAAAGAATCTAGATTTAATTAAGTTTGCCAATGAAGAATTATTGTTAAAGATTCTGCCAGTCCTTGATCACTTGGAAGAGGCATTAAAGCATGTACCTCATGGCTGGGAGAAAACAAGTTGGGTAGAAGGGATCCAACACATTAAGAATCATTTTCAAAATATTTTAGCATCCGAGGGTTTGCAAGAGATTGAAATTAAGAAGGGGGATAAATTTGATCCCTGTCTATGTGAAGGTGTGGAGAGGGTGGAGATGAAAACAGAAAAGAGAGAAGAGGGTAAAGAATGTAAAATTACGGAGATTTTACAAAAGGGATATAAGTTAAATGATAAAGTGATTCGGCCAGGGAGAGTCAAAGTTTCATAATTCCTCCCCTGATAAGGGGAGGGCGGGGAGGGGTTTAAAACTTTTCAACCCCCTCCAATCTCCCCCTTGTCAGGGGGAGAGCAATTTACAAATTTAGAAAGGAGGTGGATAAATATGGCAGCAATTATTAAATTTTCACCAGTTACAGGATTGCCAATGATGCACAATCTTTTCAGCGAAGATGGCTGGAATGAGGATTTCTGGCCACATTTTCCAGAAGTCAAGGAATTTGCTCCGGCAGTGGATGTTTACCAGACGGATAATGATGTTGTGGTGGAAACAGCCCTTCCAGGTATTGATCCAGCAAAGGTAGATATCTCTGTGGAAGATGATACACTCGTTATCAAGGGTAAAACTGAAAGCAAAGAAGAGGAAAAGAAAAAGGACTACTACCGCAAAGAAGTACGCTACGGAAGCTTTTATCGAGCTATATACCTTCCTACTTCGGTGAAGAGTGAGACAGCAAATGCTGAATATGAAAACGGCATCTTGAAGATCACTTTGCCGAAAGTGGAAAAGCCGGAAGCAAAAAAAATCGCCATTAAGGTGAAAAAGAATGAAAACTAAATAAAATGCCTCGCGTCACTATATGACGTGGGGCTAGAATACAGCCTTAAAATTTTTAGGGCGGTGTTCTAGGAAATTTATTGCTAGAACTGTTTAGACTATGAGAAAGCAGAGTGACAATTGAGTGGACAATAGAATAGCACAATAATTAAAAAACTAATTTATTCCCGTCAATTGTAAATTATTTACGGAACCGGGGTTCCCCAAAAATTCTCCTAAGAATTTTTGGGGCTTACTTAATTACATCTAAACGGAGAATAGTAAGAAAATTATGAAAATTCTAGGTATTGATTTAGGAACCACTAATTCTTGTATGGCGGTCGTGGAGGGTGGTAAGCCTACTGTGATTGAAAACAGTGAGGGTAATCGCACTACGCCGTCTATGGTCGCAGTCACAAGTGGTGGCGAACGTTTAGTAGGGCAACTGGCCAAGCGCCAGGCAGTGACTAATCCAGAGAATACATTATTTTCTATCAAACGTTTGATCGGCCGCAAATATTCTGATCCTGAAGTGCAGAGGGATAAAAAGGTAATGCCTTTTGAAATTAAAGAAGAGGGTGTGGGTGTCAAAATAAAAATGGGAGATAAACATTACTCACCGCAAGAGATTTCGGCAATGGTTTTACAGAAATTAAAAGCTGACGCCGAAGAACATTTAGGGGAAAAGATTACTGATGCAGTAATCACTGTGCCAGCATATTTTGATGACTCCCAGCGCCAGGCCACTAAAGACGCAGGCAAAATTGCCGGTTTTAATGTCCGTAGAATTATTAATGAACCGACTGCCGCGGCACTTGCCTACGGTTTTGATAAAAAAAAGGATCAGCAAATCGCAGTGTATGATTTAGGTGGCGGCACCTTTGATATCTCTATTTTGGATATTGGCCAAGATACAGTAGAAGTGTTATCTACTAATGGTGACACTCATTTGGGCGGTGATGACTTTGATCAAATTATTATTGAATGGATTTTGCAGGAATTTAAAAAAGATCAAGGTATTGATTTATCTAACGATAAAATGGCGATGCAGAGATTAAAGGAAGGAGCAGAGAAAGCTAAGATTGAATTATCCACTGCCCAAGAAACAGAGATTAATCAGCCTTTCATTACTACAGATGCGTCGGGTCCGAAACATTTGACCTTAAAACTTACCCGAGCAAAGTTAGAGGAATTAATCGGCGATTTAGTTCAAAAGACAATTGGGCCGTGCAAAAAAGCTCTCCAAGATGCAGAGCTCACCACCAAGGATATTGAGGAAGTAGTATTAGTAGGTGGAATGACGCGGATGCCACTTGTCCAAAAAACAGTGGAAGACTTTTTTGGCAGAAAAACGAATAAATCAATCAATCCGGATGAAGTAGTTGCCGTAGGCGCTGCAATTCAAGGTGGCGTATTACAAGGTGATGTAAAAGATGTTTTACTTCTGGATGTTACGCCATTAACTCTAGGTTTGGAGACCCTAGGCGGCATTAGAACGTCTTTAATTGAACGCAATACCACCATTCCAACTTCCAAAACGCAAATTTTTTCCACAGCGGCAGACAGTCAACCCTCGGTGGAAATTAATGTTTTGCAGGGTGAACGTGAGATGGCGGCAGACAATAAATCTTTAGGCCGCTTTATTCTGGATGGTATTCCACCTGCCCCGCGCGGTATTCCGCAGATTGAAGTAACCTTTGACATTGATGCCAATGGCATCCTAAATGTCAAAGCTAAAGATAAAGCAACGGGTAAGGAACAATCCATTCGTATTGAATCTTCTTCAGGATTATCTAAAGAAGAGATTGAAAAGATGCAAAAAGAAGCCGAAGCGCATGCAGAAGAAGATAAGAAGAAAAAGGAAAAAATAGAAATGAAGAATCAAGCAGATAGTTTGGTCTATCAAACCGAAAAAACCTTAAAAGAGGCAAAAGATAAATTATCTGAAAATGACAAGAAAGATATTGAAGATAAATTAGAAGCCTTAAAGAAAGTCAAGGATGGTGATGATATTGAAGCGATTAAGAAGGGAATAGAGGAATTGTCGCAATCCGCTCAAAAAATTGGACAAGCAATGTATCAGGCCGCACAACAAGCCTCCGCACAGCAGCAGGGGAGCACTGCGTCAGAAACTCCCGAGCAAAAACAAGAGGAGAAACCGGAAGAAGGAAAATATGAAGAGGTGAAGAAATAATAAAAACTATTCTAATTCAGAATTATTTTTGTGGGCCTCGTGTAGTTACCAAAGCCAAACCATTAAGTTATGGGATTAGTGGGGCGGTTTTGGTTATGAATATTTACTAGAATTCTTTGTGTTACAATCTGGTCAAGAAAATAGAGGTGATTTAAATGTTGGGTGGTAGAAAGATTAATGTAAGAAGAGAAAAGGCAGGAACAGTTTTCAAGGTCACCATTGATCGTGATAATCAAAGGTTGACCGGAACTATGGAAATCGTTGATCCCAGGGACTTGAAGCTCAAATTTAACCTCAAAGCTACGGAGACTGGCCCAGAACTTAGTTTTGAAACGACCGAAGTGGATGGTAAGCTAAAGGTCAATGGGGCAATCGCCGGTTCGGTCCCTGTAGGTATTTTGCGCTCTTTTGAAATCCAAAAGAAGGAGGATGAAGAGAGGTGAACTTGAGCTTCACCTCTTATTTTAATTGTTTTTGTCTTTATATATATTTATGAGAATTAAAAAGGTTTCTAAAAATCAATATATTTTGCGTTTAGAACGGGGAGAGGAGATTATCAAAACCGTTGAAGATTTTTTAAAAAAAGAAAAAATAGCCAGCGGCATTCTTTGGGGTTTGGGCGCGGTTGATTTTGCTCGTTTGGCGCACTACCGCGTGGACAAAAAAGAATATAGTGAGGAGAGTTTCAAGGAGCCTTTAGAAATTGCGAGCCTCTTTGCTGTGATTACGCGTGAAGGCCTACACCCTCACGCTGTTTTTAGTGATAGTGAGATGCACGCCTTTGGTGGACACTTGAAAGAAGCCCGCGTCGCCGCGACTTGTGAAATCTTTGTCCAAAAATGGAATACGGAGATTAGTCGAAAATATTCGGAAGAGATTGGGTTGAAGTTGCTGGAGATATAAATATAATGTAAAATGTAAAAATCAAAATTCAAAATGACAATGTAAAATGTAAAAAGATTTAAAAATCCTAAATCCAAATTTCCCGCCCGCCTCGCCTGAAGCGAAGCGATGGCGGGCAGGCAAATGTCAAATTTCACCCCGTTAAATAGCTCCGCATTTAACGGGGCAAGGGCTCAAAGCCCAAAATCCAAAAAATTCTATTTATTTGTTACTTTGGATTTTGCCCGTCCTCCGCAGTAGCTGTCGCTACAGCTACGGAGGATGGAGATTTGATTTGATATTTGGATTTTGAAATTTGTATTTTCGCATTTTGATTTGTCATTTTGATATTTGATTTTTGAATTTTTTATGAAAGACTACTACCAGACCCTTGGCGTATCCAAAAACGCTACTCAGGAGGAAATTAAAAAAGCTTTTCGCAGGCTCGCTCATCAGCATCACCCGGATAAAGATGGAGGCAATGAGGCTAAGTTTAAGGAGATCAATGAAGCCTATCAAGTTTTAGGAAATCCGCAGAAGCGACAGCAATATGATCAATTTGGAACAACATTTGACGGAGCCTCCTCTGGAGGCGCTGGTTTTTCTGGCTTTGACTTTAATAACTTCCGCACCCAGGGTTTTAATGTGAATTTTGAAGATTTAGATTTAGGAGATATCTTTTCAGATATGTTCGGTTTTGGTGGGGGAGCGAGGAGACAAAAAAGAGCTCAAGGTGGGCGCGGCGTGGACATTCAAGTGGATTTAAATTTAGATTTTGAAAAAGTTTTTACTGGCTCGCAGGAGACAATACATCTGCGCAAAGAAGTAGTATGTCCACGTTGCCATGGTCGCGGCGCAGAGCCCGGAAGCAGAGTTATAGAATGTTCTCGCTGCCAAGGCACAGGACAGATAAGGACTACGCGGCAGACCTTTCTTGGATCATTTTCCCAAGTGTCTGTCTGTCCTGAATGCGGGGGAGAGGGCAAAAAAATCAATCGTCCCTGTACACAATGCCAGGGTGCAGGGCGGGTGGTAGATGAAGAAAGAATCGTGGTGAATATACCAGCAGGGGTGCGCGATGGGGAAATAATTAAGGTAGAAGGTAAGGGCGAAGCAGGAGTACGCGGTGCTGCTTCTGGCGATCTTTATTTAAAAATTCATCTTAAACCTTCTCGTTATTTTGAGCGCCATGGCGATGATGTCCTCACTTCTATAGATATCTCTTTTACGCAGGCCGCTTTGGGCGGGGAGGTGCAGGTAAAAACCTATAATGGCGCGGTAAAATTAAAAATTCCTGCCGGCACTCAATCGGGCAAGATATTTAAGCTTTCGGGCAAAGGCATTCCGCGTCTCACTGGCCGCGGCCGCGGCGATCAATTGGTCAAGATTAACGTAGTGGTGCCGAGGCATCTTTCACGCCGAGAAAGAGCGCTTCTTAAAGAACTAGAGCGCGAGGGAGGCGAAACAGCAAATGTGGATAAAAACAGTAGATTTTGGAGTTTTTTCTAAAAGAGTGATATAATATTAAAAGGTTGCAATTCAAATAAAAATCAAAACATATGTTTTCTACTTGGGATTTTGGCCTTCTCCTATTTTTAGCAATTGGAATAGGTTATGGTTTTATTTTCCGTAAAGGGCAAATTGTGGTGCTTTTTGTTTCAAGTTACATTAGTTTTGTAATTGTGAATGAGCTGGGGAATAAAGTAATTAATGTTTTAGATAAAAGTTTCAAAGTTGAAAATTATGGTGCCTGGGTATCTCCTGGCTTGAAGGTGGGTTTGTTCCTAGTAATAATGATTTTGCTGGCCATTTGGGCGGAATATTTAGCCGCAAGTTCAGGAAAAAAGGGAATGGTCAATCTAATAATGTCTGGCATTTATGGTCTGCTACTTGCTACAATGTTGCTCGCTATTTTCAGCCTTTTCTTAAGCTCGGAATTAGAAATTCAAATTTTGAGTTTTTCTCGTCTTTCATCTTACATTATCAATTATCGGATGTGGTGGTTTTTAGCGCCGGCAGTCTTAATGTTAATTTCAGGTTTTATTCTTTCACGTAAAGAAAAAGATTAAGTCCTCTTTGTCTTATTTTATAATAAAAGTTTTGACAAGGGGCGATTTTTTATATAAACTTAGTTAGTCTAAAGTTTTGAACTTTTAACTTTTAACTAATTTTGCGCGCATAGCTCAGCCAGGTAGAGCAGCTCCCTTTTAAGGAGACGGTCGGGGGTTCGATTCCCTCTGCGCGCACAAAAAGCAAGTTAAAAATTTAACCCGCCCGCCACCAAAAGCCCAAGCTTTGTGGGCGTTGTGGGCGGGAGTGAAAAGTTAAAAGTGATAAGAGCTTGTTTTGATTTTCGGTTCTAAAGGGAAAGATGCAGTGAAAGGAGAGATGTCTGTGAGAGCAAAGAGGATGCTTACTGACGGGGATAGAAAGAAAATTGTAGAGTGCGCGCAGCAATGGCTTGGGGCACCTTATTTAATTAAAGGCAGCGATAGAAACGGTATTGATTGTAGCCATTTAGTGGTTAACGTGATGAAGGAAGCTTTGGGAGTAAAGTTGATACCGTGGTCAGACTGGCTCTATCTTTATCTTGATGTTGTGCCGAGAGCCAAGTTAAAGCTGGGGGATGTGGTATTTTTTCGGCGCAAAGAAAGACCAGCAGGTCGCTTGGTCACGCATTGTGGTATTTATGTGGGTAATGGGGAGATTATTCACGCCGCAAGAAGGGGCGTGGTTAAGGTGCCTTTGGCTAGTATAAAAATGACTATTATAGAAAGTAAAGAGAGAGAAGTAATTGTAAAATGGATAGATGAACTTCTTAACCGTAATGAGATGCCCTCCTAGCGTGAATTATTCTTGCTCCTTGATCCGTCTTTATTTTTTTATTATTATCTAAAAGACTTTGTTTAAAAATATTGATTATTTCATATTTTTCTGCTTTAATAAGAGGATTTCCGAAAAGTAGTTTTTTATATGAGATTTATCACTTTAGGATTGGGGGTCCTGGCACTAATTAAGGAGGTTTAAAATGGCAGTTCCAAGGTGGCACCTTTGGGCAACTATTGTTTTAATAGGAATACTCATTGTGTTGTCAGAATTAGTATTAGTAAGGTGGGACAGCTTGTGGGTGTGGGTTTTGGTTTTCGCCTATGGTTTTCTGATTGATGCGGATCATTTTGCACAAGGTAAGAGAACCATAAAGGTCATTAAAGAAATTATTAAAAATAGAACTTTCCGATTTCAAGAGGAATGGCATAAGACCGAGTATATGACACAGAAGCCACCCATCCGTATATTTCATACTTGGTGGGGCGCGATTGTTTTACTTTTAATATCTTGGCTCGTTATTAAGAGTTGGCTTCCTGCCATCGCCTATGGCGTCCATTTGTTAATTGACGCCTTCAATGATGACTACTTTAAAAAAAGGAGATTCTTCTGGGAAGTACCCGACGCGCTCCGGCACCTTGTACCCAAAAAATGGCGTTATAATAAAACCCGCCTTCAGCCATAGAAGACGGTTTTTTATTAACGGAACCGGGGTTCCCCAAAAATTCTTAGGAGAATTTTTGGGGTTTATTTGATATTATAATTCTCTGTGCTAGAATTATTCTATAGGGACTAAGTTCAATTTAATCTAAAAACCTAAGGGGCTTAAATCATTATGAAAAATACCTTTGTAGAAATTTGTATTTATGAGGTAAAGCCGAATAAAACAGAGGAGTTTGAGAGCCTTGTTCAGAAAGTGGTGAAGCACCATAAAAACTTTCCGGGCGTGATTGATGTAAAATATATGAAGCGAACCCACCGCCAAGAAAGTTTTCAAGCGGCAAAGGCAGGTAAACTTCCTGTAAAATTAACCCGAGCACCTAAAGCAATTACTTATGTAATGTATTGGGAATTAAAAGACGAGATAGCTCACGCTAAAGCAACGAAATCTGGATTACAACATTTTTTTAAAGAATTTAGCTGCTGTCTTACCACCATACCTAAAATTATTTTAGGGAAGCGGATTCGGTAATGGGAGAGAGGTGGACATTCAAGATGTTTAAATTTAACTTAAACAATCAAGATCTGATTGCTCCTTGCGGTTTGTATTGCGGAGAATGCAGCGCTTTTCAGGATGGGAGCTGTGGGGGATGTATTTCCCGCCAAGGCCTTTGTTTAAAATACACAGAGATCTGTAAGATTTACGATTGCTGTGTGGAAGAAAAGGGTTTAAGAACGTGCTGTGAATGTGGAGAATTTCCTTGTCAAAAATTAAAAGCATTTTTTGACACGCCAGAATGGTATAATGATGTGATTGGCAATTTGCAGAAAATAAAAGAAAAGGGTCTAAAAAAGTTTCTAGATGAAGAGGTGAAAAGAGTAGAGCAGTTAGTGAGCTGTGCCAAGAGACACAAGATAGTTCATTGCGGTAAATGCAGGAAATGGCCCTGCTCTAAGATGAAAAGGGAACCTTTAACACCGGCATAAAGTCTATTAGTTTTCATAAAATGGATATTAGTAAAAACATATCTTAGATGGCTTGCTGTTTTCAGGTAAGCCTTTTATATTACAAATATTCTTTGCAGTTTTATTTGTTTTTAATCTATCAAAAAAGGAAGAGAATCAAACTCTTCCTGTTGCGTGGGGGCCAACCTATGTGTTGACCTATCTATTTTATTCGTCGGGCGCACACATAGGTCCGCCCCTACTAAAGACTCTTTGAGGAAAGAACCTCGCCTTCTTTAAAGCGTGAGTGAATAATTACTTCTCTATCTGGCGATGCCGTTGTTTCGCCTACTACCTCTGCACGAATATCATCTTTCTTTGCTTCGGCGATAATCGTTTCCACGTCATTTTTATCGCAAACAATCAACATACCGCAGCCACCATGGAGTGTGCCATAAGCCTGCTCATCAGTGAGCCTCAAGTATGGGAAATCCCAAGAAAATTCCTGACCTTGCCTTAAAACTTCAGCAGGTTCGGGCATAGAGTAAAGATTTGCTCCCACGCCCTCGGGCAGCAATTCACCAAATTTTCCCCAGACCCCGCCGCCGGTGATATGAGCAATGCCATAAATCTTGGCCA
>CAYWOB010000026.1:0-10134 GCA_964459815.1 uncultured Candidatus Saccharibacteria bacterium
AGGTTGATTAGTTTTCTGATCCATATTAAAAATTAAATAATAAATACTGCCGCAGCGATAGTGGTAGTCCAGAGTCCATCTTTATCACCTTCGGCTGACTACACCACATTAGTAGTCTTGAAGATTTTGCCGCTCGTTGTCAGCTCAAAAGAAGCAAGACGATCTTTGTGAATGCCCACACCTTTGGTAAAAAAACAGTATTTAGGAGTCATTTTTATTTTTTAGATTTAAACAATATTTACGCTGAAATGTTTTAAACTTTGGGCAAGGGCTGATATGGGAAGGCCAACAATGTTAAAATAATCCCCTTCAATTTTTTTAATTAAAGGTTTGCCCAAGCCTTGAATGCCATAAGCACCTGCTTTATCTAAGGGTTCTCCCGATAAAACATAATTCTTAATTTCTTCTTTGGATAGTTTATGAAAATAGACTTTTGTCTCTACAACTTTGGAGATAGATTTTTTGCAAACGTTTAACAATGTTATTTGCCGTATTGGGGATATCATGGATTTTGAGATCTGCCATAACCCTTCCATAAACTTGGAGATCAGGGATGAGCGTCTCTATGCCTTTACTGGCGAGCAGATCGTTTACTTTGAAGATGCAACCTGTGGTGCGTAAAGGATCCATAATAGTCAAGGCTGTTTCCCAGTCCATCCCGTCTAGAGCAATAATAAGCGGATTCTTTTCTTCTAAGACGGGATCACAACGTTGCATGATGCCGTTTTTAATTAGATGTCTACGGACGTGATGCAAAGTCATTCCAGACCAGACTTCCATTCCAATACCTTTAGTTTCAAACGTTTGTTTCCACCCTTGTTGACGGTCAACTAGAACTACAAGTGGAAGTACATCAAGACCCATATTTAGACATTCTTTATAAGGACTGATTTTAGACTGACCATCTGTAATGACGTCATCAATAATACAAATAGTCTCGCCATATTCGGCTTCACCTATAACTTTTGCTTTCGATACTCGTCCTTCTTTAGCTTCCTCTCGAATTGTTATATAAGGAATGTCCGTTTGTACCGAAAGAATTCCAGCAAAACAGCTTACCGAGTCTGGCATTTCTGCAAAACGGTTCGGCTTCAGACGTCTTAAAGGGTTAGTGTAGAGGTTGCCTAGCCATAACAGAGCTTCTGGATCTTTTCTTGCTTCTCTTAGATTAATATAAATATCCGTTTTATTTCCACTTCTAAGAGGGAGTTGTCTATTATTATCCCACTTAATCAGGCCAAACTGGACTAGCTTTTCACAAACTTCCTTTTGTTCCCATGGTGTTAGCCAATACGAATCAGAGATTTTCATCTTTCATTCCCCTTTCAATTTAATGCCATACCAATAATATCGTTGATATCCTCTATTCCTTCTTGTTCTAGATAATTCCTAATCCCTTGGATCACCTCCTCCATTGTTTTGGGGTTTCTAAAAGTTGCGGTGCCGATCTCTACTGCTTTGGCACCCACCATTAAAAATTCTATCATATCTTGCCAAGTCATAATTCCGCCGCAAGCGATAATGGGTACACCGAGTTTTGCTTTGGCTAAATCATAAACAAAACGCAGGGCGATATTTTTTATACCTGGTCCAGATTGACCACCAAGAATAATTTGGCCATTAACAAAGCCTAACGCGGGTATGGTGTTAATCGCAGACAGAGCATTTATTCCTGCTTCCACAGCTGCCTTAGCAATTTCCACAATAGAAGTAACCGCGGGTGTGAGTTTCGTAATTAAGGGTAAAGAAGTTGCTTTTCTTACTGCACTGACTACTTCAAAAGCAAGGTCTGGATTTTGACCGAAGAGCATGCCGCCTTTTTCTGTGTTTGGGCAGGAAATGTTTATTTCTAATCCTGCAATTCCTTTGATCTCATCAAGCATCTTTGCGAGTTGGATATATTCCCCGATCGTTCCTCCGCAGATGTTTACAATCACTGGTATACCTAACTTTTGCAAAAAGGGCATCTTTTCAGTAATGAATTTTTCCACTCCTGGATTTTGTAAGCCAATGCGGTTGATCATACCTCCGGCAGTCTCGCAAATTCTGGGTTGGTCAGCGCCATTCCTTGGTTCTAAAGTAATTCCTTTTGTAATAATAGCGCCTAAAGTATTGAGATTTATAAGGTCGGCGTATTCCTCTCCATAACCAAAGGTGCCGGAGGCAGGCATTACTGGGTTTTTGATCTTGATATTACCAATATCCATAGCAAGACTTACCTCTTTTTCGGCAAAATGTTTTACTAGCGGTTGGCTTATTTTGATGTCTGGGATCTTTTGTATAGGGACATATTTATCCCAAACTATATCTTTAGCATTAAATACTGGGCCATCTTTGCAAACCCTTTGATTACCAGAAGTAGTTGGTACAGTACAGCCTAAGCATGCACCCACGCCGCAGGCCATAATGTTCTCTAAACTTACTTCACAAGGAATATTATACCTTTCGCTAATATGGGCCACTTCTTTAAGCATTCGGCGGGGACCGGCCGCATAGATCATCGTTGAATCTAGATTTTTTTCTTGGGATAGAACTTTTTCTAGAAGTTCCGTTACTGTTCCTTTTAATCCCTCAGATCCATCCTCGGTAGCAATCCCGAATCTTCCCTTTTTGAATTTTAGAGGTAGCCAGATAATTGAAGATTTTTCCTTTAGTCCTATCAAAAACAAAGGCTTGGTATGTTTAAGAGCGACAAGCAATTTGGCAAGGAAAATTAAGGGAGCAAAGCCTGTACCTCCTGCAACCAGGATAGGGTTCTTGATTTCAGGGTTTAAGCTAAACCCATTGCCGAGTGGTCCTTGAATATCTACAACATTTCCTTTCTTTAAGTGCGAGAGCCATTCTGTACCTTGGCCGATAACTTGATAAACTAGATAGACAAAATCCTTTTCCACAGAAGTGATACTAAACGGCCTCCAGAAGAATGTTCCTTCTCGGCATTTGAGCTTAATGAATTGCCCTGGTTTTGCCTCTGCGGCAATTTTTGGACATTTAAGTTTCATTTGATAAATTGCAGAAGCTATTTCTTGGTTTTTTGAAACAGTTGAACTAATCTGATAAATCATTTCTTTCCACTCCTCAAAAATTAAGGTTTTCAAAAGAGCCATTTAAAAAAGTCCAAAGAGACCTCCTTTTTGGACTTTTAAAAAATATCAATAAATTTCATCGTTTATATTTCAATTTTCGGGGTCCCACACAGAATCTTTTAATTTTGTGGGGCTTTAGTTTTCGCATTTTCCATTTTAACAAGAAAGACTTTTCCTCCTTGTTTTTCTAATTCTAATATAGCACAATCTCCTAAATGTGTTAATTCACCTATTTTAAGGATTTCGCGCAAAATACAACGGATCGGGCCGCCGTGGGTTACCATAGCAATAGTATGGTAATTTGTTGCTGTAATTTCCTGCCAAGCTTTAATAATTCTTTCTCTGAAATTCGAGTAGGTCTCTGCACCTTGAATAGTGTTATGATAATCGTTTAAAAGTTCTACTTCTTTGGGATATTTTTTAGCAGCTTTTTCTTTATTTATTCCTGTTAAAAAACCATAGTTATTCCGTTCGCGAAGATTTTGGATAGTTTTTATTAGCGGGGGTCCCCCAAAAATTCCGAAGGAATTTTGGGGGTTTATCGGCACATCTAAAGCATTTTTAAGAATTTCGGCGCTCTCGCTCGCGCGCAGGCGGGGGCTTGTAAAAATGATTTCAATTTTTTTATCTCTAATTTTTTGGGCTAACTCCTCAGCTTGTTTTATACCTTTTCTACTTAAATGATCATCATAGTCGCCACCGTATTTATTTTCAATGTCAGAGGTGCTTTCGCCGTGACGAATTAAAAATATTCGCATAGTTAGTATTTTCTTTTTTTGATTTTTTTAACTTTTTTTGTTAAACCTTGAACAATATCAACGTGCATATTTTCTGCTAAAAGCAGAGTAGTAATAATCACGTCAGCCATTTCTTCATCAAGATGGGATTTATTTTGTTGTAGCTTGATTTTTCTTTGGAGATTGTCAGTTGCAAGTACATCTTCATAGAGCTCGCCGAGTTCTTCTCCTATCTTTAAAGCAATCGGGTGATTTAATTCGTGATTACTCTTGAAATGATAAAATTTTAAGAGGCGCTTGTGTTCCTTTTTGATAAATTTTAATAGTTCTTGTATGGTCATTAGTTTGACAAGCTCACTACTTTGTAATAATTAGGTAAGCAATTTAAGAAAAGATTTTGTAGTAGGTAAAAAATTAAAATGGCTAATTTTAGATTTAGAAATCCATTTTAAGTCTTTAATCTTGGGATCATTAAGATGCAGTTTTCCATTTAAGAAACGACAATGATAGGCATAGAGTGTGATGTGTAAAATATAGTCTTGATGTTCCCAAATTGCAAAAATAGGTTCTTTTAATTTTTTCAAAATTTTTACATTGAGTCCTGTTTCTTCCGAGATTTCTCGTAAAAGTGCTTGTTTAGGTGTTTCATCTTTTTCTATCTTGCCGCCGGGCACATCCCATTTTAGATGGGCAGCAGGAATTTTGGGATCAAGCCTTTGGCTAATTAGAATTTCGCCACGCTGGTTTTCAATAATACCGATTACTCCTTTTCTTCGAACAGTTGGTTTTTGATTTTTCATTATAACTTATTTAATTCCGCAATAATTTTAGCAATCTTTTGATTTGCTTTTGCGCTATCTTTGACCTCATTATTTTTCAGAGCCTGGAAATAATAAGCCTTTTCTATTTTCATTTTATGCGCGGCGGCAAAATAAGTGAGGGCTTCGTTTGAAACCCGTTTTGAGTTTTTTACTGAGCCACCGCCTACTATCACAGGAATTAGTCTTTTGTCTTTTAATATATCTGTTTCATAAAAAGGATTCGTACGGTCAATAAAATCTTTGAGTAATCCTGAAACATTATCAAAATAGTTTGGTGTGCCAATAATATAAACATCTGCCCATTGCATTAGTTTACAGATTTTGTCCATATCGTCGCGAATGGCACATTTTTTACTTTTATCACAGGTAAGGCAACCAGTACAGTGGTTAATTTTTTGAGTTCTTAAAAGAACTAATTTTTTATCTTTAGTTTTTAAGCCGGAAAAAACTTTTCTCAAGATAAATTCTGTATTGCCTATTCTGGGACTGCCTGAAATAAGTAAAATTTTGGACATGACTTTTGGATGATTACTTTTATTTATTCTACTAGAAACCCCATAAAGTCACAAGACTTTATGGGGGACCCCGAAAATAAAAGCCCTACAAAACCACAAGATTTTGGGGGTTACTGATTTGGAATAATACCAAAGTTTGATCTTGGAATTTCATATTTATCGATCAAATTTTTGTTTTGGTCATTTCTTTTTAAGAAAATGATTGTATATTGATCTGCAAAAACAGGGACCCAAGTAGGATTTTCAATACGCTTGGCAAGAAATTTCTGTGCCCAAGGGGTCAAGTCGTGATAAGCAAAAATAATAGTATTAAAGTGATATTTTTGTTCTTGCGCTTGCCAAATTTCTTCATTTTGCTGCATAGGGATATAAACTTTTTGGAAAAAAGAGGCGGGGTAAGCCTCTGGTCGGTTATCAATAAAAACTCGTTCTTGGGGATAGAGGTAGAAAATTAGATAGCTACCGATGTCATAATTGTTGAAAATCGGCCCTGCAATTTTTTCCTTTTGCAAAAATTCTGCTGCCGCGTTGTTGCCGGGAAGAAGGCCTAAGGTCGGATGAAAATTTATTTGACGGTCGGGATCGGATAAAAAGAAAATCAGGATAAAAACAGTAGTAAGTGCGCAGATGATTTTAAAGGACAAAGAGGAAAGTGAAAATCGAGGTGTGAGGATATTTTTTAAATTAATCGCTAGGATGGGAAGGCTGAAGAATCCAAAGAGTGTAAAGTTACGTAAGGCCCACCAAGCCATAAAACTAAAGATTGCAGCAAGGAAAAAGAGAGGAAGGGAGAATTTACCCTCCTTCGCTCCTTCGGAGCTACGGAAGGGTCCTTTACGCCGATTAAAAAATAACAAAAGGACAAAACTCAAAACGAGGAGGGAAAATGTAATTTCAAAGAGGAGAAGGTTGGGATCTTGGAGACCATATTTTTCCAAAAAGATAACGGATTTATTTTCTACAATTGCATAGCCATAGTTTTGAAAAATTTTGAAGGGGTAAATTGCGCCTCGGATAAAGAAAGGGTTTATGAGAGTGGCAAGAATTGTCAAGATTAAGATGAGGCCGATTTTTTTGATTTCTTTTAAAGAAAAAAAGATAATTTTTTCTAACAAAAAAGCTGCAATTAGGGCAGGCCCAAGGAAGAAATAAATATGAGTGTTGACCCAAAGGATTTGAATGATTGGCAGGACAAAAAGCCATTTATAGGAAAGTTGGCATTTTTGATATTTCCAGAACAGCCAGAAAAAGAGAGTAGTAAATAGATAAGTGAAGATTTCCGGTCGCACTTCTGGACGTTCGGCAGCAAGAGGAAGGATTAAAAAAGAAATCACGGTCGCAAGCCCTAAACCTGCCTCTCTTTTCGTCAGAATGAAAAAGAGCGTAAAAACAATAAAGTTGGAAAGAATATAAAAAAGATGCAGACCAATGAAGCCTGCAAGTTTTAGGATGAAATAAAAGATTACTGCGCTTGCCCAGTGATGGTTTAGAAAGGGAAAGTCAGGATAGGTATAAGAATAATAATTTTGAAAAAGATGTTGAAAGTTGCCTTGCAGAATAAGCTCACCATTTTTTAAATGCCGACCTAAATCTGCTGTGGTTAAATCAATAGGGCGGATAAGAAAAAGAGAATACCAAATTAGGAGTAGAAATAAAATAAAGATTGTTTTCTTTTTTGAGATAAAAAAGGTGGCGATTTTTTGCATTTTCTTTTATTTTATGGGGCTTTTGCTTTCGGGGTCCCCCAAAATTCTTTTTGGAATTTTGGGGTTTACTTTCGGGGTCCCCCATAAAATCCCTTCTGATTTTATGGGGCTTTTATTAGATTTCAATTCCTATTGGGCAATGATCTGACCCCATTACTTTGGGGAGGATAAAAGCTTTTTTTAAATGCAGGGCAAGTGGTTTGGAAACGAAGATATAGTCAATCCTCCAGCCAAGATTGCGATTACGGGCATTATAAAAATAAGGCCACCAAGTATAATGGCCACTACTATGGGGATAAAATTTGCGAAAGGTATCTATAAAACCTAGAGTAATGATTTTATCTATTTGTTTTCGCTCTTCGGCCGTGAACATAACATTATTTTGATTATCTTTAGGCCGAGCAAGATCAATTTCTTGATGTGCGATGTTAAAATCGCCAATTAAGATTACCTTTTTATTTTTGAACCGCTTTAGTCGTTGTAAGAGATATTCATAGACTTTAAGTTTGTAATCTAGATTTTCTTTTTGCCGTCCGCCATGGGGTAAATATAGGTTAATTAAAATAAGGTTTGGATAATATAGTTCAAGTATTCTTCCTTCTTTATCAAATCTTTCTAAACCCATTTTTGTATTCATTTCGTTCGGTTTTTGCTTGGTATAGATGAGGGCGCCGGCATAACCTTTACGTCTTGCAGGGTTTACATAGACGAAGTAATGAGGAGGGCTAAGTAAATCAGGAGGGATTTGATTCTTTTGGGCTTTAATTTCTTGTAGACAAACAATATCGGCTTGGCTTTTTCTGAACCAATTTAAAAAATTTTTTTTATAAACTGCCCGGATGCCGTTGACATTCCAAGAAAGGATTTTCATAAGATTATTCTTTAAAAATCTTCAATAAATCTTTTAGGGAATAAATTGTAAAATCAATCACATTTTTAGGAATCTCTTTGCGACGAGTAAGATTATAAAATACTGTGGTCATTCCCACCTTTTTGGCGCTCATAAGGCTTCTCTCTATATTATCATCAATCATTGCTGACTCTTCGGTTTTTGCGTGGGCGTCACGCAAACAGCTTTTGAAAAAATTGGGGTCAGGTTTGAATAGATTATATTCTTCAGAGATACCGACAAAGTTAAAATAGGGCAATAATTTTTCTTGGGATAGCTTCTTTTTCACTTCTGGTGCTTGGTTAGCAATAATCCCAAGGTGAAAATGGGAAGATAGCTTTTGCAAGACAGACAAGGCTTCGGGTCGGATGGGTGTTACTTGGTAATAATCCATTTTTTCTCTGGTTCGCTTCGCTTTGAGTATTTTATAAGCTCTTTCAGCTTTCTTTTTGTCTTTTAATATTACTTGGAAGGTATTTAAAATCAAACTACCTATCTTTCTACTTGCTTTAATATTTGCTGCAAGGAGTGCAGAGGGTGTGATTTCTTGGTGATAGCGGCACAAAATCGTAATTATATTTCTAATCAGCCATTCTTCGTAGAGAGTTTTGTCTATTAAAACACCGCCCACATCAAAGAAAAGCCAATGGATTCTTTGTGTATTGATTGTTGACGGCATAGAATTTATGATAAAATGAAATTATAGAGACATTAAATTAAAATTATATGTGGGACACTATTGCACAAATTGGAATTTTTATTTTTGGTATTGCGGCGATTATTTTAGTTGGTAGAAAAAATAAATGGGGATTTGTTTTTGGTCTTGCCTCACAACCATTCTGGTGGATTACGGCGATTGTTAATCATCAATGGGGAGTTGTTATGCTTAATATTGCCTATACCTTGAGTTGGGGATATGGATTATATCAGTGGTTTTGGAAAGAGAAGCCAAAAAGTAAAACCCCTCTTTAATCTCCCCTTATCAGGGGAGAAGTTTTCTCCCTTCCCTGATAAGGGAGGGTGGGGTGGGTTATTTATGCGCCGTGTTTGATTTCAATCACATCTCCATCCTGCACTACATATTCCTTGCCCTCGGTGCGAATTAATCCTTGTTCTCTGGCTTTGGTAAACCCTCTGGCCTCTATTAGTTTTTTCCAATTGATTACTTCAGCGCGAATGAAGTTTTTTTCAAAATCAGTGTGAATTACACCAGCAGCTTGAGGTGCTTTCATGCCTTGTACAATGGTCCAAGCGCGAGTTTCATCTTCGCCAGTGGTTAAAAAAGTAATAAGATTTAAAAGGGTATAGGCTTTTTGGATTAAAATATCTATTTCCGATTCTTTAGGTAGCCCTAGGGAGATGCGCTCTTCCGGGCTAAGATCTCCAGCTTCAAATTCATTTTTGATATTAATGATAAGATAAGGCCAATTATTCTTTTGAAACTTTTTTAAGATTTCAGGAGATATTTCTTTTTTGTCGCCGTTTAAAAGATACAACCTTGGTTTTAGAGTGAGAAGTTGATATTCTTGAATTAAAGGTAATTCTTCAGCAGTTAAGGATTGTTCATATAAAATTTTTCCTTGTTCAAGGAGCTTTTTTATTTTTTTAAAAAGACTGTTTTTATAAATCGCATCTTTATTGCCGGTTTTTGCTTCCTTTTCAGATTTTTCTAGGATTTTATTTACGGTGTCTAAATCTTTTAAAATTAATTCTAAATCCAAGGTTTCTTTTTCTTGAATAGGGTTAACGCGGTTTTGAGTATTGGCAACATTTTCATTTTGAAAAGCACGCAAAATATAAATAATCGCATTTACCTCGCGGATATGCGCCAAGAATTGATTGCCCAAGCCTTCGCCTTTGTGTGCGCCAGCCACTAAACCAGCGATGTCTACAAACTCAATCGTTGTATAAATTTTGCGGCCAGAATGGGTTAGAGCGGCGAGTTTATCTACCCGCTCATCAGGGACCATAACCACGCCTACATTAGGATTAATTGTGCAGAAAGGATAGTTAGCGCGGTCTACTTCTTTTTTGGTTAAGGTTTGAAACAGGGTTGATTTGCCTACATTGGGCAAACCGACGATGCCGATAGAAAGAGACATAATTTGAAGCTAAAAGCTAAAAGTGAAAAGCTAAAATCTGAATTTAAGGGTTTAGGAATTTGAAATTGTTTTTAGCTTTTCGCTTTAAGTTTTTTTGACAATTATCTACTTTTAAATTACATTAAAATGATCGTTTTGGCTAGGTTCTTTGGATAATCTTTTATTTGCTCAATATGAGCGACACAAGGAGGATCGGATATGAATAGATTTAAAAGCGCAACGACAATGGTGTTGGGAATGAGTGATGGTGGAACAATTTACAGGTTCGCGCCAGATGG
>CAYWOB010000026.1:10234-12936 GCA_964459815.1 uncultured Candidatus Saccharibacteria bacterium
GGTTGTCTTGTTTCAGGGATGCCGGGAATAGTCATTGTAAAAACGATTTTCGGGAGGCAATCCTTTTTCTAGATTTTCGTTTCCAAAATTTTCAGATACTTGTTTGTTTTCTGATAACATATATGAGTTGGTTCAAATCTTTGATTTGAACCAGCAGAATAATTTTATTTTCTCCTTTTTGATGTCCAAAGGTTTTGCCACCAAGCGCTTGGCGCTTGTCTTTTGACCTCTTTAGCAATTTCTTTGGCGAGTTTGGTGTACATTAGTTTCTCCTGCTGGCTAACCATATTTTTACCTTGATGACTTTCTTTTAGCCAGTTTGTCGCTTCTCTATTCCCTTGCCAAGCGTATTCTCGGAGGAGAAAAATCTCATCTAACAAATCTGCATCTTTAGCAATCTTGGCTTCTAGGGTTTTGCGTGTTTGATATTCATTGGAGAGTTGGATGAGCTCTCCAGAATGAGGTAAATCTTTTAATTGTTCTTCGCGAATTTCATCCTCAAAAATTTTAACGTATCTTTTGCTTACCCAATGGTGATCCATAGAACGGGATTCTTCTAAATCATGAAGAAGACACATTTTCATTATTTTATTTGTATCGGCTTTTAACTCGCAAGCTAAAAAATATCCAAGCATAGCGACGCGGAAAGAATGAGAAGCGATGTTGTCGGTTAAATCATGAGTAAGTAGGGTTTGTTGGTGCGCTCTTAGGACCTTTCTTAAATTGCCAACCTCAAAGAAAAAGGCAGTAAGTTTTTTAATTTGGGTTGATTTCATAATCATTATTTCTTCTCCCCTTGCTAAGGGGAGGAACAAAAGGATATTTATGCTTTTTGCACTTTTTGCCACTCGGTTTCAATTTTTTGGGGAGATAAAATACCACTTAAAATTTTAGAGAATACTTCTTTTTTGATTTCAGATGACCAAAGTTTATCAGGACCACCGGGAGCTTTTTCCTCTTTCCAAATATCATAAACCCCCATAAATTTATACATCGGAATAGTTACCAAAACAATATCTTCTACAAGACCATCAGAATATTTAAGTTTTTCCTTTGCACGTGCAACTTGATGGCGTTTTTCATTTAATTTTAAAGGGTGGCTGGCAGAGGTGAATTGAACGCCAATATCATTCTTTTCTCCGTTATCGGCTTCAATACCGACACCTCTGTAATAGCGACGGCGATGAATAATAAAATCAATTTTTTGATCAACATCTTGATCAACATCAGCCGGCATTATTTTAAAAGAGACATCATAATCAATAGATATTTTTTTGAGGAAATTTTCTACCATTTTTTCCACGATTAAACCTGCAGGTATTTCTTTGTTCTGGCGGTCTCTAAAAATTCTTTTATAAGTCTCTTTTTTAAATGAATCAAGTTCAGGATTATTTGCCTCTTGAACCAGAATTTGGTAATCATACAAATTACGGAGTTCATTTTCTGCTTGTCCAATTAAATATCTTTTGCGGGTGGCTCGCGATACCGTAGTTTGGTCAAGATTATAAATTATATCCCAGGAATCATCGGTTAAAATTTCGCCGAGGGTCAATGCGACATTTTTACCATCCTTTTGCTGCCAAAAGAGTTTCTCTCCTTTTTGGATGACAAAGCGGCCTCTTCTCTTTTCCATTTCTGGATTTTCGACATGGGACGGTTCGTCTAATGCGGCAAGCTCACGATGTAGCTTCTGCATAATCCTTTGCTTTTCTACTTGGAGATAATAAATTGTTTTTGGAATATCTTTAATTTCATCAATTTCTTTTTCCGGAGGACGTTTAAAAAAGGGATTATCAAGCAAGGGAGGAGGGACTTCTTTTAGTTTTTCCTTGGAAGATTCACTATAGAGTCTTAAATCTTCTTCAAAGTTTTCGCGCATAGATATGGATAAACGACAATTTATTTATTCATTGCTTTAACTACATTAATAACCTCTTTAAGGTTTTTAATGGATGCATTTGGCTTATAGATTTTGAGAATATTTCTATCATCTTCTTCCCAAGATCCTTTTTGAGACATATTAAACCAAATTGTTTTTATTCCCAAGCCACTTGCGGCAACTAAATCTTCTGCTATTTCATCAGCAACAAAAATTGTTTCTTCCGGCTTTACGGATAATTTTTTTATTGCCTCGTAATAAATTTTGGCATTCGGTTTTCTTGCCTTAACTTTTGAAGAGACAATGACGGCATCAAACAATTTTTCAATTTTGCAGTTTTGAATAACCTTATCGACCCATTCTTGAACATTATTGGATAAAATTCCAACCTTATATTTTTTCTTTAATTTTTTTACTATTTCAATATGTTTTGTAGAGATGAAATGATTTTTAATAGTAGTTTCAATTATTTTTTGAACCGGTATATCTTTTTGAGCAACTCTTCTAATAAAAATTTCCAGTTCTTTATCACTTTCTATCTTACCAGAAGACCTTAAGATATAAAATCCTCTCCAGAAATGATTGAATGTCCACCAATTAAATCCAAATGGTTTTAAAATCTGATCTAATTTTTGTTCCCTATTTTCAAAAAAAGTGGCAAAAGTATGTCCCCAGTCAAAATAAATAGCTTTAATCATAAAGGCGCTGCAAATGGTTATTTATTTTTATTTTAACTGAAAAGGCTAGGGAGAGCAAATAAAAAAGCGGTGATGGCATTACTTACCTTACCGCTTAGGGTTAAAACTTAAGTCAATAATATAAG
>CAYWOB010000027.1:0-12024 GCA_964459815.1 uncultured Candidatus Saccharibacteria bacterium
CTAAGGGCGAAGTCAAGGCGGGCGGGTCATTTTGATTTTTGATATTTACATTTTGATTTAATTATTATGTTTTTCAAGGGCCAAGAATTAATTGAAATTTTAACCAAAAATAATTTAGTGAAGGAGGATAAAATCCGTGCTGCCAGTATTCAAGCCAAGCAAGATAAATTAAGTCTAGATGCAGAATTAATTAAACAAGGATTGGTGAGTGAAGAAATATTAGCGGAACATTATGCAGAAACGTATAAAATTCCCTATATTAATCTTGAAAAGAAGAAAATTCCTAAGGAGACTCTCCTTTTAATTCCCGAGCCAATTGCACGTAATTATCAGGTGGCGGCTTTTGAGAAAGATAAAGAAAAATTAAAATTAGCAATGGTAGACCCCACAGATTTGCAAACTATTGAATTTATGGAAAAGAAGACTGGAATGAAGATGGAGGTTTTTTTGACGACGTCTACCAGTATTAGCGAAATCTTAAAACAGTATCGCAAGAGCTTAAAAACGGAATTTTCTGAAATTATTGACAAACAAGGCGTGCGGGAGCCGGCAGATGCTGAAGATCTAAGAAAAATGGCTAAAGAGCTGCCTGTAGTGAAAATTGTGGATACGCTCCTAGAATATGCCATATATGAGAACGCTTCTGATATCCATATTGAGCCCTTAGAAGAAGAAATTATAGTCCGTTACAGAGTGGACGGGGTTTTAAGAGATGTGATGAATTTACCTAAAAAGATTTTAGCCGGCATAGTGGCGCGGATTAAGGTCTTGTCTAATCTCAAAATTGATGAACATCGTCTACCTCAAGATGGGCGATTTAAGATTGAAACCGAGGAATATAAAATCTCCTTTCGTGTCTCTGTCATCCCTGTGTTTGATGGAGAAAAGATAGTGATGCGTCTTCTTTTTGAGTCGGCTAAGCCATTCAGTTTAGAAGAACTGGGTCTGCGCCGTAATGCTTTAAAAATTGTTAAATTAAACATCAATCGGCCTCACGGCATGATTCTTTCTACAGGCCCTACGGGTTCAGGTAAAACCACTACGCTTTATAGTATTTTAAACATCCTAAACACTCCTGAAGTAAATATCTGCACGATTGAAGATCCTATTGAGTATCATATGCCCCGCATTAATCAAAGTCAGGTAGCTCCCAAAATTGGTTATACCTTTGCCAATGGTTTAAGGTCGCTCTTGCGTCAAGATCCAGATATTATTATGGTGGGAGAAATCCGGGATAGTGAAACAGCAGAAATGGCAATCCATTCTTCACTCACTGGCCATTTAGTTTTATCCACTCTCCACACAAACAATGCTGCAGGAGCAATCCCTCGTCTCATTGATATGAAAATTGAGCCATTTCTTCTTGCTTCCACAGTAAATGTAGTCGTTGCGCAAAGGTTGGTACGCAAGATTTGCGCTAATTGTATTGAAAGTTATCACCTTGATCGCACGGCTTGGCAAAATTTGGAGGCCGAGGTGAACCTCAAGAAGATTCTAGAAATTATGGTCCGCGAAGGGGCTATTGTGTCCAGTAAAATTACCCCTGATTCTCTATTATTCTATCGGGGTCGGGGTTGTGCCCAATGCAATAATACAGGTTACAGAGGACGTTTAGGGATTTTTGAGGTTTTAGAAGTCAGTGAGGCTATTCAAGCCCTGACTGTCAAACGAGCGCCTACTGAAGATATTGAAAAACAAGCCGTGGCTGAAGGAATGACACGGATGCTTGAAGACGGTTTCTATAAAGCCAAGATGGGCATCACAACCCTGGAAGAGGTGTTAAGGGTAACTAAGGAATAATGTAAAATTTAAAAATCAAAAATCAAAATGACCCGCCCGCCAATGACTCCGCCCCTTCTTAAAGATGTTAAACCTTACCAAAATGACTGAATTTTTACGAAGGACTTACCTTCAGTATCAATCAAGGCTAAGTCAGGCGCGGCAGTTTAAAATGTTAAAATGAAAAGAATTTTTAAAATTTTGCATTGTCTCGCTTCGCGAGATCTCGCGAAGCGATGATCATTTTACATTTTGATTTTTGCATTTTGATTTATTTTTTATGCCTCTCTATACTTATTCTGCTCGCGACAAAGAAGGTAATGTTAAACAAGGTGAAATCAATTTAGACTCCGAAGCTAAACTGGCGGAATGGCTTTATACCCAGGGTTTTTTATTAACCCATTCTGAAGAAAAGGGAAAACAGGGAGAAAATCTTTTTTTTCAGAAAATTTTAAGTCAAATTGGATATATTTCTCTGATGGATAAAGTACTGTTTACCCAATATTTAGAAGTGATGCTAAAAGCTGGACTTTCGCTCGTTAAAGCACTCAATATTTTAATAAGCCAGACCACTAATCGTAAATTTAAAAGAGTAATCCAAGATTTACACAGAAATGTAGAGACAGGTGTGACTTTTTATGAAGCCCTTTCTAAACATCCTAAGGTATTTTCTGAATTATATGTCAATGTAGTGAAAACAGGCGAGGTTTCTGGTAAATTAACCCAGGCTCTGAATCAATTAGCCGTACAACTAAAAAAAGATCGCGATTTAGTAAAAAAAGTAACCGGTGCGATGACTTATCCCGCTGTAGTTGTGGTGGCAATGGGCGGCATTGGTTTTTTAATGATGACCTTTGTTTTGCCAAAATTAGTAACTATTTTTGAGGAATTCAATACCCGCCTTCCTCTACCGACGCGGATTTTGATTGCAGTTAGTAAATTTATGGGTGCCTACGTTTTATGGATTTTAGGAGGCATTGTTGTATTTTGTTTTCTTGCTTTTAGAATAATGCGTAGTTCTAAAGGACGTTTGGTTTTTCACCGGATTTACCTTTATTTGCCTATTATCTCCAAGGTCGTTAAAAAGGTTAACCTTGCTCGTTTTATCCGTAATCTTTCCTCATTACTTGCTTCTGGACTGCCAATCTTAGAAGCTTTAGATGTAGTATCGGATGCCCTAGGTAATGTGTATTATAAGAAAGCAGTGAAAGCCTCTCTTACCGAGGTCCAAAAAGGGACCGCTTTAAGCAAGGCTTTGGCTCATAATCATCTTCTTTTTCCACCTATTGTAACCCAAGTGATTGAAGTGGGAGAAGAAACAGGCGCTCTAGATGAAATTCTAGTTAAATTAGCCGAGTTCTATGAAGAGGATGTAGATCAAACAATGAAGAATATCTCTACAATTATTGAACCCATTTTAATGCTCGTAATCGGCGGAGCAGTAGGTGCTATGGCTGTAGCAGTAATTTTACCGATCTACTCCTTAACTAGCGCCTTATAAATAAATCAAAATGTAAAAATTAAAAATCAAAATTACAGTGTAAAATTTCAAAATTTTTTTCATTTTAACATTTTGATTTGTCATTTTGATTTTTGCATTTTAAATTTTACATTAGATCAATCTGTATAACTTATGCAAATCGTCACTCGTTTACGGTTTTTTAAAGGCTTTACCCTTATAGAGTTAGTAATTGTCTTGGCCATTTTTTCTATTCTCGCCGGGATTACATTTTTTAGCTTTCGGAGATTTGCACCGACCTATAAACTCTCCCGCGAAACCGAAAAGGTAGTTCAGAATTTAAGATGGGCGCAGCAAAAGACTGTCACAGAGCAGATAACTTATTTGGTACGATTTGATTTAGAAGGCAAAAAGAATTATGAGATTATTCGTTTAAATCCTGATCCAGCAAATCCCGGCAATTATTTACCCGAAACAATCCAAACAGAAGCCTTGGATCCTGACATTGAGATCAAAGAATTACGCGATTTAGACAATCCAGAAATTCAATTCACCGCAGCAGGCGGCGTAGTTGACGCGGGTCAAATTGACCTTACAAACCGCTATGGCGAAGTAAAAACCATTGATGTGCGGCCCGCAGGATTTATTAATTATTGAAATTAGATAAGATACAAGCTATGAAAGCAAAAATTAGAAATTTCACCCCAATCTATTGTCAGGCTTTCACTTTAGTTGAAGCTATGGTTGCTCTCACAATTTTTTTGATTGGTTTTTTAGCGGTTTTACAATTTTTGCCCCTCGGGTCTAAATTAGCAATTATTGCACGCCATGATACAGAAGCTGCCTTCCTTGCCCAAGGGAAGATGGAAGAATACATTGCTAAATCCTATAATGCCTTAGAAACCGGCATTGTAGAAGCCCGCGCACCAGCCACCGCAGATACTACTAGTCAACTTCATTATTTTGAAATCCAGACCGAGATTCACCATATAGATGGAGATTTCAATGAAGTTTCCGAGGATGAAGGGATGAAGAAAATAGAAGTAACCGTCTATTGGCATGAAGGGCTAACAGAAAAGCAGAAAAGCTTGGTTACTGTGATAAGTAAATATTAATTTTCAATTTACAATTAGAATAAAATTCAACTTTTTATCCAAAACCCGATGAAATTTTCTAACCTCAAAAAGGGTTTCACTTTGGTGGAAGTCCTAGTCGCTGTTAGTGTGGGTCTAGTCGTAATTTTACTCTCTTATACTTGTTATGATTTAGCTCTGCGTTTTGCAGAGAGAGAAAATCGCAAGGTAGAATTAGTCCAAAACGGCCGCGTGGCTTTAGACCGCATTACCCGAGATTTGCGGCAATCCCAGGAATTAGCCACTGATTTACCTGCTATTACTAATGACCCGGACAATCCCCCACCAGCAGAGATTATGTTTCAAGATGGCCATAATCAAGAACCTGTCCAGTATATTCGTTATTATGTGGCAGAAGGCAAGTTGCATCGTGAATTTAGCCACTATTACTTTTCTGATGACCCGGATTCTTGGGTAATCGCTTCCGCAGTAGATGAATTTGGTCATAGCGCGGAAAAGGCAGTAGATGCTGACGAATTTATAGCGGAATATATTGATCATCTGGTGTTTTGGGGAGAAGATAGGGTGGTGCATATTAGTTTTAGCACTCTTTCACTAGACGAGAAGGTAGATTTTTTGACTAGTGTTTGCGGCCGTAACCTAAGATAAAAATATCTTTTTATCTAGATTTATTCATATTCTAAAATTTTGTATAATGAAGATAAGATTTGATCATACGAATAAAAATCAAAAATCTCACCCTGGTTTTGCCCTGATTACAGTTATTCTTATTTTAGGCGTTCTTTTATTGGTCGGTGCGACTTTTTTTACGCTTGTTATTTTAGAAAAAAGAATCTCTTTGAGCCAGGGTTCGGCTTTTGAGACCTATTATTTAGCTGAATCAGGCATCAATGAGGTAATTTATAAATTACGTAATGATTCTGATTGGCGGCAGGAGTTTGAAGACGGGAATATTAGTCGTACTCTAACGCGCGATGGCGAGTTAGTAAGTGGAGGTTCTTATGAGGTACAAATTGAGGCTACCGATCCAGGAAGAGCAAATATTATCTCTATCGGCAAATTAACTCAAAATAATAGTACTGCTCAAAGGATTGTTAAAACAAAGGCTGTGCGGGCAGTGAATCCCAATCCCTTGGCAGGAATGGCCACTTATAGTGATGTGGATACAAATGTCAATCTGAGTATCGTGAATGTCACCGGGGGTAATATGTTTGCTAATGATGACTTAGACTTATTTGCTTGGAGTGAAGCTCATATTGATGGCAAAGCTTTAGCTGCCGATGAAATTCATCTTTATGCCTGGTCTAATCTTGACGCGAGTGATGGTTGTGAGGCTGTGAATTGCCCGGTCACCGGCTGTTCTCCTTGCACAGGGGCGCCTGACCATGTGACAATGCCGATGTTGGATTTTGATTCCTCCGATCCTAATTCATACAAAAGCCGCGCCGGCGCAATTTATACCGAAGATGAATTCCGTACGCTTTTAAACAACAATCACCCTCTTGTTTTAAATAGTGATGTGAATTATGTGGAGGGAGACGTGCGTTTAAAGCGAGGCGATTCTTTAGTATTAAATGGACTTCTGGTGGCAGACGGTAGTATTATTTATGGCGACACCGGAGGCCCTATTTTAAAACCTATTTATATAGAGGTGAATAATACGCCGGGTAAAGGCTCGGGCCTGATTGCTAAAGGTTCAGTGGAAATTCTCGCCCGCCCCTTCAGTAATGATGTGAATATTGAAGGTGTGCTCTACGCTATGAATCGGGTACGTATCCAAAATTTAAGTTTTGCCGGAGAAGTAAACATCACTGGCTCGTTAATCGGTCGGGAAGTGGATTTTATGGACTTGTGGGGCAATATTAATCTTACTTACAATGATGAAATTTTGAATAAAAGTCTTTTCGGCCCTCCTACGGACTCTCCTGTAGTTACTATTGAGCATTGGGAGGAAGAATATTAAATGCAAAATGTAAATATCAAAAATCAAAATGACAATGCAAAATTTTAAAAATTCTTTTTATTTTAACATTTTAAACTGCCGCGCCCGACTTCGCCTTGACTGACTTTAGGTAAGTCTTTGATAAAAGTTTAGTTGTGTTTGGTAAGACTTAATATTTAACTAAGGGCGAAGTCAAGACGGGCGGGTCATTTTACATTTTGATTTTTACATTTTAATCTAACTTTTATGCACGCTTTTGGTTTAGATCTCTCGGATCAAAGTCTAAAATTGGTTGAATTAAAAAAAGAAGGAAAGAATATTGAACTTTCTAATTTTTGTGAATTTCTTTTAAAAGAAGGGACAATTATTAAGGGAAGAGTGGTTAAAGAGGATTTCCTGGTGACAGCAATAGAAGAAAGTAGGATGAGGGCACAGAAAGGGAAGGTCAAGACCCGTTTCGTAGTGGCTTGTGTGCCAGAATATGAGTCCTTTGTACGGATTATCAAATTGCCGAATTTACCTCGCGAGGAATTAGCAGAAGCAGTAAAGTGGGAATCGCAACAGCATATTCCTCTTTCCAGCGATGAGGTTTATTTGGATTGGCAGCAGGTAGGCAAATCCAATGATCATTTAGAAATTTTAGTTGCTGCTTCTCCTAAGAAACTGGTGGATAGCTATATTAATGCCTTAAGAAAGGCAAACCTTAGTCCCCTTGCCTGCGAGGTAGAATCAGCAGCAACAGTACGTAGTCTTATTCGCGAAGGAGATCAGGCTTGTTATCTTATTGTAGATATTGGTATCAGCCGTACTAGTTTGATTATCTATGACCGCATGAGTCTACAATTTACAGCCTCTGTGGAGCCTGCGGGCGAAACCTTTACCAATAACTTGGTGCGAGATCTAAAGATTAGTCTTACTGAAGCTGAAGGGATGAAAAAGATTTATGGATTAACGGCAAAAGAAAGTGAAATTGAAGGAAAAATTTATCAGAGTTTGAAAAAGGGGGTTCAAGCTTTAGCCCGTGAGATTGAAACCGCATTAAAGTTTTATCAGGACCATTTCCCCCAAGGACAAACCTTGAGTAAGATAATTCTTTGCGGTGGCGGCGCAAAATTAAAGGGTCTTATTCCAGAACTCAAAATGATTTTGAAAAGAGAGATTGTTCTGGGTGATCCTTGGGTCAATATTCTGGCCCCGGGGAGTAAATATTTGCCGGAAATTAGTCGCAAAGATTCTCTAGGCTATACCACAGCCATCGGTTTAGCTTTGAGGGGGGTGGAAGGGGTATAAAATGCAAAATGTAAAAATCAAAAATCAAAGTGACAAATCAAAATGTTAAAAATGACTTGGGGAATTCAGACTTCCCGTCTGCCATTGCCTGATGACGAAGGGATAATGGCGGGTAGGTAGCCTTTCAAAAACTTATTTTTTGCATCAAACATTAGCTTTGAAACCCATAAACGGGTAAATTCCCAAAAGCTTTAATTCATTTTAAGATTTTGAACTGTCATTTTACATTTTGATTTTTGAATTTTGATTTATTTATGATTACCATTAATCTTCTTCCTCCCCAAGATATTAAAGAGTTAAAGATAGCAAGGTTATATTCATTTCTTTTCAAGAGGGTTATAGCGCTTTCGATCTTTGGGATTTTGATTTTGGCCTTGCTCATTAGCGCTGATTTTTTATTGCGCCATAATTTAAAGATTCTAGAAGGAGATTTAGAAAACAAAAAACATACTTCTACTGCTTCAGGGTTTTCTGTTTTGGAAGGTAAAATCAATCAATTTAACAGTAATTTAGAAAAGATTGCTACTCTTCAATCCCAACATATCCGTTTTAGCCCCTTTTTAATTGAGTTGATTCGTTTAACGCCTAGCGAAGTGAGATTCACCAATCTTCAGGCTCAAAAGGAGGGAAATGTCGTGGAAGTTCAGGGTGTGGCAAAAACGCGAGATAGTTTAATCCATTTTCAGAAGAATCTTGAAGGAAGTGAATTTTTCAAAGATATTGAGTCCCCCCTTTCTAATTTAGAAAGCCGAGAAAATGTCACCTTCCAATTAAAGTTTAAAGTGAAGGAGGATCATCTTAAATAAATTTTTTATGCCTTCATTTTTCCCAAAAAGAAAATTAATCTCCTTTATTCTCACTACTTTAGGCATTTGGACAGCTGGCGGTTTTTTAGTCTATTATTTTGTGGTCAGAGATATCAAGACTTTGAGCCAAGAAATTTTATTAAAGAGACAAGAAGTAAATCAGCTTGATTATAATGTGAAAAATTTTGATCAATTCTCCGCAGATTATGAGAAAGTAGCGCCTGATGTTTCCAAGATTAATGAAACTATTTTGGCTCAAGACAATTTCATTACTTTTATCCAAAAATTAGAAAAAATAGCAGAGGAAACAGGTATGAAGCAACAAATTGACCTACAGAAACAAGAAGAAAAAACCAAACGTTCTTCTCAAGAGGGCGAAGAGAATAAGGATAGTCAAAGTAAAAACAAAGAAGCCACGCGCGCTTCTGACCCAAAGAATTTAGTTTATAAATTGGATTTAGAAGGCACTTTCCCTAATTTTGTGAAATATTTACAGATGTTAGAAAATCTAAATTATTATACCAATCCTCGCTTGATAAACTTCACTCTTAAAAGTAAAGAAACTAAAATGTCAGGTTCCTCCCCTGAGGAGGCCCCGCCACAGGCAGATTGGATTCAGGCTTTAATTGAAGCAGAAATTTACACCACTAACATTTCCAATTAATTTTTATGAACCTCCCTTCCTTAAGTTTAAATAATCAAAGCATTCTCCTTTTTTTACAAAAGCATCGTAATTTGATTGCGATTTGCATAATAATGTTGATTATTTTAGCAGTAGGCTTAATCGTTATTTCCTTTTTGAATAACAATGTTCTCACAATGAAGGATGTGACTGGGGAAACCAAAGAATTAAAGGTTAATACACGACTTTATTATGAAGTAAAGGAGGGAATGCAACAAAATGCATCAAGACCTGTGTCTGGGATTGATAATTTAAGAAATCCGTTTTATCAAGAATAGTTTCAGAAGCAAGAATCAAGAAGTAAGAGTTAAGGGGAATTTACTGATTGTCCATAATTTATTCCTTGATTCTTGCTTCTTGATTCTAAAAATATCCTCATTCAAGAAGAGGATATTTTTTGTTTTGGATTATTTGTGGAGGTTTTCACCTAAAGCAAGATATTTTCCACAGCAATAATTTTGGAGCCATCAAAGAGTGTGTATTCTATAAGTTTAAATTCCCGATGCTCTTTAAGAATGCGGTAATTTTGAGTAAGATTATTTTCTAACCTGACTCGCGATAGGTCATTGGTCGCTGGGATACTGTTTATTTCCGAGAGGATAATAGGCTTGGGGTTAGAAAAAACATTTTTTCTGTCTGGATGCCAAGGGTTAATTATTCCTAAGGTAATAAACAGAACAAGAGATAAGCAGATATACGCAGTTCGTAGAGTAAGCAGTTCCCGTGATGGAATTAGAAAACGCAGAGTAGTGATTTTTTGTTTCCAGTCTGCTTTTTTCTTTTGGGGATGTAATACAATCAGTTTTTGTTTGAGATTCTCGCGATAATTAGCAGATGCTTTAGGTTGCATAGCAATTATTTGGGCACAAAAACCAAGTAGAGCGTTGTGTTTTAGATAATCCCGATTTCGCCATTGCACAGAGAGCATTTTTTCTATCTCATCTAGAAGATTTTGATTATTAGAGGGGTTATTTTTGAGAGACATAAGTTTTATATATTATAACAAAATTATTAGCCCAATTACTGCAAATCTCGGTAATGACGATGGAGAGTACGTAAGGCACGGCAAAGATTAGAAGCGACGGTTTTTTCCGAGATTTTCAGAATCTCGGCAATTTCTTTATTTCGTCTCTCGCCAAAAAAGCGCAGAATAACAATTTCGGCTTGTCGCTGCGGTAGATTATCTATTAATTTTTGCAAATCCTGGAAGATCTCCTTACGTTTTACAGTATCAGAGGGCAAAATTTCATTGGAGGCAATTTCAGGCAAATCTGCAACGTTTATTGTTTTTCTAATGGAATTTTTTTTGTAATAGTCAATAATGGTATTGCGCGCAATTTGAAAAAGCCAGGAACCAAAATTAGCATTCTTTCGCCAATGAAAATGACTTAAATTTTTCAAAGCTTTTTCAAAAATATCCTCTACAATATCTTCTGTATTCTCTAGGCTACTTACGCGGTAAACAGTAAAACGGAAGATTTTATCAAAATAGAGTTCATAAAGCTCACCAAACGCTTCAGGATCGTGATAAGCCTTTTGAACTAACTTTTTTTCTTTATTTTTATCATCAAGAAGCATAAAGCTGGAATAATATACGCCTTTGAATTACGAAATAGAATAATTTCTAGACTTTGAGGGCCACGGGCATCTTGCCCGTGGCTAAAACTTCGGGCGGGACGCCTGAAGTCCTCAAAAAAGAAGTATATTTCGTAATCCAAGATATACGAGAAATAAAGGAATTTAGTTCTATTTTAGCACAGAAGAAACAAAAAGTCGCTGTGGATCGCGACTTTTAAACTTCTATGCTGCTTTACGAGCAGCGGTTTCGTGAACCGGCGTCAAGACGCCATAGAATCTTTATCCAACCTTTTTGCCTCGGCCCAAGCCAATTCATAAATCTTTTTCATTGCATCCGCAATCTCTGCGCTTTCAATAATAATTCCTAATTTCTCCCGCCAGGAAGCGATCATTACTTTGTTGTCGTAAATATTGATTTCGGGTGAAAAACGAAATTGTTTTTCGGGAATTAAGGCTGAAGTTCTCATCTCTTCCTTATCGTACTTTATTCTTTCATTAGCGGCAGGTGTGGCCGGAATAATCGCTTTAATGGGAATTTTCTTTCTGGCTCGTCTTTTAAAATAATCAGGGAAATATCCTGGCAAGGCCTGATACATATCATCTAAAGTGGCATAGGCTCTAATTTCTTCATGCGAAGTCAGGGTATCTTCATAAACCTCAATTAATCCTTCCCTACCTTCGTAAAACTTCACCTTTGGCCGGTCAGTAACATTATGAATTGTCGCGAGTTGCGGCACTAATTTTGTTGCTTTCTTCAATTGCGCTTCATAACCCGCAATTTTTTGTTTTAAAAGCGCAGGAATGACGGTGGGCGATTCCGCCACGTATTCCTCTTTAGGCTCTTTCCCGGAAATTCGAACTAAGCCTTGGGAAACAAGGCTATCAAGTATGTTATATCCCGTGGTGCGATTGATTGAGGCAGCACGGGCAATGGCGCTTACAGTACCCCGACCTATTTCCAGGAGAGCTAGGTAAACTTTAGTTTCTTTTTCACTGAAACCAAGGTCGGAAAGTGCGGTTTGGAGATGAGAGTCAATTTTGGGCATAAGGTTTCTACAAGATTTTTATTTTTGAAAGACAACCCACCCTATCCCTCCGCATACCATAGGAGGGAAATTGATTCTCCCCCTGACAAGGGGGACTAAGGGGGTTTTATATTCATTTTCATTATACACCCGCCCTATTTTTGTGTCAATATCTTTCAACAAAATATTTAAAACATTATTTTATCTCTATTTATTCAGAAGATTACATCACAATTTTGACCAAAACTATTGACAAAAAATTATGGATATGATATAATACCACCACAAAATAAAAAATGAACTTTGTCAAATAATGTGGCATTGCAGCGTCAAGTTTACACTGGACAGTTCGTTAAGTCTGGCCATTGG
>CAYWOB010000028.1:0-2663 GCA_964459815.1 uncultured Candidatus Saccharibacteria bacterium
GGGTAGGGTGGGTTATTTCAATCTTATTGTTCTGATTTAAACAATAAATATTGTATGAGGGGGATGGAAGAATGGAAGAAGGGCCAAATTATATGATGACTATCTGTGATGGTGTGGCTAGGAACAATTACAGTATGGGGTTTGGCTATGCCATTATGGAAGTGTCTTTTCTACTTGATGAATTAAGGGACAAAGCAGAAGAACTAGGCTTGGATCCCAACACTATTGCAGAGATCAAAAAGCAGGTTAGTGAAAAAGTCAAAGATAATGTAAATGAGGTTGTAACTCAGTTTAAATGAGGAGGTAATTGAAATGAAAAGAAATTGGTTAGTTTTACTGGTTTGCTGTGTTCTAGTTGTTTCTAATTTTTCGGTTTCTATGAGTTATGTATTGCAAATTGAAGCTTTTGACAACAGTTTGCGTAATGAGCCGACATTTTTCATACCTGAAGGTGGGCAAAGAATTAGTATCAACAATGGCGAAATCCTTACTTTAAGGGGCGAGATTTATGGCAAAGTCCAAACTAGAAGCGAAGTTGGCTGGTTATACTATCCGGTAAAATCTAAGGCAAAAGTTAATGTGGTCTTCAAAAAAGGTAAAGAACTTTCCGACCGCAAAGTAGACTCTCTTGTCTTAATTTTCGCGATTGTCCGCAAAAGTGATTCTTTAAGTGTTAGGATTCCTGCTGTCTTTCCTGGTATGGAAAAAGTGCCAGCAAACTTTAAAAACGATATTCAAGGTTGGAACTTTTCCCGGGAATACTTGGAAGAAAATGCGGGAAAATTGTTGACTTTAGACCTTGATTTTGGCGAAGCCTGTTCTCTAAAGTGTCCACATTGTTTTAGACATAATGGCACAATAGACCATAGTAAAAATCGTAGTCTTTCTCACCTTGAAATTTTCAGTTTGATTCGTAAGGCAACAAATTTAGGTCTTGAAAGCATTAAGATTCTTGGTGCTGGTGAGCCATTTGAAAATCGGTTTTTTCTGGGTTTTTTACAAGAAATGCAGGCAAAAGGAATTAAGGTGAATATTTTTACTAAAGCGCACGTTTTAGGTGATGACGCTCTAGCGCAGAAATATTTCAACCTTTCTGCTGAAGATTTAATAGGCACAATCAAGGATTTAGATGTAAGTCTGAATGTCGGTTTTAATTCCTTTAATCCCGAAATTCAAGACAGTATGGTCGGTGTCCAAGGTTACACTGCGAAGCGCAATCGTGCTCTAGAACTTTTATCAGAAGCAGGTTTTAATCAAGGTCAACCAACTAGACTGTGTCTTGCTATTGTTCCGATCACTAAACAGAACATCCACGAAATCTACGAGATTTATGTCTGGGCGCGAGAGAGAAATATTTATCCCGTGACTACTGTATCTATGTGTGCTGGTCGCGCGCAGGATTCCTGGCAAGATTTGACTCCATCCCCGGAAGAACTGATTGCTCTTTATACCCGAATCAATATTTACAATATTGAAAAGGGTATTAGCACGCTAGATGAATTGAAGAGGAACGACATCTCGTCTTATGCCGGAGGCTGTCCTTGCCACCAAGTTGCCTGCGGGATGTATATTACTTCTCGCGGCATAGTCCTGCGTTGCCCGGGTGACGATACAACTATCTTTGGTGATGTCTATAAGACAAAACTCAAGGATATTTGGCAGAATAGTGAAAACTACCTCGTCCGCCGCGGAATTTTCAACTGTCATTGTCCACCCAAAGACGGCAAGAGTATACCCTTGGATTTCTATAATAAGGTTTTAGAGAATGTTGTGCGTCATTTCAAGCCTAACATTTATCTAAACCAACCTGTAGCTTAAAAACTACAGGTTTTTTATTCCTACAAATTCAAAACCCCCTTAATCCCCCTTGTCAGGGGGAGATACATACCCCTCCCTAATAAGGGAGGGTTGGCTTGCCCACCGAAGCCCGCATGGCGTAGGCGGGGGTGGGTTATTAAAAAGGAGGACTTTAATTTCGTGGTGCAAAATATTAAAAAAATCCCGCGCTTATTTTGTTTCCACGCGAGAAATAGTTATTTTTTGTTGAGTGGCATCACGGAACTCCGCAATTTTGATTATATTATCTCTCCTCTTGGGATGGTCATCGGGCGTGACATTGAAAAGAGTATAAGTTGCCCCTTCTGGCACAGGGTAATATTTCCAACCTCTATTCGTCCTCATTCCTTCCTTTATCTCTTCTTTTTGAACAGAGGTAAAAAATCCCACTACCTGTTTGCCTCGATTAATCCCTACATAATCCGCTTTTTCCCCCGTTCTTGGATCATCGGGAATCCGCAATACCTCCATATGCCTCGGAATATAATCTTTCCTTTCTATCTTATTAGGCATTCCCTCCCTCCTTTCATTTAACGAACAATCCTTTCAGTGTTTTATAAAGACCTATCTATATAACGTTATGAAAAATCATCGTCAACCAATTTAATTCTTTTCTAAAAAATTTCCCTCCTTGGGAATTTTTATTTTATGCTTTAATACTGAAAATTTCAAGACTTAGAGTGGACCCAACCGGATTCGGACCGGTGACTCATCCATGCCATGGATGTGTTTTTCCCCTAGACTATGGGCCCTTTCAAGCTAAAAAGTAAAAATTAAAAACTAATAAAATAGTTTTTCACTTTTCGCTTTTAGTTTTTAACTTTTTT
>CAYWOB010000028.1:2763-12013 GCA_964459815.1 uncultured Candidatus Saccharibacteria bacterium
GGTGGGTCCGATAGGATTCGAACCTATGACCAACTCGTTATGAGCGAGCTGCTCTACCACTGAGCTACGGACCCCTCACCCAGAAAGTTTAGGAATCATTTAGACTATTCTTAATTCTTCTTTTGAGTTGAGTATAAGCTTGGGCAAATCTTTTTAAATTATGTTCTCTATATTTAGCATCAGATTTATGTTTATAGGACTCGTAATAAATAAGTTCATAAGGAGATTTATCCTTTGTGGACTGATTTTTCTTAGTATTATGTTCTGTAAATCTCCTTTTCAAATTATCTGTGTAACCAATATATAAACTCTTATCTTTTTTGCTCCTGATTAGATAAACATAATACATAAAAACTTTCTGGGTGAGGGGCTACGGACCCAAAGCAAACTAAAAATTTAAAACTAAAAACTTAGAATGACAATTTAAAACTAAAAAAGCAACAAAGTTTTAAGCTTTGAGTTGTAATTTTAACCTTTGCGCTTTAAGCTTTAAGTTTTTATAGTGCTTTTATCTTTTCTTCAACCCTCCCCTTTTGAACCTTACTGGGTTTATCCTCCATTAATCTTTCAAATTCTAGCCTTTCAATTGTTTCTTTTTTAATTAAGGTTTGAGCTACGAGTTCTAATTTTTCTTTCTGGTTTTGAATAATTTCTGTAGCAGAACGGGAGGCGTTTTGAATGAATTTTTTCACTTCTGTATCAATTTGACTGGCAACCTTTTCGCCATAGTCACGATTTTCCGAAATGGTGCGACCCAGGAAAATAAGTTCCTCGCGTTCGCCAAAGGTCATTGGCCCAAGGTCGCTCATCCCATATTCCATCACGAGGCGCCGTGCCAATCGCGTTGCCTCTCGTAGGTCATTTGCTGCGCCCGTGGTTAACTCATTAAATATCTCTTTTTCCGCAATTTGGCCAGCAAGGAGCACAGAGAGTTCATCTAAAAACTCGGATTTAGAGTGCAATTTGCGGTCTTCAGAAGGGAGTTTTAAAGTATAACCAGCAGCAAGGCCGCGGGAAATGATAGAAATTTTGTGCACTGGATCAGCATGGGGTAGAATATGAGCAACGAGAGCATGCCCTGCTTCGTGATAAGCCGTAATCTGCTTTTCTTTTTTATTTAAAACATGGCTTTTACGCTCTGGGCCTAAAAGTACTTTTTCAATCGCCTCTAGAAAATCTTTTTGGCTAACTTCCTTTTGACCTTGGCGAGCGGCTGCAATTGCCGCTTCATTTACTAAATTTGCTAAATCTGCCCCTGAAAAACCCGGGGTGCGTTCGGCAATTTCACGTAATTCTATACCTTGGCCAAGTGGTTTGCCTTTAATATGCACTTTTAAAATCGCGATACGATCATCAATGTCTGGTAAATCTAAAACAATCCTCCGGTCAAAGCGGCCAGGCCGGAGTAGTGCCGGATCTAAAACATCTGGGCGGTTTGTAGCGGCAATAACAATAACATTGGTATCCTGTTCAAATCCATCCATTTCCACCAAAATTTGATTAAGAGTTTGTTCGCGCTCGTCATGTGAGCCCCCAAGACCTGCACCACGTTGTCTGCCTACAGCATCAATTTCGTCTACAAAAACAATTGCTGGTGCTGCTTTTTTGGCTTTAGCAAAAAGGTCACGGACACGGCTTGCGCCCACGCCAACAAACATCTCCACAAATTCCGAACCAGACATATGAAAGAAAGGCACATTCGCCTCGCCAGCAACTGCCCGCGCGAGGAGTGTTTTCCCGGTTCCTGGGGGTCCGATCAACATTGCTCCTTTAGGAATACGCGCGCCCATCGCTAGGTACTTGCGTGGATTTTTCAAAAAATCCACCACTTCTTTCAATTCCTCCTTGGCTTCGCGACAGCCTGCCACATCATTGAAAACAGTTTTTCTTTTCTTGGGATCCTCGGGTTTTTGTTCGCGCGGATTGGCTTGGCCAAAAGAAAGAGCAGTGCGGTTGCCGCGCTGTACGCCTCGGAACATAAACCAGATAAAACCGCCAATCAAAAGAATAGGCAGTAAAAATGGTAGTACTGTATTCAGCCAGAATTTAGTGCCTGACAAATCTTTTACTTTAATTTCCACTTGGTCAATTTTATCTTTTGGCACATCAAAGCCGTTTAAAGAATCAAATAAAGATATCCCTCCTTCTTTTTGGCTTTCCTGTTTGGTGTTGTCCTTAAGTTCAATATTTAACTTGTCTTCTTGAATCTCAATTGTTTTTACCTTACCGTCTTTGATTTCTTGCGCTAAAGTGCTTAAAGAGACTTGTTGACGTTGTCCAAAACCAGGAGTATTATAGAGAGAAAAAAAGCCTGCAATAAACAAAAAAACTACGAAAGCAATTAATAAATTTTTAATAATATTTTTCATATTTTATTTGACAAAAGTAAAAATATTTATTACGATAATTCGTCTGTATCAAAGAACTATGATGTTGGTAAAATTGTGATGGCTCTTTATCCAGTATCTTTTTGGAGGAGGAAACTATGAAAAAAAAGATTACTATGAAAGAGGCGCGGGAACTTATTATTCGCGCAGAAGGAGAGATTAAACGTTTAAAGGATATTCAGAATGATCCGCAGGCACTTCAGAGGGAGTGCGTTGTAAGAGAAGCATTAGGTAATTTCAAGTCCGACCTCTGTAATGATTACGACCCGGAGTCGGGCGGTAATCTAAAGAATATTCCGGACGAGTGGGTTTTAAAAGCAAATGCTATTCAATCCTATAAGTCCTTACAGGGAGTTTTGAACCCGCCTTCTGTTCCTAAAGCTAGCTAGAGTTTGGACAAAAAAATTCTACCATTTTTCTTGAGAATCTGCAACCCGCGGGGCAGGTTCTTTTTTTTATTGCCGCGGGGGCTTTCCAGCATTTTTACCACCTCTGCGAGGTGAACAGCATAAATATCTTGCAAATTACCCCTAGCTCTAGCAATCATTTGGCGTAAAACCTCCAGTTTCAAAATAGGAGGCAATTTTCGCCAGTCTTTTAAAGAAAAGGACTGGGGATTTGGGCCAATATTTTTTTGTGCCTGTTCTTGAATATAATCTTGAGCAGAATGAATCGTTTCCGCCAATTTTAGAATATTTTTTCTAATTTTAGGATTGTATTCTTTTTCTAGGAGGGGTAAAAGTTTATGTCGGATTCTATTCCGCGTATATTTTAAATCCAAATTTGATGAATCCCTGCAATAAGAAAGATGATTTTCCTTAAGATAAGCAAGGATTTCTTCATGGCGACAAGTTAAAAGTGGACGGATAATAAAATTATTTTTAAATCGCATACCCGAGAGACCAGAAAGCCCTGCTCCGCGCAAGAAATTTAGGAGGATGGTTTCCACCTGATCATCAGCCGTATGAGCTACGGCAATACTCTGGCCATGATGTTTTTTTCTGACTTGCTCTAAAAAAGTATAGCGGGCCTCTCTTGCTGCGGCTTCATTTGTTGGCTTATTGTTTAATTTTTTACTCCCTAGGGTTAAATTAAGTTTCAGAGCTAGTTTTTGAACAAAACGGCTATCCGCATCGCTTTCCTTTCCCCGTAGATTATGATTCAAGTGAGCCAAAACAAGCTCAATGCCAAGCTTTTTTTGTAGCCGCCATAAAATATGTGCCAAACAAACCGAATCCGGTCCGCCAGAAAGAGCGACGATAATCGTATCGCCTTTTCTAATCAGGTGGTTTTGTTTAATTATTTGGTTAATTTTTTCTAGCATGCTCAGCGAATAATGCAAAATGCAAAAATTAAAGTGTAAAATGACCTGCCCGCTATGCTAGCGCAAGCGTTGCAGGCGGGCAATGCAAAATTTTAAAATTTTTTATCACTTTAACATTTTAAACTATAATTTTGATTTTTGATTTTTGCATTTTGCATTTATTATAAATCCGAGCTTCATCTTTGTGCTCGGAGATAACTAAAAAGAGAAAAAATACAATGCAAATTATTTTTTAGTTTTAGCAGATGTCTTCTTTTTGAGGATTGTTTTTTTCTGTGCTGTTTTTGTAGTTTTAGCCTTTTGAGGCGATTTTTCTTCAATTAAAGCTTTAATGGATAAACCTAAACGGTGTTCTTGAGGCTCAATGGAAAGAATTTTAAATTTTCTCTTTTCTCCTATTTTTACTACCTTCTCCAATTGCGACGGATCATCTGTGATTTCAGAGATATGGGCGAGTCCGTGAATATCTTCATCTAGTTGGACAAAAGCACCGAAAGGGGACAGTTTAGTGATTTCCCCTTCTACAATATTACCAACCTTGTATTTCCTGATCTTTTTCTCCCAAGGGTCTTTTTGTAGAGCCTTTAGGGAAAGAGAAATGCGGTTGGCGTCAATGCTAATGATTTTGGCTCTAACGTTGTCACCTACTTTCACGATATCTTCGGGGTTTTCAATTCTCTGCCAGGCTAATTCTGAAATATGAATCAACCCTTCCAAATCGTCAAACCGCATAAAAGCGCCGAAGTTTACTACTCCTGTGATTTCACCCTCCACAATATCATCAACCTTGAGTTTATCTAAAATTTCTCTCTGTTCTTCTGATGTTGCTTGTTTTTCCGAAACAATTAAACGATCTTCCTCTGCATTAGCATCAATAATTTTAACCTTCAAGGTTTGGTTTACGAGTTTATTTAGTTTAGCGAGAATTTTATTGCGATCTGCATCCTCTACTCTTGGATAATGTTCGTGATGAAGTTGGGAAACGGGCAGGAAGGCTGCAATCCCCCTCACCTGGGTTAAAAGTCCGCCCTTATTTGCTTGCATAATTCTTGCTTCAATCGTTTCGTGATTCTCAATAATTTTATTAATCTCTTTCCAAGCAGATTCGCGATAAGCTCTTTTTGAAGAGAGTTCCATTTTTCCTTCTTCATTTTCTATCTCTAACACAGTTGCAGCAATCTTATCCCCGATTTTGAGTTCTTGATCTGGATCTTGATAAAGTTCAGGACCACGGATAATACCTACCCCAATACCCTCCACATCAACCTCCACCTCATTTTTTGCTTGACGTATTACCCTTCCCTCAATAATTTCACCTATTTGGGGTATCTTAAAAAGGTTGGTTTTTTCCTTGAGCAGTTTGTGCATTGCACTGTCTTCTTTAGCCTTTTCGTTTTTTGCCAAAAAAGCGCCTAAAGAATCTCTCTTGGGTGATTTTACTTCCGTTTTTTTAGATTTTTTCTCGCCGATTTTTTTCATAAAAAATAATTAGCCAAATAGGTATTTCTCACTCAAAGCTATTCTCTTGCCCATTATATCCATAAAAAAACTTGTTGTCAAACCAAATACCTTATGTTAGAATAAACTATATAATGTGTAATGTGTAACGCGCAATGAGTAATATAAATTACTTTCAATTATGAGGTTTCGTTACCCATTACTCATTATCCATTACTTTTTAATTTTATGACCATCTCTTGGCTCGGCTTTTCTTGTTTTAAAATTCAAACTAAAGACCTGATTATTTTGACCGATCCCTTTAGTCCGGCAACAGGTCTAAGAGGTGTAAAGAGCAAGGCAGATATTGTGACGATTAGCCATAATCACACGGACCATAACTATGTTTCAGGATTGATTGGTGAGCCTTTTATAATTGACCGACCGGGCGAATATGAAGTGAAAGATGTCTATATTATAGGTTTTCCTGCTTTCCACGATGCCAAAGAGGGCAAAGAGCGTGGTAGTAATATTATTTACCGCTATGTAGTAGAGGATATGGTTTTGGTGCATCTTGGCGATTTAGGACATCTCCTTACCGAGGAGATAGTTGATAGTTTGGGTGATGTAGATATTCTTTTTGTTTCTGCGGGCAGTAAACATGCCCTCTCTTTTGATAAAATCCCAGAATTAATTAGCCAGATTGAACCGCGTTTAGTAATTCCGATGCATTACGATATTCCAGGAGTGAAAAAAGAAAGAGAACTTTCGCCTTTAAATAAATTTTGCGAAGAAATGGGAATATCGTCCGAGTTACAGTTAGATAAATTAAAGGTTAGAAAAAAAGATTTAACTAGCGAAGAAACCGAGATTAAAATATTAAAAAAACAGTGAGTTTACAGAATAAATCCGTTGCTTTTAAACAAAAAGTGATTTTTTTATTAGTAGCGCTTTGTGGGGTCGGCATCGGCATTTTCTGGTTTAAAACCTTTAATTTTAGGGTCGATAATCAAGACTTAAAGCAGGATTATCAAGTATTAAGGGAGATTGTAAAAAAAGGCGCAGATGAAGCAAAATTAGATCAAGGGCTAGGAAGTGTCAAGGAGCAGTTTAAAAGCGAGGACAGTGGCTCTATTCTTTTCAAAAAAGAAGTGAACCAAACCCAAAACAAGGGCAATGTGGAGATTACATTAGTGAATATAATTTTTAAGGAACAGACAACCTGGGTCTATTTGTTTGTGCGTAATCAAAGAGAAGAGCGGGTTTTACTGCGTCCATCAGAACAAAGCAAAATTAAGATTATTCAAGAGGAAAAAGAATTTCCAGAATTAGCAAAAGAAAAGATAGTAGATTACCCCTTACCGGATTTGATTGAAGCCCATAGTGAAGCAAATGGAGCTTTACATTTCCCTGCTCTTAATCCTCAAAAACCCTTGATTTTGTCCATTCCCGATATTAGGGCCGAAGGAGAAAGAGAGCAGTTTAATTTTGTGTTTAGAATGGATTAAGAGAATAAAGAATCAAGAATCAAGGATGTGGTCAGTAGATTTCCCTTGACTCTTACTTCTTGATTCTTGCTTCTAAATTTATGGAACTTGGCTATATTAAATCGCGTCAGATTACCGAAGAAATGGAGGAATCTTATTTGGATTATGCGATGAGCGTAATTATTGATCGGGCGCTTCCCGACGCACGCGATGGTTTAAAACCAGTGCAGCGCCGAATTTTAGTTACCTTGAATGATTTAGGTCTCTCTTCTCGTGGTCGTTTCCGGAAGAGTGCTAAAATTTGCGGTGATGTTTCTGGTAATTATCATCCTCATGGTGAGGCGATAGTTTATCCTTCTATGGTGCATCTGGCGCAGGAATTCAAGATCCGTTATCCCTTGATTGACAGCCAGGGGAATTTTGGTTCTATAGACGGTGATCCGCCAGCAGCAATGCGCTATACCGAAGCGCGGATGCGATCCTTTGCAGAGGAAATGATGCGCGATTTAAATAAAGAGACAGTGCCTTGGCGGGACAACTATGATGGTACGCGCCAAGAGCCTGTGGTTTTACCTGGCCTTTTCCCTGCGCTTATTTTGAATGGCACTATCGGGATTGCCGTGGGAATGGCAACGAATATTCCGCCGCATAATTTAGGTGAAATAGTGGATGCTCTCATTTATTTAATTGACCATCGTGAAAGTGCTACTGTCGAAGATTTACTACAATACATTAAAGGTCCGGATTTTCCGACCGGCGGTCAAATTTACGATTATAATGCTATTCGTCAGGCCTATGCACTCGGCCGGGGATCAATTGTGATGCGTGCAAAAACGCAGATTGTGGAGACTAAAAAAGGCGGCTTTGAGATTGTAGTTACAGAACTCCCCTATCAAGTGAATAAAAGTCTACTCATTGAAAAGATTGCCGAACTTGTTAAAAATAAAAAAATTCAAGGCATTCGTGATATCCGCGATGAATCAGACCGTGATGGGATACGGCTTGTTATTTTTTTGAAAAAAGAAGCCTATCCCCAAAAAGTTCTGAATCGCCTTTTTGTTTTGACTTCCTTGCAGTCTACTTTTCACGTGAATATGCTTGCGCTTGTAGATGGGATTCAACCGCGGGTTTTGCCCTTAGAGAATCTTTTAGAATGTTATTTAGATCATCGCAAAGAGGTGGTGACTCGTCGCACTCGTTTTGATTTAGCCGAAGCCAAGGCCCGAGAACATATTCTAGAAGGCTTGAAAAAGGCTTTAGATAAATTAGATGCCGTAATTACCACTATTCGAGAGAGTAAAACCAAAGAGCTAGCGCATCAGAATCTAATGAAAAAATTTAAGTTTACTAAAGAGCAGGCAACTGCGATTCTGGAAATGCGCTTATCTTCTTTAGCTGGTTTGGAACGACAGAAGATTTTAGATGAATTAAAAGAAAAGCAGAAGTTAATAGCTGAATTGGCCAGTATCCTTGCTTCTGAAAAAAAGATTTGGGGCGTGATAAAAGAAGAGTTAAAAATGCTCAAAGAAAAATATGGTGACGAGCGCAGAACGCGCGTCTTTAAGAAAAAAGTGGGTGGATTTTCTGAAGAAGATTTGATTGCTGATGAAGAAACTATTATTACCTTAACGCAAGGCGGCTATATTAAACGAATGAAACCTGATGTTTATCGTGCGCAGAGTCGAGGAGGCAAGGGTGTTGCTGGTCAAAAAGTCAAAGAAGAAGATGTGATGCGGTGTTGTTTTGTGACCACTACGCATTCAGATTTATACTTTTTTACTTCCCGCGGTCGTGTTTTCCAATTAAAAGCGCACGAAATACCAGAAGCAAGTCGTACTGCCAAAGGTCAGCTCCTCGTGAATTTTATTCAAGTAGCGGCTGAAGAAAAGGTTACTGCAATGGTAGCAATCCCCAAAGAGCATAAATTTAAATATCTCATAATGGCTACAGAACAGGGAGTGGTAAAGAAAACCAAGCTCTCCGAGTACGCTAATGTTCGGCGCAGTGGTCTCTTCGCAATTCGCTTGCGCAAAGGTGATGTTCTAGAATGGGTAGAAGCTTCTACAGGATCAGATGAGGTGATGCTGGCCACCAGAAAGGGTCAATCTATTCGTTTTCGCGAGGCTGATATTCGGCCCATGGGCCGGGCAGCCGCAGGAGTGAAGGGCATTATTCTTAAGCAAGACGACGCTGTGATTGCGATGGAGATTATCCCGCGCCAATATGCGATTACAGGCTTCCAAGTTTTAGGGGTTACAGAAAAAGGCTATGGTAAGCGCACCCCTTTAAATTTATACAAAGTGCAAAAGCGGGGCGGTAAAGGGATTAAAACTGCCAAAATTACTGCGAAAAATGGCAATTTAGTAGCAATGAAAATATTGGGCAAAGAAGAGCAAGATTTAATTCTTGTTTCTGGCCGGGGTCAAGTCATTCGCATCCCGGTAAATGCTATTTCCAAACAATCCCGCGCTACCCAAGGCGTTACCCTGATGCGTTTCAAAAACGCAGACAGGGTTGCGAGTGTAACGTGGGTGTAAAGAAAGCTAAAAGCTAAAAACTAAAAGTGAAAAGTTTAAATTAAAAACAAGCTATTATAAGAGGCTTGTTTTTGAGTT
>CAYWOB010000029.1:0-9214 GCA_964459815.1 uncultured Candidatus Saccharibacteria bacterium
TTTTATTGTTTGTCCCTCCTTGTGGTGAAAAGAAACTATAAAAAGAGCAGTACCTTGAGCAGAACTTCGTAATTATATAATAAATTTAAATATTGTCAAGTTTAAAAATAAAACCCTGAATTTCAAAAGCCAATGCAAAAGGATAAAATAAAAGTCCGTGCTTTAAGCGTGGATTTAAGCCACTAATCTAGAAGTGATATAACAAAATATAGCAATAAGCAAAATTTATGCCCACAATTAAAATTTTAGTCCAAGGTTATGCCAAGGAGATAAGGGGAGTAGAATTTGCCTCCTCCACTGCCACTTTAATCCAAGAGAAGAATATCAACATTATTGTGGATCCGGGCATGGATAAAAAGGCAGTTCTCAAGGCTTTAAAGCATGCAAAACTTTCTCCGGAAAGAATCCATTATGTTATTTTGACGCATTATCATTTAGACCATGCCCTTTTAACCGCCATCTTCCAGGCCGCACAAATTTTTGATGACAGTAATGTTTATTCCTGGGATGGTAAAATAGAGGAACATAAGGGGAAAATCCCAGATACAGACATTAAGTTACTCAAGACCCCTGGCCACGATCCCTTCCATTGTTCTATTTTGGTTGAAACCCAGAATTTAGGCCAAGTGGTTATTGCTGGCGATCTTTTTTGGTGGGAGGACGGAGCAAAGCAGAAAACGGATAAGCAAAGTTTAATGTGTCATAATGATCCGTATATGAAAGATCAAAAAGCCTTAACAGCTAGTCGGAAGAAAATTTTAGCAATTGCAGATTATATTATTCCCGGACACGGAAAAATGTTTAAAATTGAAAAATAAATTACAATTCCTATGTCTAAAAATATTGCTTTCTGCGGTCTAGACTGCGGCGCATGTTCTGCATTTATTGCAACTAAAAATAATAATGATGCCTTGCGACTTAAAACTGCACAAGAATGGACCCTGCGGCACCGGGCAAAAGGCGGTCCGCGAGTTGAACCTCGCGAAATTAATTGTTATGGTTGTCTTTCAAATGGACCTTTGTATACGCATTGCCGCGAGTGCGCGGTGCGAGCCTGTGGTCTTCGCCGGGGTTTGAAGAGTTGTCAGAAGTGTCCAGAATGTAAGTGTGTCAAGCTTACAGAACTTCAGAATCATCTATTTTTAAAATAATACCTTACAAAATGAGCAGAGGAGAAAAACTAAGCTCAAAAGTGATCGTTCATCGCGCCTTTAGAATTGGTATTCTTTTAAAAGGCATCAACGGAATTTTAGAAACGATTGGGGGATGGTTGCTCTTTATGATTAAGCCAGCGGCAATCAATCATTTTGTTTTAATTTGGACTCAAGGTGAGCTTAGTGAAGATCCCCAAGATTTTTTTTCTAACTACCTCGTACGTTTGGTTCAAAATTTTTCTGTAAGCACACAGATTTTTAGCGCTATTTACCTTTTTTCCCATGGTATCATCAAACTTTTCTTAGTTGTTGCTTTATTGAAACGAAAACTATGGGCCTATCCTTTGGCTATTATTTTTTTCTTCCTTTTTATTTTATACCAACTCTATAGGCTTACTTATGATCATGCACTCTGGCTAGTATTACTGACTATTTTTGATATCGCTGTTATCATTCTGACTGATTTAGAATACCAGCAGTTAAAAAAAGGAAATTTTTATAAATCTGAATAAATCAATTCAGACCCAAGATGATGTCATATTGCCATATTTATGGCAAATTAACCCCTAAATGTCTATTGAAAATAGACTTTTTTTATTTCGGGGTCCCCCATCAAATCCTCCGATTTGATGGGGCTTTATTTCGGGGTTCCCCCCACCAAATCCTCTGATTTGGATGGGGCTTTATTCACAGATTCTGGGTTTTTCGAGGCCTAAATCTAAGCTTGTAGAATATCAAAAAATGATTTATAATAAAAGTGTAAAAAGGGAGTAATAATCCTTATTTTTGCTTTGTTCTATGTCCTTGAAAAAATATGTTATTGGTATGATCGCCGCTACGATTTTTTGCTGGACTGCTTGGGGTTTAATTCTTTTTTTTATTGATCCCGAAACCGCCGGGATTGTGGGTTTAATTTGTTTCCATTTAAGTTTATTTTTCAGCTTAGTGGGTACTTTTACTCTCATAGGATTAGCCCTGCGAATTCGTTTTTCGCATAACGAGATTATTTTTGCCCACGTCGGGGTTTCTTTCCGTCAGGCAGTATTATTAGCCCTGGTTATCGTTGGCTGTCTGGTTTTTCAACAGTTCCGGATTCTTAATTGGTGGGATGGAGCCCTCTTTGCTGTTTCCGTAGGTCTATTAGAATTTTATTTTATGAGTAGAAGTTATGGCATCTGAATTAATAGAAAAATTAGAAGCAATCAAGTCTGAAGCCTTGAAAGATCTTCTTACCATTCAATCCAAAGCCCAAATGGAGTCTTTTCGTATTAAATATTTGGGTCGCAAAGGAAAGCTAGCAGGAGCATTAAAGAAAATTAAAGATTTACCTGCTGCAACAAGGCCAGTGGCTGGGCGCCTCGCTAATTGCGTGAAACGTGATTTGGAAACAGCCTTTCAAGATAAAAGAAAATCCATAGGTGGTTCTGATGTGCGAATTTTCATTGACATCACAGAACCAGCACCAAAAATAAGTCGCGGCCACCTCCATCTTGTAACTCAAGCAATTCGAGAAATTGAAAGAATCTTTTTAAACATTGGTTTTGTGAGGCGACGTTATCCTGAAGTGGAGACTGATTATTATGCATTTGAAGCTCTGAATATGCCCCCTGACCATCCCGCGCGGGATGAATGGGAAACCTTTTTTGTGGCGCTAAGCTCCAAATATCAAGCGCAAAATAAAGAGAAACTTGTGCTCACCCCCCATACCTCTTCGGGCCAAGTGCGGGAGATGGAAAATCATCCTTTGCCGATTCGGATGATGAATATTTCTAAATGTTACCGAAGACAGATTGACATTAATCATGTACCAATGTTTCACCAATTTGAAGGTCTTGTTGTAGACAGTGGAATCCAATTTGTGCATTTAAAAGGCGTTTTGGGATATTTTTGTCGGGAATTTTTTGGTTTTGGGCGCAAAATTAGATTACGGCCTTTTCATTTCCGTTTCACCGAGCCTTCTTTTGAGGTAGATGTTACCTGCGGTTTATGTAAGGGAAAAGGCTGCCGTTATTGTAAACAAGGCTGGTCTGAATTGGGCGGCGCAGGGATGGTGCATCCCAATGTATTGCGCGCTGGAGGACAGGACCCTAAAAAAGTCACAGGTTTTGCTTTTGGTTGGGGTGTGGAACGTTGTTATTTAATGAAAGAAAATATCGGGATTCCAGATTTAAGAATGTTTTATCAAAATGATTTAAGATTTTTGAGACAGTTTTAAAATTTTTATGAACATTTTAATTCCTCACAATTGGCTTTTAGAATATTGTCCGACTCATTTGACATCAGAAGAAATAACGCGGCGGGTTTCTCTATGCGGGGTTTGTGTAGAAAAGGTGGAAAAAATATCTTCTCAAGAAGTGGTAAAAGGAAAGTCGGAATATGTCTATGACATTGAGGTTACTTCCAACCGGCCGGATATGCTGTCTTTGATTGGTATTGCTCGTGAGATAGGAGCAATCTTGAAGGAAAAACTAGTTTTACCCGAAATCCCTCCTATTCCAACATCAGTATCGTCCTCAAAAAAATTAGAAATTGAAATTTTAGAGCCCAAGCTTTGTCCGCGCTATTTGGGTGTCCTCCTTGAAGGTGTGGAAGTAGGCCCTTCTCCTGCAGGTATTGCCTCAAGATTGGAGTTAGCGGGTTTGCGGCCGATTAATAATGTGGTGGATATTACTAATTATGTAATGTTGGAGTATGGTCAACCTCTGCATGCTTTTGATGCGGATCGGCTGGATATGCAAAATGAGATTCCTGAAATTATCATTCGAAGAGCCAAGAGAGGCGAGAAAATTACCACCCTAGACGATCAAACCTTTGAACTAAAAGAGGATATGCTTGTTATTGCCGATCGCAAGAGCCCAATTGCTCTTGCGGGTATTAAAGGCGGCAAGAAGGCAGAGGTCACACTCCAGACAAAAAGGATTATTTTAGAATGTGCAAATTTTAACCCTCTCTCCATTCGTCGGACTTCACGTGTATTATCTCTCCAAACTGATGCCTCGGCGCGTTTTGAAAAAGGTCTCTCTCCTTTAGATTTAGAAACACCTTTTGCCCGCGCCCTTGATCTCCTTCAAAAATTTACACAAGGGAAAATAAGTAGCCGCTCTATAGACGTTTATCCTAAGAAATTTAACCCTAAAAAAATAGAGTTTAATCCCACTAGTATTATGCGATTACTTGGTGAAGATATTCCGCAGTCTCGTGCCATTACGATTTTAGAGAGCCTTGGTTTCCTTGTTAAAAAGGAGAAAAGCAAAATGGTTATTTCTGTACCATCGTGGCGGTATTATGACGTGGAAGGAGAAGAGGACTTAGTGGAAGATATTGCACGAATTTATGGTTATCATAAATTGCAGGGCAAACTTTTAGATACACGCATCCCAGAAGAGATTAGGACTAATGAATTTTTATGGGAAGAAAAGTCCAAAGATATTTTAGTTGGCGCAGGCTTTAACGAGGTTTACACTTATTCTTTTATAAGCAAAGAATTACTTGCGAAATGTGGATACACTGCTAAAGATAACCTCCAAATAATTAATCCTTTATCACAAGAATTTGAATATTTACGTCAGGACCTTGTGCCTAGTCTCCTAGATGTGGCAAAGGAGAACCGGCAGAGAAGTGAGGAAATTAAAATTTTTGAACTTGCCCGGATTTACTTAGGAAGAGATTCAGTTTTACCCCGTGAAGAACGGCATTTAGCTGGTTTGTGGTGGCGCAAGAGGGGCCAGACCACTCTTTTTTATCAAATGAAGGGTGTGGTTGAAAACTTACTTGATGGATTAGGGGTACATAATTTTGTTTGGAAGAAGGGAGAAGGGCAATTAGTAGTTAATGGCGGAAACGCCACATTAAATATAGTAGGAAAAGAACTTGGTTTCTTAGGTATTGTAAAACCTACTTTTACTTCCAATTTTAAGCTCAAAGATACAGTTGTGGTTTTTGATTTAAATTTTGAAGAGCTATTAAAACATTTCTCTGCTCATAAAACATATCAGCCTTTGCCCAAATATCCCGCCGTAAGCTTTGATTTGAGCATCGTGATACCCGAAGAGACTTTATGGCAAGAGGTGGAAAGTAAAATTAAAAATAGCGGCAGAAAACTTGTGGAACGGGTGCAATTTTTAGAGGCCTATCGTGGTAAACAGATTAGTCAGGGAAAGAAGGGATTATTTTTGCGCATTGTGTATCGTTCAAGTAAAAGAAGTTTGAAAGAAGAAGAGGCGAAAGTGGTTCATCAGAAAATCATTCATAGTTTAAAGACAGAATTGGGAACAATTATCAGAGAGGGGTAGAGGATAATTTTTAATTTTTGTTTCTTAATTTTTAGCTAATTTTTTATTTAGGTTATTGAATTATTATCTTATTTGTAACAACAATAAAAATTAAGCAAATAAAAATTAGTTAAAAATTAAAAATTAAGAATTAGAAATTTTTTATCCTATGGTTTCTTCTCAAAAACAAAATTTATCTGCTTCTTATCGCGCTCGTGATATTACTGTGTTGGAAGGTTTAGAGCCAGTCCGCAGGCGCCCTGGAATGTATATAGGTTCTACAGGAGTGGACGGTTTACATCATTTAATTTGGGAGGTATTAGATAATTCTATTGATGAGGCAATGGCTGGATATTGTGATCGGATTGAGATAATCTTAGAAGCTAATAATATTATTACAGTTAAAGACAACGGCCGTGGTATTCCTGTGGAGAAACATCACCAAACTAAAAAATCTGCCCTGGAGACAGTAATGACAATGTTGCACGCTGGAGGAAAGTTTGGGGGTGAAAGTTATAAAGTATCTGGGGGTTTGCACGGCGTGGGTGTCTCCGTAGTTAATGCTCTTTCTCTGTGGCTTAGAGTAGAGGTACATCGCGATGGCGGCATTTACAGGCAAGAATACGAGCGAGGCAAACCCAAGAACAAGGTGCGCAAAGTGGGTATAAGTGATGATACAGGAACTATTACTAGCTTTGAACCGGATTGGGAGATTTTTGATAAAGGGGTGCAATTTTCCTGGAATACTATTTTGAAACATGCCCGTCAGCAGGCTTATTTAACCAAAGGGGTACGCATCATTATTCGCGATGAGCGAAGAGCCTCTAAACAAAAGGAATATCAGTTCTATTTTGAGGGTGGTATCAAATCATATGTCTATTTTTTAAATCAAGGCAAAGAGGTCAGGAATGAAAAGATTTTTTATGTAGAAAAAGAGATGGAAGGAGTGAATGTAGAGATTGCCCTGCAATATTTTGAGGGCTATAAAGAGCACATTTTTACCTTTGCGAATAATATCTATACTATTGAAGGGGGGGCGCATCTAACAGGTTTCCGTGCCAGCTTAACTCGGGTTTTAAACGATTATGGTCGGAAGAATAATTATCTTAAAGAAAAAGAGGATAATTTAAGCGGAGATGATGTGCGTGAAGGCTTGACCGCCGTAGTGAGTGTTAAATTAAAAAATCCTCAATTTGAGGGTCAGACTAAAGCCAAACTGGGTAATGCAGAGGTGCGCGGTATAGTAGATAATGTTTTAGGCGAGGCTTTCTCTGAATATTTAGAGAGTAGTCCAAAGGATGCAGAGATGATTTTAGGAAAATGTATTCTCACCGCGCAGGCACGGCGCGCCGCCCGCGCCGCCCGCGAAACTGTAATTCGCAAAGGAGCCTTAGATGGTTTAACCTTGCCGGGAAAATTAGCGGATTGTTCTTCGCGTGATCCAAAAAAGTCTGAACTTTATTTAGTAGAAGGTGATAGCGCAGGTGGAAGTGCCAAGCAGGGCCGTGATCGTCGTTTTCAGGCGATTCTGCCCTTGCGGGGTAAAATTTTGAATGTAGAAAAAGCACGTATAGACAAGATGCTCAAAAACAATGAAATCCGCACCCTTATTACTGCTCTCGGTACAAGCTTGGGTGAACAATTTGATTTATCACGTCTACGCTATGACCGGGTTATTATTATGACGGATGCGGATGTGGATGGCGCTCACATTCGGACTTTACTGCTTACTCTTTTCTACCGTTATTTTGAAGAAATTATTAAAGCTGGTCATCTCTATGTAGCCCAGCCACCTCTTTATCGCGTTCAAAAAGGAGCCAAAATAGAATATGCTTATACTGATCAGGATAAAGAAGAGATTTTAGATACTTTAAGCCGAGGGTCTAAAGGTAAAGTAGTCAAAGAAAAAATAGAAGAGGGAGGAAGAGAAATTGCAGAAGAATTAATTTCAGAGGCGGAAGAAACAGAAAGCAAGGAGCGACGTTTAGACAATGTACGCATCCAACGTTACAAAGGCTTAGGTGAAATGAATCCTGAACAACTTTGGGAGACTACGATGAATCCAGAGAATAGAGTAATGTGGCAAGTTAAACTTGAAGATGCAGAAGCGGCTGATCAGGCTTTTGAGACTTTAATGGGTGTAGAGGTTGCCCCTCGCAAAAAATTCATCCAAACCCACGCGAAAAAAGTTAAAAACCTGGATGTCTGATTAAGATCTTTGCCTCTTGTCAATTTTTTTCTATTAGTATATACTTCAGGGTAGAAAGCCCTCGAGGGCTTTTTAAAAACAAGAGATATGTCTCGCTTTTTGAGCAAAATTATCCTTTTTTTCAAGGAATCAAAAATTGAACTTACAAAAGTAGTTTGGCCTACCAGATCCGAATTATTTCGTCATACCTATATTGTTATTATTTTCAGTCTGGCAGTATCTGCTTTTTTAGGGTTCGTTGACTATCTTTTATTAATATTTTTGAAACAACTTTTTAAAAAAATATTTTAATTTTTAAGTGCGTGGAAAATAAAGTTCTTTACTCGCACTAGGCAAAGTATATGCCCAAGCAATTAGGGGAGCAAGAGCGACGTTGGTATGTGCTTCATACCTATTCGGGTTATGAGGAAAATGTGGCCCACAATCTTCGCCAGAGGATTGAATCCCTGGATATGGAAGATAAAATCTTCGATGTTTTAGTACCTAAAGAAAAGAAGATTAAAATTAAAAATGGCCGGCGGAAAGTAATTGAGGAGAAGATTTTTCCCGGTTATGTTTTAGTAGAAATGATTGTTACCGATGATTCTTGGTATGTGGTTAGAAATACCCCTAATGTGACCGGCTTTGTCGGTTCGGGAACTACGCCAACACCGATCTCTGATGAAGAGATCAAGTCTTTGAAAAAGAGGATGGGTGTCACTGAACCGAAGTACAAGATTGATGTGGAGATTGGCGAGGCAGTCAAAATCATTGATGGACCCTTCAAGGGTTTTGACGGCAAAGTTTCTCATCTTGATGAGGAGCGAGGAAAAATTAAGGTCTTGGTAAATATGTTTGGCCGCGAAACACCAGTGGAATTAGATTTCTTGCAGATTAAGAAAATATAAAATATGAAATTAGCGAGACAGACAACGTTTTTGATAATAGTTCTTGTCCTTTTATTTATATTAGGTTTTGCTAATGTGAAAATCCCCAAACCCATTGGTGTGCCTATTCTTTTACTTATGTTTTGTATGGCTGTTTGGTTTGTACTAAAGAATTTAAAATTTACTGGGCAGAGGAATCAGTTAAAGGATATTTTTAAGGAAGTTGCTGATAAACTTCATTTAGAGCAAACTAAATTGGGTGGGGCTGACGCACTAATAGCGCCACTTTTTGCAAGAACAGGTCTTAGTGGTCAATATAAGAATTTTACTACAGAAATTAAACCCCAAGGACAATCTTATTCTCCATTGGGAATGCCTTTTGTCGGCCTATTTGTTGGCTATATAGGAATTAAAATAGAGATTGGTCCAGTACAGGTTACAGAGATGGCTTCTGGCGTTAAAAAATCTGGTAAAGCACTATGGGTATCTTTACCGGAACAACTGAAAGCCATGCCATATGGATTCCCTTGGGATAATATTTTGGTTGAGGATAATAAATTGATTTTAAAGGTTTCTCCTAAAATTCCTTCCGCAGATGATATTATCCGAATTATTAATATTCTTATTGAATTAGCAGAAAAATTAAATAGTCAATAAATAATTGAAAATTCTTTTATGGCAAAACCTATTAAAACTATAATTAAACTCCAAATT
>CAYWOB010000029.1:9314-10599 GCA_964459815.1 uncultured Candidatus Saccharibacteria bacterium
AATTGAAAATTCTTTTATGGCAAAACCTATTAAAACTATAATTAAACTCCAAATTCCCGCTGGTAAGGCAAATCCTGCGCCACCCGTAGGGCCTGCTTTAGGTCAACATGGGTTAAATATTCAAGATTTTTGTAATAAATTTAATGAGCTGACCAAAGATAAAGGGGGCGAGATTATCCCCGCAGAAATCACGGTTTATGAAGACCGTACTTTTGATTTTATTCTGAAAACCCCACCTGCTGCAGAGCTTTTAAAAAAAATGGCGCATATTGAAAAAGGTTCAGGTGAACCAAACAAGAAGAAAGTAGGGAAGGTTACCGAGGCGCAAATTGAAGGGATTGCTCAAATTAAAATGCAGGATTTAAACGCCCACGATTTGGAGCAAGCCAAAAAAATTGTTGCCGGCACAGCAAGGAGTATGGGAATTGAAATAGTAAAGTAATTTTCAGTTTACAATTTTCGATTTTCAAACTTTACCCTAATATATGTTTTGTTTGGAATTTGATGCTTGGAATTTCATTGTCTCGCTATGCGAGATCTTGCGAAGCGAGAAAAATTGGTGCTTGAAAATTGAAAATTATTTCTATGTCTAGTCATTCTAAACGTTACCAACAAATTCAGGAAAAGCGTGTTGAAGATGAGCGCAAATTTTTTAGTATTGAAGAGGCTGTGCAGAAAGTAAAAGAAGGAGCGAATGCAAAATTTGATGAATCTATTGAAACGCATATTCAATTGAATTTAGATAAAAAGAGCGGCACACAAGTAGTGCGGGGCACTATTGTTTTTCCAAAAAGTTGGGGTAAGACCCGAAAGATTGCTGCCTTTGTCACGCCCGAAAAAGTAAAAGAAGCCAAAGAGGCTGGCGCTGCGATTGCAGGCGGCGAAGAATTGGTACAAAAAATCAAAATCACAAAAAAACTCAATTTTGATTTAGCTTTAGCCGAACCTGCAATGATGCGGCATTTAGGACAAATCGGCAAACTGTTAGGCCAAAAAGGTTTAATGCCGAATCCCAAAAATGAAACCGTAACTCCCAATATTATTGCGGCAATTCGCGAATTTGCTTCGGGTAAGGTTTCTTTCAAATCCGATGAACAAGGAATTATTCATCAGGTGATTGGTAAGGCATCTTTTTCAGAGGTGGAATTAACAAATAATTTTAAGGTTTTTTCAGAGGTGGTGAAAAAGCAAGTTCCCGAGGGACAGAAGGGAGAGTTTATTAAGTCCATTTCCATCTCTTCCACAATGGGAGCTGGGTTCTTTGTTAAAAAATAGGAGGTTTAAA
>CAYWOB010000029.1:10699-11970 GCA_964459815.1 uncultured Candidatus Saccharibacteria bacterium
CTTAAAGGAGGGAGAGGAAAATCAAAATGGAAATGAAAAAATTATCCAAAGACGAGTATTATATGAACATTGCCCGTGAAGTGGCACGCAAGTCCAAATGCTACAGGCGGACAATGGGAGCAATCATTGTGAAAGATGATCAGATTATTTCTACTGGCTACGTAGGCGCAATCCGTAAGGGCAAAGATTGCTATGAGCATGGTTTTTGTTTGCGCACCAAATTAGGTATTCCCCATGGCCATCGTTATGAACTCTGCCGTTCAGTGCATGCAGAGCAAAATGCAATTATTAATGCAAGCCGCGCCGGCGTATCTGTCTTGGGTGGGGATATTTATTTGTATGCTGCAGACGAGCAGGGCGATGTTATTGACGCCTTGCCTTGCTTTATTTGTAAAAAAATCGTGATTAATGCAGGGCTTGCCCGGATGATTTGTTCTACTCGTGATAATAGTTATCGGATTTTCCAGATTGAGGATTGGGTTCATGAGTGGCAGATTGCTGACGTTATTGATGATAAAGAACAATATGGCCAAGGCCAAAAGGTTTTAACCGAAAAAGAGATTGAAGAGCAAATTGCAACATTGAATAGCCGCAACAATAACTATCTTCCCTCGAGTATGGGTTCTCCAAATGAAGCAAGCACATAAAAATTTGTAAATTGTCACAATCATAAAAACAATGTCTAAACAAAAACTTATCATCGGCTTAACCGGTGAAAAATTAGCAGGTAAGGGTACCACTGCCGCTTATTTAGCAGAAAAATATAATGCAAAGGTGTTCCGTTTTTCTCAAGTTTTAGATGATATTTTGGCCCGTCTTTACCGCCCAATTAGTCGTGAAGATCAAATTAAACTTGGACTTTGTCTGCGCCAAAATTTTGGTGAAGGAATTTTGGCACTAACCTTGCTTAAGGACGTACGTAAAGAAGACTCTGATTTAATTGTGGTGGACGGTATGCGTATGCCCGAGGAAGGCAAACTCTTTGGTGCTCTGCCTAACTTTTTGTTAGTTTATATTACCGTCCCTATAGAAACACGGTTTAAAAGAATAGCAGGTCGCGATGAGAAAGTGGATGAAAAAAATATGAGCTTTGAAAAGTTTAAAGAGATTGAAGAACAAAGTCTTACCGAGACCTCTATTAAACTGTTAGCCAAAAAGGCGAAAGTTAAGATTGAAAACAATGGAACTTTTGAAGAATTATATCAAAAGATAGAACAAGAAATTATAAAGAAATATTATTCATAACTTCTATTTCATAACCCACCCCACCC
>CAYWOB010000030.1:0-11890 GCA_964459815.1 uncultured Candidatus Saccharibacteria bacterium
AGATCTCGTCATAGCTTTGCTAGATCTCGCGAAGCGAGACATAGCGAGACAATTTCAAAATTTCAAAATTTTTTGAAAACTTAAAATAAAAACCCGAAGAAAAAATTATTCTACGGGCATATAGGAACATATGATGGCGGCATATTGTTTTAAACCATCTACGTTTAAAGAACAATAATTCTGCACTACTGGATCACAACGCGCTTCATTCTCAATCTCATCAACGGATTTTTTAAATTCTTCTGCTGTCATTTCTCCTGTGTGTAGAGAATATAAGGCTGTGCCAATTCGCGTACGATACGATTCCAAAGGATCTTCAAGCATCAATCCATTCCCCCTTTTTTATCTAATAAGCCATTCTAAAAAATGAACAAAATAAAACTGGTCTTGTTTTCTTGAAGACCAGCTAGTTTTACGATTTAATTATTATTTCTCCATCACAAAACTAGCCGGTCCAGGAAATCGGATTGAATAGTACAAATATATTTTTGAAATCTGAAATTATTCATACCTTTAACAGTCTAATCAAAAGCAAAATATTTGTCAAATAAAACTTGTGGATAACGTTTCAAAGCTGAAAGCTAAAAGTGAAAAGTGTAAAGCTAAATACAAAATTTCAAAATAAAAAGGCAGGTTAGTGAAAAGAAAAAATTTCTTTTTTACAAAAACCTGCCCAAAGTAGCAAATCATCTGTTATCCCAATTGTGCGGTATAACTAAAATACCACAAAGAGGATCACTCTCTCTGAACTTTCCTTTGAGCTTTAAGGATTGCTACTTTGAAGGAATACATAATAACATCATTTTCAAAACTTGGCCTACTTGACCAGGGATCCGTTTACCTTTTGGTAATTTAGATTCCCTCCCTCGTTTCTCTCTCATCTTCTTTCTCCCTTTTCCAAAGAACAAGTAATCTATTGATTGCATTCACATATGCTTTTGCGCTCGCAACTACAATATCTGTGCTCGCCCCTTGGCCTGTGATAATGTTCCCGTTGTCCCGAATGCGCACAATCACAGTAGCAATCGCGCTTGGACCTTTAGAGATGGATTGGAGCGAAAATTCTGTCATCTCTACTCTCGCCCCGGTAATTTCGTTAATCGCTTTACAAACCGCATCCACAGGTCCATCACCAAAAGCAATATTCAAGAGATCTTTCCTGGAAGAAGTAGACATCATTACTCGTGCTGATATTAATTCGGGTTCTCCCAAACATTCTCCTCCTGAATAATGAACAAAATCCAAATTGTAAATATCCTGATCCTTATTAGAAGCTTCGCCACTCATCATGAATCGCAAGTCATCATCATAGATTTGTTTCTTTTTTTCGGCGAGAGTAAGGAAAATCTGATAGACTTCTCTTAACTTCTCATCTGTCAGTTCATATCCCAGTTCTGCAAGTCTGTGCCTCAAAGCATGTCTCCCTGAACTTGCAGTAAGGACAATCTCGCTTTCAGATAAACCCACATCCTCCGGCCTCATAATCTCAAAGGTGGAACGTTTCTTAAGCACGCCATCCTGATGTATACCCGAACTATGGCTGAAAGCATTACTACCCACAATAGGTTTGTTCGGCGGCACAAGGAATCCTGAAAGCCTGCTTACAAGCCTGCTTGTGTTAATTATCTCCTGGGTTTTCACGTCTGTATATGCGTCGAGATAATCACCTCGTGTCTTGATAGCCATAACAACTTCCTCAAGAGCAGCATTACCTGCACGCTCGCCCATACCGTTGACTGCACACTCAACCTGCGTGGCGCCAGCTTTAATAGCAGCGATAGAACTAGCAGTCGCTAGCCCTAAATCATCGTGACAATGCACACTCACTCTGACTTTATTTATGTCAGAAACATTTTTAAAAATACTACGGATAAGTTGCCCAAACTGTTCAGGAACCGCATAACCTGCCGTGTCCGGAACATTGATGATGGTAGCACCTGCGGAAATGGCAGCCTGTACTATTTCATAAAGATATCCAAGATCAGTGCGTGAAGCATCCATTGCAGAAAATTCTACCTCATGGCATAAACTCTTCGCATACTGCACAGCATCCACTGCCATTTTTAAAACCTCTTCTTTGCTCTTCCTTAGAACATCATTTAATTGATAAGGTGATGTGCCAATAAAAGTGTGCAGGATAGGTTTTTCAGCACAACCTATTGCTTGCCAAGCACACTCTATGTCTTCTAATAAGGCTCTTGCCAAAGCACAAATGTATGGACCCTTTACTTCACTAGCAATCATTTGCACTGCTTCAAAATCGCCGTTTGAAGAAAAGGGAAATCCCGCTTCTATAACATCGACATTGAGTCTTTTTAACTGTTGCGCTATCTCTAACTTTTCCTCCATATCCATTGAAGCCCCTGGCGATTGCTCTCCATCTCTTAAAGTCGTGTCAAAAATAAAAATCTTTCTGGCCATATCATATCTCCTCTTTTGATTGTTATTACCTCCCAAGATTAAATTAAATAAAGAACAAAATAGCAAAACAAAAAATCTAGCCCTTCTTATCTTGAGGCTAGATTTATATTTTCTAACATTTAAAAATTGAAAAAACCTAGCCCGCGAGTGGCAACAACAAAACCAACACGAGCAATAAGGCTAGGTTTAAATAAATAATATTAAAATTTCTCGTTATTTTTTCCATATTTACTTCCTCTATTGTATCCTGCTCCAAAATTTTGTCAAGAAAAAAGCCGAGTAAAAACTCGGCTGAAGTATTTTTTCATCTTTATTCTAGTTTAGTTCCGCAATGTGGACATTTAGCCTCACCAATACCCATAAGTCCCCTATCTGTATGCTTATAACATAACCACATTTTGCACCTTGGGCACCAGTAAGCCTTTTTTTGATCTAGTTCTTCTCCACCAATAGCACATTTTACGTTGGGCATTTTATTCTCCTTTCAAACTGCAATTAACCGCAAGGCTAATGCCATTTTTCTTCCCTATTTGTAAGGAAAGGTTCACACTATCCGAGTTCACACCCGGATTTAAAACAACCCGATACTGATTCTTAATCTTACTACCAATGAATTTATAAAGCTCGGCAATTTCATTACAATTTGCAGCTTGTTTAAATTCACCTTGTGTTTCTGTGGCGATCCTGTTCAATACTTCCACTGCTAAATCAGGCGAAACAAGACCAATAGTGTAAATTGGGATCTTCTCCTGCTTTGCTTTTTCTAGAATACTCTCTATAGTCTTTTTACTCCCAGTATCCTTGCCATCTGTAAAAAGAACGATTGCTTTTTGTCCAGAAAAACCGGACAAATCCTCTAAAGCCAAAGCAATAGCGTCATATAGAACAGTGCTGCCTTCAGCCCTAACACTCTTCAGAGCTTTAGGCACTAATTCTTTTTCATCCTGCCAGGAAGTCAGATATTTCACACTATTACTGAATTGAATTAATGCCAGACGGTCTTTTGGACCGCATAGACTAATTAATTCTTGGATACCGGCTTTACCACTCTCTAAAGGATCGCCTGCGGTTGAACCTGAAACATCTACAAGTAAAGCAATACTAGATTCATCTTGTTCAGAGATGTGTGCGATCTCAAAATTAACCATGGGCACGCCGTCCACAGAAATTTTCAGGTCCTTTTTTTCAATTCCCTCCAAAGCCTTACCATTCCTGTCCTCTATACCAATGTAAATGGCAATGGAAGGAGGGAAAATTGACCGATCAATCTGCGCGACGTATCCTCGGGTGCCTTCTGGTAGATCCCTAGGACCCATAATGATCTCTTTTAGCTTTTCATTTTCTAACTTAGACTGCGCCAAAGACGTGTCTAGGTTCCATTTTTCCGCAAACTTTATAGCTTGGTCAAATTTTTCCGACCTCTCTTTATTGTCTGTCAAAGAATCTCCCCATTTAACCAAGGCATCATAACCAAGTTGGGCTAATTCTTTCTTCTTTTCCTCGGAAAATTTTTGCTCTAACCGTTCCGAAACTAATTTAAATATTTGTTCATTGGCTCCTATTTCTCGGTATACTTCAATCTTAGCAATTACAGCTTTATAATCGCGGTCATAGAACAAACCATAGACTGGAGTCACCTTAAATATAGAAACAAATATCAAAGTCAACAGTAAGAGTAAGCCGCCCTGCAAAGCCCCCAAAACAATATTTCTGCCGGGACTGCTGCTCTGCTCCTCTTCCTCACCTAGATCAGCGACAGTCTTGGTAAACATTGCTCTTTCTTTCTCTTCTACTTCAACCCTCCTTCTGGCAGCCCGCTTTATAGAATATATGAGGAAAAAATAAGCTACAACAGAAAGAAGGGCACAAACTAAATGAAAAGCATCCAGCCAGTGGACTATCCATAACAAAATACCTAATACCACCAGCGAAACAAGGTAAAGCATCTTGCCTCCTCCTTTCTTTTTAAAAAGGGTCGGCTGATAATTTTGGCCGACCCAAGATATACTATGTCTGTGCAGCTTCCAACTGTAGTTTCTGCCTAAGATCGGCTGTATCTATATCCGGCAGAGAATATATCTCCTTGTTCTGCAAAGCCTCTCTGATAGCGTTTTTATAGAGAGGCGTAATGATCTGATTTATAGTGTTTACTCTATAAACTCCAATTTCAACCACATTCACCCCTCCACAGTTGGTGCTTCCGAAAACAATCTCTGGCTCTGCCTTGAGCCTTTCCATTGTCTCTTTAACCTCACTCCGCAAATCTTCAGCCATAGGCGGTAGGACAATGACTCTGATTTTTAAATTCTCATCATCCATTTCTTCTCCGCCCCAGCCCGGACTGACGAACTTAGGCTCGCCGTATAAGATTTTACTGCATATCTTGACGATCTCCGAGTCATCTTTACCTAGTCCCACGACAGCGCCTAAACCTCGCTGGGTAACATTTTTCACGGAATCATCCAGTATGGACTTTAAGGATTCTATGCGGCCAGCTTCTGACAATTCCAACATACCGGGGAACAATTCAGCAAAAGGTTTGAACCCAACATAGGTTAAGCCCTCTTCGCCTTTATCACCCTTGATGTCTTTTAAGGCTTTCTCCAGACGTCTAAAACGATCATGGTAATAATCTAAATTAGTTACCACAATATCCCAAGCACTTTTTAGAGCCTGCACAATCGCAGCACATTTACAATAAAGATGCAATTGGTCCAGAAACTCTTGCATTAGATTCCCGGAGCCGACAACAGTAGTTACCTTAGTCTTAAATTTACTCGTAAGCCACTCCCACAACCTCGTCCACCAGGGCTTCTTTTTCTTGGGTTGCGTTTCCTCACTTACTACTGTTCCGGCTACGCTATAGCTAGCCACTAAACTGTCCAATTGCCTGATTAAAATTTGCAGCTTGCTATTGGCTTCTGCAAAGTCCTTATTAGCCACATCTAACCGGGATTTAATGCGATCTCGTAAGCCGAAATATTGCTGCATAACGTCCTGAAACTCTTGAAGAGTTTTAGGAATCCCTACTGGCTTCATCAGGGTATGCATCATCAGTGGCTTTTCATCGTTAGGCGAAAACACTATGAAAGTTCTGATGTCAAAACTTAAATTCCCTTGAGCCTCATCTGGAGAAGGAACTTTATGGTAAGTTTGAAGGTAGTCACGCAAAGTGGCAATAGTCCACACTCCGCCAGACTCCAGAACCTCGGTCCTTATATCCGAACACACATTTAAGTCTGGCCTTAAGGCTTTGATCAAGTCATCCATATCATTGATGTACTTAAAGGCTGCAGTTAAACGTGGACTAATATGGTTCCACCATTTTACATTTAAAACTCTGATTCCATCCAAAGTATCAAATTTAGCGACATCCCCGATGTCTACAATATGAGCAAAGGCGGGATCAAAATAAGCCTGGGTTAATTGCATTGTTAAGGCGTCTCTGGTTTCTTTATTATTACCCAAGGGAGGTAATTCTACTAAAACCAGACTCCTGATTTCCCTTGGATGACGATTGACTGCCAAAAGATGGGACAAATATTCTAAAAGTCTCATTCCGGCATTGGGTAATATATTCCGGCTTAAACCATTAAAAGTAATCGCCCCTATACTCAATCTCTTCATTGCCAAAGATGCATTAGATCTGACGCTAAAAACGTCAAAAATCTGCTGGGGTAACATATACCCCGTGCCTCCACCTGTACCACCAGACAAAGAACCTAAGGCAACGATTTCCATATTGGATAAGGTACCAGAATTTGCCTGGAAAACGGGATTGAATACCCTTTCTACGACAAAGTTATCCAGTTCCCCCGGATCTCCATCAAAGCCATCAATCCAAACGCCGATTGCTTCTCTGCCTAACACAGGCCAAGCACCCATACCGCGCGATAAATCAATTGAGGGCAGTTTGGCGAAAAAGTTTTGCATATCTTTAGTTCTCTCGCCCCGCTTCGCTAATAAAGTAGGGATAGTGTCTCCTTTGCCTAAAACTAACGGAGCAATTTTACTATTACCGCCGTCACCTCTTACCATCTTATCAACTTCTGCCGAGACATCGGAATAAACTACCAAATCACATGACACGATATTCGGCATTGATACAATATTCTGAAAAGATCCACCCATAGCTACTAACAATCTAGCACTCATTTTTTAAACCTCCCAACCTTTTTTAAGGTTTGTTATTACCACTTTGATCCTGTAACACAATTTATTATTCAATTAACAAAGAGCCAAATTACCCCTGAAAATCTCAAAAATCTATTAGATTTATATATAGCACCTTTTGACAAGACAGTCAATATCTTGTGTCTTTTTTATAAAAAACGGGATAAAAAATATCCCGCTGCCATATATTAACTTTATAAGTTAATCTGTGTATGCCTTATAAAACCCGAGACGTAAAATTTATAATCTGTCTTTCTTGAGTTATAAGTTACCCGTTACATAATTTATGCAAACATCACATCATCCTCTGCCCGCTTGTAATCCAGAATTTCTTCGGGCGCAAACCAATGTTCAATCTCATGCGCTGCCTCGCTAGGATCGCCCGAAGCATGCACAATATTGTGAATTGCCCGATGATCAATATTTGCTGCTGTGTTTGTATCAATGGAATAATCGCCGCGGATTGTCCCTGGCTGGGCTAGAATGGGTAAAGTATGACCTACTAATTTCCGCACTGTGGAAATAGCGTGCATTCCTTTTAAAATCATTGCTACTACTGGTGCCATAGAAAGATAGCTCACATTCCACTTTTGAACCAATTTACCGATTGTTAAAGGGTCGTCAGTCCCCATTTTTTCTTTCACATTCATCCCATATTCTTTGAAAGCATCAATAGTTTTTTGACCCATGCCGCGGAGCCATTCTTCAGATCCTGAATAATGTTTTTCCGCATGTTCTACTGTTGGCCAAACCATTTTAAGAGCAATTACTTTTAATCCTCGTTTTTCAAAGCGAGAAATAATCTCACCAACAAGGCCTCGCACCACTGCATCAGGCTTAATAATTACGACTGTACGTTCCTGGCTTGGGTGGTCAGGACTAATCTTATTTTTTTCCTCCATAATTTTAATAAAAATTAAATTTTAATTAAATTTATTTTAACACCAAATTACAAAGAAGTAAATATAAAAAAATTAGAGGGGATTCATAAGATTGATCCCCTCCGTGCCTCGAGCCATCCTATATCCTAACCTCTGATTTCTACGGTTCTCACCATCTGTAGAACCGCAGACTCTAGAAAAAATTTTCTGGGTTGTTGATTAGGATATTTGTTATGGATGGCAAATATTAGAGACCGTGGCAAAAGCGGCGATGGTGTTACCGCCCCCACGATCAATAAAAGCACTAACATTCTACCACCCCCAATGCATAAACATGTGCGACACTAACGAAGAATTATGCTTCTATTATAAGCCATAAATTACAATGCGTCAAATATTTTATGTTTTAAAATTTAAAATTAAGAATTTAAAATTAATACTGAATATCTCCTTTTTCATCTGTTCTAAAAATTTTAACACCAAAATCCTGGAGTCGCTTTAAAATAATCTCGTTTGGATGGCCATAAGTATTTTTACCAACTGAAATAATTGCCTCTTGCGGTTTAACTGCTTGCAGAAAATTCTCACCTGTGGAATTCTTTGAACCATGATGTCCTACTTTTAAAATATCTGCCTGAAGATAAATATTATCAGAAATCAGCTCTGTCTCCTCTTCTATTCCCGCATCACCCATTAATAGATATTCTTTTTCACCCCTCACTAAACGACAAACAATAGAAGTATCATTCAAATCTTTTACCTTTTTATCTTGCAAGCTCTCTAAAGGAAATAAAAAATCAAGATGACTATTATTAGCGAGGTTAATATGCTCGCCATAATGCGGAAATGAAACTGTAATATTTTTATTTCTAACAATCTCTTTAAACTTTTTATAATACTCATCGTCACTCGCTACGCCATTATAGAACACCTTATCCACTTTGTATTTTTCTAAAACCTCTATCAAACCTCCTAAATGATCTTTATTCGGATGCGTTAGAATTACTACATCCAAAGAACGGTCAAAAAAAGGCATATATTTTCCAAGCTTTGTTAAAACAGTCTTGCCTTCCCCGCCATCTATTAAAACCTGATGATGTTGTTCATCTTCAATGAAAATACTATCTCCTTGCCCAACGTCATAAAAAATGACCCGAAATTCCGCCGGCTTCTTTATCTCCCAGACCGCCCACCAAGATAAAAAAGCAACAATGGAGAGTAAACCTAGAAGATGATATTTGTATTTTTGGAGAGACATAGAAAATGTAAAATGCAAATATCAAAAATCAAAATAACCCGCCCGCCAATGACTTCGCCCTTAGTTAAATGTTAAATCTTACCAAACACGACTAAACTTTTATCAAAGAGTTACCTAAAATCAGTCAAGGCGAAGTCGGACGCGGCAGTTTAAAATGTTAAAATGATAAAAAAATTTTAAAATTTTGCATTGTCATTTTAATTTTTGCATTTTAAATTTTACATTTCTATTGTACCAAACCAACAAACCACCCAAAACCAAATAATAAATAACTACCATCCACCATTGCATCTTTAATTCCAGCGAACCATAAGGAATACGAGCAAGATAATCGCTCACTTTAATAATGAAGGTAAGTAATGGATAGATAAACCAAGAAAACATCCAGCCCAGAAGCCAGTAAAAGAAACCCAAGATAATGCTACAAAAACCCATGATTGTAATGAAAGGAATAAGAGGAACAACCAGTATGTTAGCAAAAGGAGAAATTAAAGAAAGTCTACTAAAATGGAACATTAATAAAGGCAAAGTAGCCATTTGCGCGGCAAGCGTAAGTAAGATGATATTTTTGATAGAACCTAGCTCTGGCAATTTCGTAAATAATTTTGTGAAAACAGGATAAATATACACTAAGCCTAAAACCGCGGCAAAAGAAAGCTGAAAGCCCACATCATAAGGCAGTAATTTAGGATTAATAACCAACATTACTATAGCTGCTAAAACAATGGCATTGCCAGAATAATTTAAACGGCCTAAATATTGAGCTAAGAGGAATAGAAATCCCATCACCCCCGCTCTCACTGCAGAAGCCGGAGCACCAACAAAGATGACATACAAAATCAAAAATAAGACCGCAAAATAAAAAGCATGTTTACGCCACAAACCTAATCCCAGAAGAATCCACATTACAACAGAAGAAACCAAAGTTATATTAAAACCCGAAACAGCAATGATATGAGTCAACCCCACGCGGGAGAAATCATCCAAAACCTTTTGCGGAAAATTGCCTCGCTCGCCTAAAGTGAGTCCTGCTAAAAGTGAGGCTTGTGGTTCAGCTAGAATCTCGCTGATCACCTGATTGGTTTTTGCTTTTAATTTCAAAATAGAGGCATAGATAGGATTACCCTGACCAGAGGATAGTAACTCTACTCTTCCAGCTTGGGAATAACAAACCGAATAAATATTATAGAGACTCAAATAGTCTTTGTAAGAGAAATTCTCCGTCTCCTGCGGGGTTTTCAATTTACAGGTAATTTTTAGTTTATCTCCATAATGGTATTGGGGATAATTTGGTACTGTTACTAGCACCTTACCTTGGTAATTATCTTTGACTTGCACCGTCAACTTGGTATTTGTGTCCCGTATATCTGGCTCTTTGACTACTATACCAATGAAAGTGGTTTCTTCTTGATCATTATAATAACCAATGTGATCAGGGGTAATGTTTGGTCTTCCTATTTCCCAGCGTAGCATGCCGCAAACAAAAAATAGGATGGAAAATCCTATTATCTTTACTAACCTTGATGACCAAAAAACAGTTAATACCAATAAACCAATGATGGGCAGAACAGTGATTAAAATGGTCTTGCTCTGACTACCTAGACCATCACAGAGCCAAGCAACAAATATACCTCCGATGATGCTCAAACAAAAAATTAAAAATATGGTTGGTTTAGAGAGTCTGATATTGTTTTATGATTTCAGATTTATGATTCAACAATAGAGATAATAAGATGAACTTGATCAGAAAGAAACATTTCTATAGACTAGGATCACCGTCAAATCTCAAACCCGTAAACAGTATTATCAAGCGGAGTATAACTCAAGGAAACCAGCCTGTAAGAATCAAGTCCTAGTGATTGGCTGAGCGCACCTACCCTCTTTAAGTCTGATGCGGTTGGACTGACTTTTACCTCAAAAGCCTGCTTTTTATCCAGGATGAAATCTATCTCCGCCCCGCTTTTTCTCTGATAGTAATTGACATTTCCCTGAAGCCGTAAATTCTGAAAAATATTTTGCTCAAACAATATCCCTTGGTCTACTTTGGCAGTCTGATTCACCAACCCAGAGTCACAGAAATATACCTTGGGCGTCTTTCTGATCTCAACATCAGAGCTTTTGCTGTATGGACGAACCAACTTTAGAAAATAAGTGCCCTCCAAGAATCCCAGATAGTCAGCCAAGGTAGCGCGGGAGATGCCTAACTCCTCAGCCAGTTTCTTGACATCTAATTTAGAGCCAGTCCTCTGCATGAGCAGGAAGATTAAATCCCTGACCTTATTAGTTTTCTTAAAGTCACTTAATTGTCTGACTTCTAACTGGAAATAGGAGGAAAAAATATCGTTAAGCGATTGCTGTTTCTCAACAATGGAGTCCTTCAAAATCACCTGGGGGAAACCACCAAATTCCATATACTCTTTGTAATATCGCTGGATGGTCTCATAGATGGGTTTGGTGATCTGGGCATGCTTCTTGGGCAAATTTAGCTCTGCCTGTTTAAATGCCAAAAATTCCTTGAAACTACAAGGGAAAAGCTCAAAGATATACTTCCTACCCGCCAGAGATTCAGAGAACAGGTTTTTGAGATAATAGCTTGCTGAACCTGAAAGGAAAAACTTAACCGCATAATGGTCTATGAAATATTTGACCACTTGGGGGATGTTTTTCACTAACTGGATCTCATCCAAGAAAATAAAGGCGGGTTGCCCGAAATCTATCTTTAAGGTTTCAAAAGTAAACTTAATCTGTTCAAAGTCTATCTGCTCAAAGTATCTTTGGTTAAGGGGGTTCTCCAGATCTAGAAAGATTTTGTTGTCGCTGTTGATCTGGTTGTATATAAACCGAAGCAAAGTGGTCTTGCCGACCCGACGCATACCGGTAACGATGATAGCTTCTCTGGAAGTTATATATGGTTCTATTCTGTTATATAATTCTCTCTTGATTAGCATAGTTATAGTTTACAAAAAGTAATACTATTTGTCAAGTATAAATGAGCAAAAAGTATTACCCAAGAAAAACTCCAATACTTTTGTTTTTATTGATGTGCTGATAAATCATCTTAATCCATCGTTTTACCCCTCTTATAAGCTGGATTATACCACTTTTTTCACTTGCTCGCAATTCAAAAAACCAATATTTTTGTCAGAGAGCTTTTCTA
>CAYWOB010000031.1:0-11820 GCA_964459815.1 uncultured Candidatus Saccharibacteria bacterium
TCTTTTTAATCATTCAACCAATCATTCAGTTGCACTTGCAAATTGAATGTAGTTATTATGATCCGTAAAATCATTTTCAACATTAAAGGAATGCATTGCGCTTCCTGCGTTAGGGTTATTGAAAATGCCCTAAAAAAAGAAAGGGGCGTTAAATCTGCTAATGTTAATTTGGCCTCCGAGAAACTTTATTTAGAATTTGATGATGCTAAAATTGATATCGCCAAGGTTGAAAATATTATTGAGAAATTGGGATATAAAGCAACAGAAGAAACTATTGAGGAAGAAATGCACGACCATCGCAAGGAGACAAAGGCACAAGAAATTAAAAAATTAAGAAATACTTTTATTTTCTCAGTAGTTTTGGGTCTGCCGATTCTTTATTTAGTAATGGGTAAAATGATCGGTCTTCCTGTGCCGTCGTTATCTATAAAAGCTGAAATTGTTATTCAGTTTTTATTGACCACCGCTATTATGATTGTTAATTATCCTATTTATGCTTCAGGTTTGAAAAAGTTGATTCAGCGAAATCCCAATATGGATTCTCTGATTGAAACCGGAACTCTGGCCGCTTATTTATACAGTTTGATTATTTCTCTTTTGGTTTGGTTTAAACCCGACTTTACCGGCAATCATTTATATTACGAAAGCGCGGCTTTAATTTTAGTTTTCATTTCTTTGGGGAAATATCTTGAAGCGATAACCAAAGGAAAAACCAGTGAAGCGATTAAAAAATTGATCGGGCTTCAGCCAAAGACTGCAACGGTGTTGCGGCAAATCCCAAATCCCAAATCCCAAATCCCAAACAAATTCCAAATTCAAAATTCCAAGCGGAAAATTATGAAGAAATAAAAGTACCGATTTCCGAGGTAAAAGTCGGTGATATTATTTTGGTTAAGCCCGGAGAGAAAATTCCCGTTGACGGAATTGTTGTTGACGGCTATTCCGGCGTTGATGAAAAAGCGATTACCGGCGAAAGTATGCCGATGGAAAAGAAAAAAGGCGATGAAGTAATCGGTGCAACCATTAATAAAACCGGTGTTTTGAAATTTAAAGCGACTCGCGTAGGCAAAGATACAATGTTGGCTCAGATTATAAAAATAGTTGAGGAAGCAATGGGGTCTAAAGCCCCAATCCAGCTTTTAGCAGATAAGGTTTCTTTTTATTTTGTTCCGTCCGTAATTGGCATTGCCATTTTTGCTTTTGTTGTTTGGCTCTTACTAGGGCAACCAATTGCTTTTGCCTTAACGGTTTTTGTAGCGGTCTTGATTATTGCTTGCCCTTGCGCTTTGGGTTTGGCAACGCCAACTGCGGTAATGATGGGAACTGGGTTGGCCGCGAAAAACGGAATTTTAATTAAAAGCGGCAAGGCTTTGGAAATTGCCCGAAATTTAGATATTGTTATTTTTGACAAAACAGGAACTTTAACCAAGGGCGAACCAAGCGTTACCGATGTGATAAAAATAAAAAACAATATTAACGAAAATTTAATTTTGCAAATCGCCGCGTCAGTGGAAAAAAATTCCGAACATCCTTTGGCTCAAGCGATTGTCAACAAAGCTAAAGAAAAAAAGATTAATCTTTCCGAAGTTAAAAATTTTCAAGCCATACCCGGCCATGGCGTCTGGGCCGAATTGGAAAATGAAAAAATACTTTTCGGAACCAGAAAGTTGATGGTTGATAACCAAATTGAGCCAAGCTTGATAGAGGAAAAAATGGTTGCATTAGAAAATCAGGGCAAAACAGCGATGATTTTGGCACAGACCCCGATTAGAAATGGAATTTCTAACGGGGCAAGTAAAAATATAATCGGTATTATCGCAGTCGCCGACACTCTCAAAGATTATTCAAAAGAAGCAGTTAAAATGCTTCATAAAATGGGCAAAAAAGTAGCGATGATTACCGGGGATAACAAAAGAGTCGGTCAAGCTATTGCCGAACAGGTTGGCATAGACAAAGTTTTGGCCGAGGTTCTGCCGCAAGAAAAATCGGCCGAGATTAGAAAATTACAGAGCGAAGGAAATGTTGTGGCGATGGTTGGTGACGGAATAAATGACGCTCCGGCTTTGGCTCAAGCAGATTTAGGAATTGCTTTAGGTTCAGGAACGGATGTGGCGATGGAAACCGGGGAAATAGTTTTGATTAAAGACGATTTGCGAGATGTTGTCGCGGCTATTGATTTAAGTAAATACACGTTAAATAAAATTAAACAAAATCTCTTTTGGGCATTTTTTTACAATATTGTCGGTATTCCTTTGGCTGCCGGAATTTTATATCCTTTCACAGGTTGGCTTTTAAATCCAGCGATTGCCGCCGCCGCAATGGCTTTTTCGTCAGTAAGTGTAGTGTCTAATGCTCTTTTGATGAGGCGATATAAATTCAGGTTGTTCTTGCCATAGGATCTCATTCATCATAATTTTTTAATCAGTTCTGCAATAAAAAGGCAAATAACAAAAACCTTGTCCCTTAAATTGGGGACAAGGTTTTTTATTTCAGAAATTTTGAATCAATTACCAGCCGCGGTCTCTGTTGCCACCGCCATATCCGCCTCTGTCGCCACCCCGTCCGCCACCGAATCCGCCGCTTCTGCGTGGCCGATCAGACATTGGTCTTGCCTCGTCAATTTTAAGGCTGCGTCCGTCTAGCTCCTGACCATTCAAGGTTTCTATTGCTTTTTGGGCTTCTTCATCACTGGCCATTTCCACGAAGCCAAATCCCTTGGAGCGGCCAGACATTTTGTCTGTGATAATCATTACTGATTCAACCGCGCCTGCTTGGGAAAAGAAATCCTTTAAGGTTTCCTCCGTGGTATTGTAGGATAAACCACCAACGTATAATTTTTTTGCCATTTTGGAAATTATTTTGCTTATTTAGATTTTGTAGGACGACTTAACTTCTCACTGGAGGTTTTTTATTTATTTCCGGGGTCCCCCATCAAATCTTTTGATTTGATGGGGTTTTATTTTTAAGAGAAATTTTTCTTAAATAAATACCACTTTGAGAAAACCCTACTTATGTTTGTAATATAACATTAAGGAAATAAAAAAGCAAGGGGTTTTTTAAAATCCTCGGTAGAGACAGGTTTTAAACCTGTCTCTACTTTTTTATTGGATTTTTAGATAATTCTGAATGCTTTTGCGACAGCCGTCAGCTAGGTCAAGTGCAAGGGCTCTTTCAGGGAGTACCCATTTAGCTTTGGATAATTCAGACCTTTCCAATTTTAGTTTGCCACCAGCAACTTCAAAGAGACAGTCATAATAAACAAAATGGCTGGGACGGTGAAAATCGCGAGAGTTGATTAACTCCTCAAAACTAATAATCTTAATTGGTTTAACAATAAGACCTGTTTCTTCTTTTGCTTCTCTTTGCGCGCTGACTAGGAGATGTTCGCCGGGTTCCAAATGGCCGCCGGGCAGAGTCCATTTATTGGACCATTTGAGCGAGCGAGCAATCAGGATTTCACCCTTTTTATTTTTGATAATTGCGGTATTGACGACCTCTATGCCGCGGGGGAAATAGTGATGGAGAGACGCAGAATTTTGCGTTTTTATAAGTTCAATCTGAATTATCTGCCAACCATATTTTCTAATTTCTGCTGTGGAATAGAAAGGCAGATTTTTTGTCTTTAAGATATAAGTCGCGCGGGTTTTAATTTTGCGACCGGTGTATTTTTCAGTTTTGGGATCCCATTCTTCTAAAATCAAGATATCGCCCTCTTTGATTTTGAAATCTGCTAAGCGTAACTCAAATTTCTTTTTGCCGCTAGTGACCTTTTTAAAATACGCCGGCCAAATTTTCTTTTTAATTGTCATAAGATTAAATGTATAGATTTTCAATATTATTTCTGTCTTTTCCCCAGTTAAAGGGATTATCAATTATGTATTGTCTAATTCTATTTAGTTCATAATTATTTCTGATGATATGATCGTAAAATCGCGACTGCCAAAAGGGTTGACCTTGCGTGCCTTGTAATATATTTATCTCGCGGGCAGAAAATGTTTTAAAAGCGCGTACCATTTCAGACAGTGGATGTTTAGAGTTTACGGCAGTAGAGACAGGTTTTAAACCTGTCTCTACTGTGGGATTATTGATGATAATGATCCCGTGAACATGATTTGGCATTATAACAAATTCATCCAGTACACAATTAGGATAATGTTTCGGTAAAGCAAGCCAGTATTTTTGGGTTATTTTTGATTGCGGTGTGCCTAATAATTGGCCATTAACAATTTTCCCAAAACGATGCTCTTTGCCCCTCGTACAGATCGTCACAAAATATGCTCCTTCCATTGAATAATCATATTCTTGCAGCCGTGCTGATTCGGCGTGGAATTTATTCTGAAATAATGGCATTGGTTTGGTTAATTTTATTTCTTTTTTAAAAGTAGAATCGGATATCCTGTTTTAATTTGTCGCTTGGACCAATCTTTAATCTTCAATTTTTGAGTGAGAAAATTCACGCAAGCTGTTCTCGCTTTTTTAGGATTGGGAAAATTGCCTTGCGCTTCCACTTCCACAAAGTACCCAAGGTTTTTCACTTTATCCAGAGCAATTTCAAAACTGCCACATTGCCAATATTCTCTTTGTTTATCCACGGTAACAACTTTTTTAAAATCCAAAAATTTTAAAATTTGCCGTAATGCATTAGGATCTTTAATTTCTACTTCATATTCTTCGGCATAATCTTGAGCTCCATCTTTGCGGCGGATAATGGATCTATCATATTCAAAGATCGCGCGGTCGGGATTTTTTCTAATGCGGAGCCACTCCACGGGCCAAGGTTTGGCGGCGAAGAAATCACGGTGGCAGGGAACATAATAATCATCAATCTGATGCAAAGATTTTTTTAAGCTGCCTCCCAGGGTCTTTAATTTTTGACGCATGTCTTGGAGGTTATTTAGTTGAATTTTAATTTCCACTTCAATATTCATATGGATTATTATAACAGAAATTGTAAAAAGATGCGATTTTGCAATATTAATAATTTAATGTATAATAAGAACGCTAGATTGGCTTAAAAAATATGAACATTATTGAAGTCCAAAATTTAACCAAGAGATTCGGCGAAGTCACAGCAGTGAATACTCTTTCTTTTAATGTTCAAAAAGGAGAGATTTTTGGCTTCTTAGGGCCGAATGGAGCAGGCAAGTCCACGACGATTAATATCCTTTCTACGCTTCTTGCTCCAACAGCAGGAAGGGCTTATGTAAATCATTTTGATGTTCTTTTAGAAAGGGATAAAGTGCGTAAATCCATCGGGCTTGTCTTTCAGGATCCTTCTTTAGATGATCATTTGACGAGCGAAGAGAATTTGCGTTTTCATGCTAAGCTCTACGGCGTGCCTAAGGCGGAATATCAAAAACGAATGAAAGAAGTGTTAGAGCTTGTTGATCTTTGGAACCGCCGCAGAGACATTGTCAGGAATTTTTCAGGGGGAATGAAACGTCGTTTAGAGATTGCACGGGGTTTAATTCATTATCCGCAGGTACTTTTTTTGGATGAACCAACCATAGGTCTTGATCCTCAAACGCGGGCACATCTTTGGGAGTACATTTTGAAATTAAAAAAAGAGCGGGCAATGACTATTTTTATGACTACTCATTATATGAATGAAGCTGAATATTGCGATCAGATTGGGATTATTGACTATGGCAAGTTGGTTGCTCTGGATACACCAGCAAATTTAAAGAGGAAAGTAGGGTGCGATATTATTGAAATGAAAAGTGGAAACAAAGAAAGATTAAAAGAAGAATTACAAACGCGATACCAAACAGGGGTGAAGGAAAGGGGCCAAATTATGCAGTTAGAAGTGCAAGACGGTGAAAAATTTTTACCGCGTCTTTTTAATGAATTAGATACTCAAATTGATTCTATTGCGCTGCGCAAGCCCACTTTGGACGATGTTTTTTTGCGTCTTACTGGTCGTGCTATCCGCGAGGAAGAAGCCTCTGCAAAGGAACGGATGCGCGCTCATAGGAGAATGCACAGACATTAAAAGATAAACTTTGTAAAATATGCATTTTGTTCAACCTATTATTACAATTTGGCAGCGTGAAATTATCCGATATTGGCGGGATAAAACTCGGATTTTTTCCACCCTTTTTCAACCCCTGATGTTTTTAGTGATTTTTGGATCAGGGTTAAGCAATATTCTCAAGCGAGGAGATTTTGGTGTGGATTTTATTCAGTTTATGTATCCAGGGATTATCGCAATGAGTGTAATGGGAGTAGCGTTTTTTTCTACAATTTCTACAGTCTGGGATCGGGAATTTGGTTTTTTGAAGGAAATTCTAGTCGCTCCGGTTTCGCGTACAGCAATTGCGATTGGCAAGACTTTGGGGGCGACAACGATTGCTGCTCTACAAGGATTGATTTTATTAGTAATTGCCCCTTTCATTGGTTTGCATCTGCATCTTCTAATGATTCCTGAAATTTTTTTCTTGATGCTGCTTCTTTCTTTTGCCATTGCGGGGATTGGTTTGTTCATTGCTTCTTTAATGAAGACTACGGAAAGTTTTGGACTCTTAATGCAGATTTTAGTTTTTCCAATGTTTTTTCTCTCCGGTGCTTTTTTCCCTCTAACAGATGTGCCAAGTTGGATGATGGTAGTTTCACGATTTGATCTTTTAACCTATGGCGTAGATGCAATGCGGCAGGTTTTTCTTAGCGCCGTTATTTCGCCCCAGATTGCACAACGTTTGATTTTGTATCCTATCTATATTAATGTATTATTTTTAGTTATTTTTTCTACAGTTTTAGTCTCGGCTGCTGTAGTAGCATTTAGTAAAAAGACTTAATTCGTGATGGTTTGACAGAGAAAAAAAATCAAGATATATTAGAGATCCATCTTGTGAATGTTATTTTTTAAAAAGATGCAGTCCTAAAACTATTCCTAAAGGTTTTGGGTTGATCAGGAAAATCCTGTTTATCTGCCTTAATTTTGGTGGATAAAAAATCAGGTGCTGTACCGCAACTGTGAAAAGCCTAATTTTTTGGCTTTAAGCCAGAATACTGATTCTGCATCTTTAACTAATTTTTTCTCTTCGAGCTAAAGGGAAAAGTACTATTTTATATTTTCTAGATAAACCCACTCGAAAGATAGTGGGTTTTAAGATAATTAATAAAAATGATGGAATTAATCTTGATTAGACACACAACTGCTAGAGGGGATGATCAAAAAAAGTATTTAGGATCAACCGATTTTAGCCTTAATCGAAAAGGTTATAAGCAAGCTGAACATATTTCGTATTACTTAAAAAATAAAAATATTTCTGCTATTTATTCCAGCAATTTAAAACGCGCTTGCGAGACGGCTACTCTCATTGCGAAACCTCATCGTATCAAGATTCAGAAAGAGGGAGGGTTAAATGAATTCCATTTTGGCTGCTGGGAGGGAAAGACATTTAGTGAGATTCAAAAAAAATATCCTACCCTGGCGCGAGAATATCTTACTAATCCTCTGGGGACCAAAATTTCGGGAGGAGAATCTTTTGGAAAGTTTAAGAATAGAGTCAAGAAGGCGTTGGGAAAAATTCTCAACAGAAGAGAAGGAACAATAGTGATTGTCTCTCATGGGGGTGTAAATAGGATGATAATTTGCAGTCTTTTAAATTTGCCTCTTGATTATTTCTGGCAAATTAAGCAGGACATAGGAGCAATTAATATTATTGAGATTTATCATCACTCAAAGATTATTTCTTTATTAAATGGTGTTTTATGGGAAAATTAATTTTTATTTTAGGCGGCGCAAGGTCAGGAAAAAGCCGCTTTGCTCTTCAGTTAGCTAGAAAATCAGGCAAAAAGGTTACTTTTATTGCCACGGCTCTTCCTATAGATAAAGAGATGAAGGCTAGAATTATTGTCCATAAATCCATGCGGCCGCGAAATTGGAAGACAATAGAAGTTCAAAATAATTTAGATGAAAAGATTAGAGAGGAGAAAAGTAAAATTATTTTAATAGATTGTTTAACTATTTATATTGCTCATTTGATGCATTTACCAGAGGTTAAAATTTTAGATCACATAGAAAAGATTATAAGTGCAGTTAAAAAATCACACTCTGACATTATCGTTGTTTCCAATGAGGTTGGCTGCAGTGTTCATCCTGAAAATAAATTGGGCCGAGATTACCGTGACATTTTAGGCAAGGTGAATCAAATCTTTGCTAAGGCCTCTTATAAATTTTATGCAATGTTTGCAGGCATTCCAATTGATATTAAGAAGATAGAAAAAATAAATAGAGCATCATGAAGTCTTTTTTAACAGCCTTAAAATTTTTAACCATTATACCTTTAGGAAAGGTGAAGGGTGTGGAAGATCAGCGAAAATTAGCGCGATCAATTATTTATTTTCCATTAGTAGGTATTTTAATTGGATCAGTATTAGTGGCTATTGATTTTATTTTGAAACCTTTTTTCCCTGGTTCTCTTGTTAATCTAGTGATTTTGGTTGCATTAGTTGTAATTACTGGTGCCCTACATTTAGATGGCTTCATGGATTCAATGGATGGTCTTTTTTCTGGCCAGAATAAAAATAGAATTTTAGAAATTATGCGAGACAGCAGGGTGGGAAGTTTTGCCACTGTGGCACTGGTTCTTCTTTTATTATTAAAACTTTTTTTTCTAAATGAAATTCAATCTGATATTCGCTGGCCGGTTTTAATCTTAATGCCGGCTTTATCCCGCTGGACAGTGATTTACAGTGCCTGGCTCTATCCTTATGCAAGGCGAGAGGGAGGGGGTTTAGGAAAAGTATTTGCTAAGTCAGTGAGTAAAAGGGGATTTATAGGGGCTACTATCTTGATTATTATTTTATCTGGTTTGTTACTGCGGTTAAAAGGGATTATTACTTTGTTAATAGTCTTCGGAGTTCTGTTTTGGTTGACTAGATGGATTAATAAAAAGATAGGAGGGATGACGGGTGATACTTATGGGGCGATTATTGAAGTAGTAGAAGTAGTAACTTTGATTACTGTTTATAGCGTCAATTTTTTGAATTTATAAATTTAAAGAGATTAAACTTATGAAAAAATTTTTTTGGTTAATCATTTGTGGAGTAGTGATTATTCTCGCATTAGGTTTAGTAATTTGGCGCATACAAGAGAATCCAAAACAGGAGACTTTTATTCCCGAACAAGTTAAACTTTCTGCTGTAGATTCCAGAGGAAAAGAAGTTACTCTTACTCAAAAGCCACAAAGGATTATCTCTCTTGCTCCTTCTAATACAGAGATTCTTTTTGCTCTAGGTTTAGATCAAGAAATCGTTGGGATTACAGATTATTGTAACTATCCTCCGGAAAAAGTAGCACAAAAGGAAAAAGTGGGTGGGTTTGCCACTCCTAATTTAGAAAAGATTATTTCTTTAAATCCGGATTTGGTTTTTGCTGCTAGTGGGGTGCAGATGCAAATGGTCGAGAGGCTAGAGGGGTTGGGTGTTAAAGTTTATGTATCAGAAGCAAAAACAGTAGAGGATTTATTAACTGAAATCAAAAATTTTGGGATATTAACCGGGAAACCTCAAACAGCTCAAGATTTAATAACTAGTTTAGAACAAAGGATAAAGATTATCCAAGAAAAAGCCAGTAATCTATCGGATAGCCAGAAGCCGAAAGTTTTTCTAGAAATCTGGAATGATCCTCTTTGGACAGCTCCTAAAGATACATTGATTTATCAGGTTATTGAACTTGCCGGTGGGAAGAATGCAGTGAGCATTGAAGGGGATTGGAATCAAGTAAATACGGTTGACCCAGAATCAGTAATTAATGCTAATCCTGATGTGATTTTTTTAGCTTTTGAAGGGAGCGACCCGGCAGCAGTTTATAAATTAGCAGGCTGGCAGGCTGTTTCCGCAGTGAAAAATAAAAAGGTTTTTACTATAGATCCTGATATCATCTCCAGGCCGAGCCCAAGGATTATTGATGCTTTGGAACAGATAGCCAAAATTTTACATCCTGACTTGTTTTAAAAAATATGAAGCATTCAATCTTAATAATTTTTTTAACAGTGGTTTTAATTTTGGTAGCCTTTATTTCTGTTTCTGTTGGCCCAGCTGATCTTTCTTTTGGTGAGATACTGAAAATTTTTTTGGCCAAGCTGCATTTTATTGATTATAACGATATCAATATTATGCATGAAAATATTATTTTGCATATTCGTTTTCCGCGGACGGTTTTAGCAATTATTACGGGTATGGCTCTTTCCTTGGCGGGTGTAATCTTGCAGGCGCTTTTAAGAAATCCTTTGGCTGACCCTTACATTATTGGCGTTTCTTCGGGAGCAGCACTCGGAGCCACACTCGCTATTGTTTTAGGTTTAATTAGTTTAATTTCTTTAGCAGGATTTTTAGGAGCAGTCTTAACAATGTTCTTGGTCTATACTCTTGCTAGAACAGGTTATAAGGTTCCGGTTAAAACATTGCTTTTAGCTGGCGTGATTGTAAGCGTTTTTCTCTCCGCCTTAATTACTCTTATTGCTTCTTTAAAGGGAGAGAGTATGGGCCAAATCATTCTTTGGTTAATGGGAAATTTATCCGAGGCTAATATCACCTTAATTATTATTGCTGGATTTTTGGTATTGGTAGGTTTGTTTATTGCTTATTTTTTTAGTCGAGATTTGAACATTATTTCTTTAGGAGAAGAAGGAGCCCAACATTTAGGTGTAGAAGTAGAAATGGTAAAAAAGATATTATTTGTTGTCACTTCTCTTATCACCGGGGCAGTAGTGGCAATCACAGGATTAATTGGCTTTGTGGGTTTAATTATTCCGCATATTATGCGATTAATAGTAGGTCCGGATCATCGGGTTTTAATTATTGCCTCTGTCTTGGCCGGGGGCATCTTTCTAACCTTGGCTGATTTAGTAGGCCGGACAATTATCTCGCCTGCAGAAATTCCAGTAGGTGTGATTACCGCTATATTTGGTGGTCCTTTCTTTTTATTTTTATTAAAGAGAAAGAAAGAGATAATGCTATGATTCAAATTAAAAATGTAAGTTTTAGTTATAATACTAAAAAGGTACTAGAGGATATTAATCTTCAAATAAACTCTGGCGAATTTGTTGGCATTATTGGTCCTAATGGATCAGGGAAGACTACACTTTTGAAAAACATCTGTCAGGTTCTAAAACCAGATGGAGGAAAGATTTTAATTACAGGCCAGAGTGACTGGAAACCAAAAGAATTAGCTAAAAAAATAGCTGTGGTTTCGGAGAATGGGCCAGTTAGTTTTGATTTTACAGCTTGGGAAGTAGTTTTAATGGGGAGGGCGCCTTTTTTGAGTCGTTTTGAACGGGAAGAAAAAGAAGACCTAGAAATTGCCCGAAGAGCAATGGAGACTACTGACACTCTTCAATTTCAAGAAAGGCCGATTACAGAATTAAGCAGTGGAGAGAGGCAAAGGGTATTCATTGCCCAGTGCTTAGCTCAAACACCAAAAATTATTTTACTTGATGAGCCGACTAATTATCTGGATATTAATCATAAAATCAAAATATTTAATGTCTTTTCAAGGTTGAATAAAGAAAATGGGGTTACGATTCTGGCGGTTTTACATGATCTTAATTTAGCGAGCCGCTACTGCGATAAACTGGTTTTAATGTCTTGCGGCAAGATATTTATGACTGGCAGAACCGAAGAGGTTTTAATTGCAGAGAATATTCAAAAGGTTTATGGTATTGAGGTGGCTATTAAACAAGATGAAACTACGGGTAAGCCGATAGTTTTGTATTAAATCATCAGAAGATAGCTGATGATTTTTAAGATAAGTCAAATAAAAATAAAAAAGCGGCTGATGTTTTATGAGCCGCTAAGGAGTCGCACAACATATTT